>JAPXTA010000008.1:0-63761 GCA_033812735.1 Hyphomicrobiaceae bacterium | reverse complement strand
GTGCATGCAGCCACCACTTCTGTCCGATCATGGGGCGCCTTTGGATCGGCATCATGCCGAACCAGCATTCCAATCTGATCGGCTTATCCAAGTACGCCCGCTTGGCCGAGTGGGTCATGGGCCGCCCACAAATACAGGAAGAAGCCATCAGCCAACTCGCTGAACTATTGGTTGACAAGGTTAAGCCAGACGGGCTTGCAGTCGTCATGGAGGCCGATCATTTCTGCATGAGCTGGCGCGGCGTGAAGGATCCGGACTCAAAAATGATCAACAGCGTCATGCGTGGCTCCTTTCTCAAGAATCGAGCGCTGCGGCGAGAGTTCTTGTCGCTGATCGGCCTCAACCGCTAACCTACTGTCGAGGACTAGATGCTCGTCCGCTGTCTCTACGCGAGCCGCACTCAGATGCCGGTCTCGGCAACATTGCTGGATCAAATCCTCGAACAGTCGCGAAGGAACAATCCGAAGCGGGGCATAACAGGGCTGCTCTGCTTTACCAGCAACACGTTCGTGCAAGTGCTGGAAGGCGGGCGCGAGGAGGTTTGCGATCTATTCAATTCGATCGTGCGTGACAGCCGGCACAACGATGTCCGCATATTGGCATATGACGAAATCGGAGAGCGGAGTTTTGGTAACTGGACGATGGGTCAAGTCAATTTGGCGACAGTCAATCCTGGCCTGTTGCTAAAGTATTCTGAACGCGCGGAGTTGAACCCGTTCTCATGCTCGGGACGCGCGACCATGGCCCTGCTGACCGAACTCGTTGAAACGGGCTCGATCGTCAGCCGCGGCGCGGTTTAAGGCGATCAACGCAGCGGGAAGCCCAATTTTCGCAACGCGTCGGCAAGTTTGTCGCGCCCGCCCATCGAGGCAATAGCCCCCATGCGCTTTTGAACGCGCTTGGTCCACGTGTCTTCGCTCATCTCGTTACGTTGCGAAAATTGAGCGAGCTTGATGTCATACGAGTGGCGCAAAGCTTGTTCGTTACCGCGCACACGGTACGCCTCTTCAAACGCAACGCACTCCTGCGGCAGTCGAGGTTTCACCTCGCTCACCGCTTCCGAATCGGCATACCCGACACAAAGCCCGAATACAGCCATCGCGCCATCCGGTAGAGCCAGCAGCTTCGCAACCTCCTCGGGATTGTTCCTGAGCGCCCCGATGTAGACGGTCGACAATCCCAACGATTCCGCAGCCACTACGGCGTTCTGCGCAGCCAGCGCGGCGTCAATCGCCGCCACCAAAAACGACTCGAGATACGGCAAAGTGACCAGCGGAACGCCCTCTTCCTGTTCGATCCGCTTGGCGCGCGAAAGGTCAGCGAGCCACACCAGGAACAACGGACACTGCTCCATATGCTTCTGATTGCCTGCAATCCTTGCCAGGGAAGCTTTGCGGGATGCGTCACGAACGGCGATCACCGACCATGTCTGCATGTTGGAACTTGTCGCGGCCGACTGCGCGGCAGCCACAAGTGTCTCGAACGTACCTACGGGTAACTCTCTTCCCTGATAGCCGCGGACAGAGCGATGACTGAGCAGCAATTCGATGGCCGGCGACCAAGGACCGGCAGGCGGCAAGGAACCGCGTCCATACCGTTGCTCAAGCGCGACACGATGATCATCAAAGGCGGCTTCGGCATCCATACTGATAGTTCCCAACCTAAAACTGATGAGGCTTGACTGCCAGAGTAGGAGCTATTGAGCAATAGGAGTGGAGCAAAAGCACCAACGCGTTGACATCACCTTCAAAAACCACAGCCGTCATGCCAAAAGGCACCGCAGTCATCCAAATCGTGGGGGCCCCGTTGCAAAAGTTCATTTCGATGGCGTCGTTCGTGATGCCCCAATGGATCGTCCCAAGCGGCTGGCTCGAGCACGGCCCTTTTGCGTTCTGGCTCATCGAACAGTTGCGCCCACGCCTGACTGTCGAGCTCGGTACCCAGCGCGGTTATTCGTTCGCATGTTTCTGCCAAGCCCTGAAGACAATGAGCATTCCTGGCCGCGTCATTGCCGTCGACACGTGGAGAGGCGACGAACATGCAGGCCATGTCGACAAGATCGGCGACGCAATGCACCGCGATCTTCTAGCTCATGTCGACCTCCACTACCGCGGCATCGGCGAACTCAAACGAATGTACTTCTCTGAAGCGCTCCACCATGTCGAGGACGGCTCCGTCGAGCTTCTGCATGTCGACGGCCGTCACTTCTATGATGACGCAAAGGAAGACCACACGACTTGGATTCGCAAGCTTGCGCCGTCAGCCGTTGTCCTCTTTCACGACACTCAAGTCCGCACCCACGGCTTTGGCGTGTACCGCTATTGGCCCGAGGTATCGCAAGGCCGGCCATCATTCGAATTCAAGCACGGAAACGGGCTCGGCGTACTTCAGCATGGCGACCTGCCGCCAGGACCTTTGATGGACTTGCTGTCTCCGTCACTTGACGAGCGAACGCGCGACGAAGTTCGCCAGATTTACGCCCGCTTGGGTGGCGGAATTAATGACCACTATGAGTTCCAGCACTACAAACAGCGCTATGAGGACCGTAAAAATCCGCTGAAGAAGATCGCCAAGGAGATCGCTCGGCCCTTCAAGAAGTAGATTTCTCAGCGCCGTGCTGGTGCATTCTTGATCGTATGCGGCGGCGCGCGATCTTCTTCTGCACCCGGTAGTAGGACCGCTCGACTGGCGTCAATAGAGTTCGAGTGACGGACGAACCGCCGACGAACATGAAGGTGCAGGGAGTTTGAACCTCCCTCGGACGCAAATGCTCCGACCACTTGGCTTTGAACGCATGACGGCACGAAAAAAACGACGGAGAGGCGCCTCCCACACCGAGATGACGGAGATGAAAGTCGATCACGTAGCTGGAATACCCGAGCAACGCCGCAACAATGCAGATATCGGAGCCATAAAGGTGAAATCCGCTCAAATCGCCCGATAGCGCGACGCGGTGGTCACGGCGCGTCACGATGAAATTCTCGTCCAAGGTGAACACGGGTTGCGGAAGCAGACCCATTCTCTGCTCGCCGTGGACTGCGTCTGTAATGTGCAGGAAAACTTCGCCAGCGTACCGGCCGCCCGCGTTGCCAGCAACCGCCCAGCTTGGATCAAGCCGGTTCAGATCCGACAGGCGTTGCTCCAGGATCGAACGCGGATCGATTGCAAGTAAATCCTGATGACACAGGATCGTGTAGACACCACTCGCTTCGTTCAACAGAGCGTTCAGGCCGCTATAGCCGTCACCGATGTTTTCCGCAGTGTTGTCGACGACGAGATATTCGCAGTCGGCCTCCGAAAAGCCGGCCGCAATCATCGAAACTCTAAACTCGTCGTACTGCTTACGGTTTGTCATCAGCGTACCGAACGAGAACGCCACCCGCTGATCACGAGCTGGTCCACCGATCCGATCGACGCGCGGCATCCCGTTCAATTCGCCTCTCCCCGCCCCGCTCATCAATTCAATCGCTCGATAAGCGTCGCCATTCCCATGCCCGAGCCGAGGCACATTGATATGACGGCATAGCGGCCACCAGTATTGGCGAGATGGTGGATGGCTGTTGTCGTCATGCGAATTCCCGTAGCACCGGGTGGATGGCCGATCGAGATGCCGCCTCCATAGAGGTTTGTGATGTCGCGCGGGATCCCGAGTTGTTGCTCCGCGTGCAAATTTACGACGGCGAACGCTTCGTTGATCTCATAGTAATCGACGTCCGACACCTTGATACCTGTTCGCTCGAACAGCTTCCCGATGGCCGGAACCGGTCCGGCCCCCATGATGGCAGGCTCGACACCGGCCACGGCGAAATCGACAATCCGAGCCTCGGGCCGCACACCCTCAAGCTCCAACCTCTTGAGATCGCCAACCACGATCGCAGCTGCACCATCTGTAACGCCCGATGAATTTCCGGCCGTCACCTGTCCACCGTCTTTGAAGGCTGGTTTGAGCGTCGCAAGTTTCTCCCGGGTAATTGCCGGACGCGGAAACTCATCCGCGGCGAACATTCTGACTTTACCCTTCCCTTCCGTCACCTCGATTGGCGCAATCTGCCTCGCAAGAAAACCGCTCTCTTGAGCGGCCTTTGCACGCATCTGGCTCATGTAACCCCAATCATCCATTGCGTCGCGGCGGTATTGGAACCGCCTTGTCAACTCCTCCGCGGTCTCGCCCATCAAGGCTGAAGAAAACGGGCAGCGATAGATGTGGTCCAACTGGTCGACCATGACTGAAGCGCCACGTCCTCGCCCCCAGCGCATATCCGTATTGATGAAGGGGACACGCGAGTAATTCTCGGCACCCGCGGCAACCGCGATCTCGGAGTGTCCGGTGACGATTTGCGTCGCGGCCGTAACAATCGCCTGGCTTCCAGTGCCGCAAGCTCGCACGACCTGCATCGCCGAACTTTCAATCGGAAGCCCAGCGCCGAGCGCCACCTTCCGCGAAATGAACAAGCCGTCGGCATCGACAGGGGCCGTATTGCCGAACACCAGATGGTCGATCTTATCAGCGCTCAAGCCTGCCTTCTCGAGCGCAGCCTTCGTCGCATGGACACCCAAAGTCGACAGTGGCACATCCCTAAGTGACCGGCCAAAATCACCAAAGGGCGTGCGCTGCCCGCCCGCCAGTGCAATGTTTGCAAAAGCTGGATTTTGCTTTGCCTTCGCCGTCATGGTCGATCCCTATGGATTGGACAGTCTTATTGTGGAACAGCATGACTCAGGATGCAATTGGGAGGCAGCGGCTCGTTTGAAATCGCAGCGGCGCCAGACGAGCACATGCACGACCTGCCGCGCGCTGCGATGGGCGGCACTGCTTTGCGCAATCGGCGCAATGATTGCCGGTTGGTTCATTCCTCAGGGCTGAAATGGCGCACGTAGACGTCGATCTTCCAGGTTGTGACGAGCTGGTATCCGTGCCCGGCGGGCCAGACGTCCTCTTGCGGCATTACGGCGACCCGCAGGGCTTACCATTGCTGATGCTGCATGGAACGCCGGGGTCCCGCTTTAAGTTCTCCATGACCCACGCCATCGCCAAAGACCTAGCACTACATGTTATTGCTCCCGACCGCTGGGCCTACGGCGGAACCGCCGCGCCACCGATACCAACGCTGAATAATTTCGCCCGCTGGATAGCCGATGCGATGACATCGATGGGCCACAGGACATTCGCTGTATCTGGGATCAGCGGAGGCGGACCATATGCGACAGCGGTCGCCGCACACAGTCCGCATCGCGTCACCGCCCTCGCACTGATCAGCCCCGTGGGCTTGGTTGCAGACGCCACGGCTGCAGGAGAGGTCGATCTATTTCATCGCTTCTGTTTCCGCACCCTCGCCGAAAGCCCGCGCACAGTAGCAGCCATCTTTGGAGCCTACGAGGCCACCGTCCGCCATGCGCCCGCGCTTGCCGCACGCCTTACGGTCATGCGCGCCCCCGCTCCCGATCAGGCGATTATGAACGATCCCAATACACGCAATCGGCTTTTACGCACGTTCACTGAAGGCCTTCGGACGACCGCCAACGGACCAGCCATCGACCTCGCGCTGTTTCGCGAGATTGCCCAGTTGGACCTATCGAGAGCTACGATGCCGGCACATGTTTGGATCGGCACCCGCGACGCGAATGTTCCAGTCACCGCAGCGAAGCGCCTGGCGGCTAAACTGCCGAACGCAGAACTGACTGTCATGCAAGGCGAAGGGCATCTGTGGGCGGCGCTTCACTACGACATCATACTTCACTGGGTTGCGACAGCGATCGGCCTGACGCGAGCCAAGCCCTAACACCTTCCCCGGCAGCTACTCCCGTCGCAAAACACGCTTGCAGAAGATATCCGCCTGTTGGCGCACTCCAATCGAGCATCTCACCCGCAACAAATACGCCTGGCATTTTCTTCAGCATGAAATGCTTGTCGATTTCACCGAACTCGATTCCTCCGCCGGTCGAGATGGCTCGCGACATGCCGGCAAACCCGTCTAATGGCACCGTCACGTTTTTGATTCGTGCCGCCAATGGCAAGGCATCCCGCGGCAAGGCGCCAGCAAACCGAACCGACTCGAAGAGCAGCGCAATCGCGACCGCATCCAATCCCGCTTGCTTGCGTAGCGTGTTGGAAAGCGACTGCTTCTTCGAAGCGCTAACCAGCCTCGCCGCAAGCACGTCAACAGGAACATCCGGCTTCAAGTCGATCGTCAAAGCAAGGGCATGACCTCGCCGTGACTGCTCTTGCAACGCTTCGCCGATGGCATAGACGACACCACCTTCGAGCCCGTACGACGTGACGACGCCTTCGCCTCGCACCTTGGAGCCTGCCGGTTCCAGGCCGATGGCGACACGCTTGAGAGGGCGTCCACTGAAGTGCTGCTTGAGGTGATCCGACCAATTGACCCGCACCCCAACATTGGCCGGCCGCAGCGGCGTGATCCTAATTCCCCGCGCCTGCAACCAGGAAACCCAGCTCCCGTCGGCTCCCAAACGCGGCCAGCTTGCGCCGCCCAGCGCCAGGACGACGGCATCGAAAGTCTCTCGCTGGCGCGTCCCGAGGGCGTCAAATTCCAAAGCACCGCTTTCATCCAACCCGATCAAATTGGTCCGCAGACGAAACGTAACGCCGAGACCACCAAGTCTTTGCAGCCAAGCCCGGAGCAGCGGCGACGCCTTCATCGTCTTCGGAAATACGCGCCCGCTCGAACCGACAAACGTTTCCTGGCCAAGGCCCTCAGCCCATGCAATCAAAGCGCTCGGCGGAAACTGCTCGATTGCATCGGTCAAAATGGGCGGCGCATCATCACCATAGCGCGCCATAAAGCTGCCGTGCGGTTCGCTGTGCGTGAGATTGAGCCCTCCTCGCCCAGCCATCAGGAACTTGCGCGCGGCGCTAGGCATCCGATCAAAAATCGTAACGGTCAGTCCAGCGGACGCTAGTCTTTCCGCGGCGATCAGGCCAGCGGGACCAGCACCAATGACGGCAACGTGTTGTCGACTTTGCAATCCCAACGCCGAACCTCCAGTTGACTTCTTTCAGACAACGCTTTGGCCCCTCACCCGCCCAATCGCAAGGGTGATCAATCAAATAACGTGCTTGTCCGACCCGCGGGGCAGGGGGTAGATCACACGTCGGCAGTCGATAGTAACGGCTCGCCCTTTGGAACCGGAGACGTTCGACATGGCCGCGCCCGCCCCCCGCCTTGCTGGCCGCATAGCGCTCGTCACAGGAGCGACGCGGGGTATCGGCCGCGCCGTCGCTTTGATGCTGGCGCGCGAAGGTGCGCATTTGATCCTGACCGGCCGAACGTCTGGAGCGTTGGAGGAGGTCGACGACGAAGTGCGCAAGGCAACAGGTCGCGATGATCGAGCCACGCTCGTCACGTTGAACCTGAAGCACGGCGAAAAAATCGACGCCCTCGGCCCGACACTGTTCAACCGCTTCGGCAAGCTCGATATCCTTGTCGGCAATGCCGCAATCCTGGGCCCTCTCTCGCCGCTGGGCCACATCACCACAGACAATTTCACGGAGACGTTGGACATCAATCTGGTCGCCAATTGGCGTCTGATCCGTACCCTCGATCCTTTGCTCCAACTCGCGGATGCAGGACGCGCCGTCTTCGTCACGTCAGGGGCAGCTCAGGCCAAGAATGCTTACTGGGGCCCCTATGCCGTCTCAAAGGCAGGCCTCGAAGCTCTGGTGAAAACCTACGCGCACGAGGTCGCATCCACCAAAGTGCGGGCAAATCTCATCAATCCTGGCCCCATCAGCACCCACATGCGGGCTAAGGCTTTTCCAGGCGAAGATCCGAACACGCTCAAGACCCCAGGCGATATAGCGCCCAGCTTCCTGAAGTTCTTGACGGCCGACTGTGACCATAATGGCCGCATTTACGATTTCGCGACCGATAGCCTACGGTGACGGCAAATCGCGCTCCGCTTGCACACCAAGCCGAGCTGGAATATCCCAATAGCGCCTATGATCCCGTAGCTCAGTTGGATAGAGCAAGTGCCTTCTAAGCACTAGGTCGCTGGTTCGACTCCAGCCGGGATCGCCACAACTTCACGAGACTTAAAGCCTTCCCTTTAATTTCACCGAGACGACGTTCGGTGGACTGCCTCTAGTCATAGCGGGAAAACATGCCGTCACATCTGTTCAAGCCTCTACGGATTGGCTCCTGGCAGCTTTCCCACCGTGTCGTCATGGCGCCCCTGACCAGAATGCGGGCAACCATTCCGGGTAACGTTCCGAATGCACTCAATGCGGAATACTACAGCCAGCGCGCCAGCAAAGGCGGCCTCATCATCGCAGAAGCGACCGGCATCAGCCCTACAGCCCATCTCGGTCCGAGAGTTCCCGGAATCCACACGAGCGAGCAAATCGAAGGCTGGAGGAAAGTCACCGCCGCCGTGCACGCCAAGGGCGGCCATATCGTCCTTCAACTCTGGCACGTGGGCCGCGTGACGCATTCGACGTTGCAGCCCGGAGGTGCATTGCCGGTTTCATCGTCCGCCATAGCAGCCGCAGGCAACACGCTCACTGCTTCGGGAGAGCCCGCACCGTTTGAAACGCCGCGGGCGCTGGAGACCTCCGAGCTGCCGGGGATCGTCTCCGCTTACGTAGAGGCCGCACGCAATGCAATCGCCGCGGGCTTCGACGGCGTCGAAGTTCACGGCGCCAACGGCTACCTGCTGGAGCAATTCCTGCAATCGAGAACGAACACGCGCTCAGACCAATACGGCGGCAGCATCGAGAATCGCGCACGCCTGATGTTGGACGCCACCAGAGCGGTGGCCAACGCAATCGGCGGCCAGCGCGTTGGCATCCGCTTGTCTCCCTATGGAAGGGCAAATGATAGTGGCGAAGCAGATCCGATGCCGCTCTATTCGTATGTTGTCGGTCAATTGCAGCCGCTTGGACTGGCCTACCTGCATTTGATCGAGCCACGCGCAAGCGGCGCCGGCCAGCGCGAAGTCGACCACAAGGATGTACCTTCAGGCGCCGAGCTCTTCCGGCCACTTTGGGACGGCTGTCTCATCACCGCAGGAAACTTCACCTCAGAAAGTGCAGAGGAAATGGTAGCGGCCGGCCATGCCGATGCAATCGCGTTCGGCCGATACTTCATCTCCAATCCGGACCTGCCTGAACGCATTCGCACACGCGCGCCCTTCACCGCTTACAATCGCACAACGTTTTATGGTGGCGATCAAAAGGGCTACACGGACTACCCTGCAATCGCACAATCCAGCCGATAGCGGACACAAAAAGCCGCCGGAACAAGTCTGCTCCGGCGGCCCAACTTCAAGACTCATTCATGCATCAGCGGCCCTGGCAGGCGGTCATGTACTGAGTCTGAGCGACACTTGCAGCGCTCTGCAACGACGCGGGAAGCGACGACTTCGCCGAGTTCATCTCAGTTTGGTCGAGACGGCCATCGCTATTCTTATCGGCCGCCTTCCAACTGGTTTCGCAGTCAGCGGCAGACTTCGTGGTCGAGCCTGTCGTGACACCCGAGCCCGACGAGCCTGAACCCGGAGCGGTAGTTGCAGCCGGAGGCGTCGTAGACGGTGCGGATGGAGTCGTTGACGTCTGAGCGAATGCAGCGGTTGACAGGCCGATCGTGCAAATCGCAATTGCAATGGACTTGAGCATTTGTGGAGGCTCCTTCGTTAGCCAGCGTGAGTGATTGGCAAACGACCTGAGCCTCGCATGGTTCCCCTCAGCGAACCTGCTGCCCTAGCGGTTTCACGCGAAAACCTTCGCAAAGTTCGCAAAGAACTCATCGGCATTCTTCTTGGCGACGCTTGCGATCAGACGGCTACCAAGCTGCGCGATCTTGCCACCGACCTCCGCTTCGACGTCGTACAACAGCTTAGTGCCGCCCTGCTCGGCATCCTCGAGACGAACCCGCGCTCCACCTTTGGCAAAGCCGGATATGCCGCCATCACCCTGCCCGCTGATGCGATAACTATTGGGCGGGTCGAGGTCCGACAGAGTCACGGTGCCCTTGAAGCGCGTGCTGACGGGGCCGATTTTCACCTTCGCCGTCGCTTTGTAGCTATTGCCTTCAGCAGTGAACTCCTCACATCCGGGGATGCAGGCCTTTAGAACCTCGGGGTCGTTCAGCTTTGCCCAGACGGTCTGCTTATCAGCGGGTAGAACGTATTCCCCGCTCATGTTCACAGCCATATCGAAACTCCAGGTCTCAGACTCGAAAGGGGCGCACGACACCGTCGTGCGCCCACTCGTTCACTGTTATGCGATCGCCGCGACTGCACGCTTGGCCATCACCGCGATGAGATGCGAGCGATAGTCGGCGTTAGCGTGAATATCGCTGCTCAGAGTCGATGCATCCACTTTTA
This sequence comes from Hyphomicrobiaceae bacterium, assembly GCA_033812735.1. Classification (GTDB taxonomy): domain Bacteria; phylum Pseudomonadota; class Alphaproteobacteria; order Rhizobiales; family Hyphomicrobiaceae; genus JABFRJ01. The sequence goes on along the minus strand of JAPXTA010000008.1, from coordinate 53,417 downwards.
CACCGGCGACGGCTTGCGATGTGAACGATGACTTCAAAGCCGCCTCCATCGCGGGCACGCGGAACACACCGCTCTGCCCAGCACCGGTGACAGCAACACGAACGTCACCACCTCTTTGCGCCACCGCGACACCAACGAGCGCATACCGAGACGCTGGATTGGCAAACTTGGCGTAGGCGAACTTCGCAGGCAGAGCGAAGCTGATCGATGTGATCATCTCGTTCTCATCAAGCGCAGTGGTGAACAACCCCTGGAAGAAGTCGTCCGCCGCAATCGCTCGCTTGTCGGTATGGATGGTCGCACCAAGGGCCAACAAGGCCGCCGGGTAATCCGCCGCCGGGTCGTTGTTGGCGACTGAGCCGCCGATGGTTCCCCGATGGCGCACATGCGGATCACCGATACCCTCGGCAAGCGCTGCCAGGTTTGGCAGCGCCTTGTTCACCTCAGCCGACGTCGCTACTGCGGCATGCGTCACCATCGAACCGATCGTAAGCGCATCGGAAGATACCGAAATCGCCTTCAGTTCGGGGATGGCGCCAAGATCGATCAGCGCGTCAGGACGAGCCAGCCGTTGCTTCATAGTTGGCAGCAGGGTTTGACCGCCAGCAAGGAACTTCGCGCCAGGCATGGCCTTGAGCGCGAGGTCGGCCTCGTTCAGCGAGTGCGGGCGTCGATAGTCGAATGCGTACATGGCTCTCTCTCCCTCACTCGGCGGCTTTTTTGAGCGGCGATGCTTGCGCGGCCCGCCAAACGGCCTGCGGCGTTGCCGGCATGGCGATATTCTCGTGGCCGAGCGCATCGGTGATGGCATTGATCAGCGCGGGTGGCGCAGCGATCGCACCGGCCTCGCCGCAGCCCTTGACGCCGAGCGGATTGGACGGGCACGGCGTGTGCGTCATCGCCACCGTATAGGATGGCAGGTCATCAGCACGCGGCATGCAATAGTCCATATAGCTCGCCGTCAACAGCTGACCGCTCGAATCGTACACCGTACCCTCGAGCATGGCCTGACCGACACCTTGTGCGATCCCGCCGTGCACTTGGCCTTCGACGATCATCGGATTGATCAGCGTCCCGAAGTCGTCGACGGCGGTCCACCGTTCGACGGTGGTCACGCCGGTCTCCGGGTCGATTTCGACCTCAGCGATGTGCACACCGGACGGGAAGGTGAAGTTCTTCGGATCGTAGAACGCACCCTCCTTGAGGCCCGGCTCGATCTTCTCGGTATCGAACTTGTGCGCGACGTAGGCTTGAAGAGCCACCTCACCGAACGCCATCTTCTTGTTCGTGCCACGAGCACTGAAAATACCATCCTGGAAGTCGACGGTGTCTTCCGGCACCTCCATGCAAGCAGCCGCCACCTTCGTCGCTTTGACGATCACCTTGTCGATTGCCTTGTAGATCGCCGACATGCCGACAGCGCCCGAGCGCGAGCCATAGGTGCCCATGCCCATCTGCACTTTGTCCGTGTCACCGTGCACGATCGACACCTGTTCGATCGGCACGCCGAGACGATGCGAAACGAGCTGTGCGAACGTCGTCTCGTGCCCTTGCCCATGACTGTGCGAGCCGGTCAGGATCTCCACAGTTCCGACTGGATTGACCCTCACTTCGGCGGATTCCCAAAGCCCGACACCGGCACCGAGCGAACCGACCGCTGCCGATGGTGCGATACCGCAGGCCTCGATGTAGGCCGAGAAGCCGATACCGCGTAGCTTGCCCTTTGCAGCGCTCGCGGCCTTGCGAGCAGCAAGGCCTTTGTAGTCTGCAAGTTCGAGGGCCTTGCGCATCGATGCGTCGTAGTCACCCGTATCGTACGCCATGATGACGGGCGTTTGATGAGGGAACTGCGTGATGAAGTTTCGCCGCCGGAATTCCGCCGGATCGATTCCCAACTGTCGCGCCGCGACCTCGACCAAACGCTCGACGACAAACGTTGCCTCTGGACGTCCGGCCCCGCGATAGGCGTCGACCGGAGCCGTCGTCGTGTAGACGCCATCCACCTCACAATAGATCGCCGGGATGTTGTACTGGCCCGAAAGCAGAGGTGCATAGAGGTACGTCGGCACCGAAGAAGCGAAGGTAGACAGATAGGCGCCGAGATTGGCTTTTGTTTTCGCCCTGAGAGCCAGGATCTTCCCATTTCCATCCAGCGCCAACTCGGCAGTGGTGACATGATCGCGACCGTGCGCGTCGGCGAGGAACGCCTCGGTTCGATCGGCCGTCCACTTGACAGGCCGATTCACTTTGCGTGACGCCCAGATGCAGACGGTCTCTTCGGCGTAGATGAAGATCTTCGACCCGAAGCCACCGCCAACGTCGGGAGCAATCACACGAAGCTTGTGCTCGGGCGCGATGCCGATGAATGCAGACAGCACCAGACGCGCGACGTGCGGATTCTGGCTTGTCGTATAGAGCGTGTACGTGCCGGTGCCGGGCTCGTAATCGCCAATTGCTGCACGCGGCTCCATCGCGTTCGGAATAAGGCGATTGTTCACAAGGTCGAGCTTGGTGACGTGCTTTGCCTGTGCGAATGCGGCTTCGACCGCGGCCTTGTCACCGAGATGCCAGTCATAGACGGTGTTGTTAGGCGCTTCCGCGTGAACCTGCGGCTGACCCGCAGACTGCGCCTTGCCGAGGTCGACGACCGGCTGCAGCACTTCGTAGTCAACATCGACAAGCTCAGCGGCATCACGCGCCTGCGCCAGCGTTTCTGCAACAACGACGGCGACGTGATCGCCGACGTACCGCACCTTACCGACTGCGAGAGCAGGATGGCCACCCGCCTTCATCGGCGATCCGTCTTTGGAGTGGATCATCCAGCCGCAGATAAGCCCGCCGACCTTGTCCTTTTGCAGATCTTCCCCGGTGAAGATGCCAACCACACCCTTCGCCGCGCGCGCAGCTTTGGTGTTGATCGACTTGATATTGGCATGCGCGTGCGGTGAGCGCACGAACACTGCGTAAGTTTGGCCCGGCCGGCTGATGTCGTCGACATATTGGCCGCGGCCGGTGATAAAGCGCAGATCCTCGACGCGGCGGACGGACGCGCCGATGCCCGAAGTGGTCATAGGGTAACTCCTGATCTTTTCGCGTGATCGCGTTATTCGGCAGCTTGCTTGGACTGCGCGGCACCCATGGCCGCAGCACCCGTTTGGATCGCCTTGACGATGTTATGGTAGCCCGTACAGCGGCAGATGTTGCCTTCGAGTTCCTCGCGGATCGTCTTCTCGTCGAGATTGGTGCCCTTCCGAGCGACGATATCGACTCCGGCCATGATCATGCCGGGGGTGCAAAACCCGCATTGCAGAGCATGGTGCTCGCGGAAGGCAGCCTGCATCGGATGCAGGGTCTCTCCATCTTGCAATCCCTCGATCGTCGTGACGCTCGAACCGTCGCACGACACGGCAAGCATGGTGCAGCTCTTGATCGCCTTGCCGTCGACATGAACAACGCAGGCGCCGCATTGGCTCGTATCGCAGCCGACATGCGTTCCCGTTAGGCGCTGCTGCTCTCGGATAAACTGAGACAATAACGTGCGCGGTTCGACGCTGGCCTCGACCTCTCGGCCATTGATGACCATTTTAACGAGCTTCATAGTGTGCTTTCCTCCAAGCAACTTACTGATTTGATTGAGGCAGCTTCTTTGCCGGCTGCCATTCGTTCGATGTCGTACCTCTGTCGCGCGCGAAAAATAAGCTTCGCTATGAACTTCGATCGGTCAACGACTATGAAGCGATGCGACCTCCACGTGCCGCCAGCGTAGCACGCACATGACGGGCGTCCATGGTTCCTGTGCGGATTTTGCGCTTTTCGATCGACGAACGACCGTGATCGGCATCGGCGCCCGCAATTTCAACTTGCAAAAGAAATTAGGTCAGCTATTGTGACCTTGTTTGCCGGTATCAAGGCTGAGTCCCGGAGTTCGTGCGCGGTATCGACGCGGCACGCAGGGCCTCGGAAAGCCGGCAGAAGTGCAATTGCCTACCTCCGCTCGTCGGTGGCCTCTCGCGACCCAGCTTAAGGGCTGACATTCGCGCGGCTGCTGTTTCCCCCGGGAGCGGTTGCGGCATAATTCCAAAGGCTTGGCTATGTGGCCAGCCCCGTGCAAATAAGCATTGGGCAGGACACACTTTCCTTGCCATAAACGACTTCCTTTCGCAGTGCAGCACGCTATCGCCGTGTCGGCAGACAGCCGCCACGCCGGGCCAAACTCAGGGTTCGACCATGTCCGACCAACGGATCTCCTCAGCTCACGAGGACGCTGGCAATCTGGACCGGGCCGCCGGAACGGCGCCGCCCTCCCAAGGACTGTTCGATGCCAAACGAGTGCACGATGCTTGCGGCGTCGGCTTCATTGCCGATCTGAAGTCGCGCTCCTCGCACAAGATCGTGTCCGACGCCCTCGAGATCCTCGAAAACCTCGAGCATCGCGGCGCGGTCGGTGCAGACCCGTTGATGGGTGACGGCGCCGGCATCCTTATCCAGATCCCCGACGCCTTCCTGCGCGAAGAATGCGCCAAGCTGAAGATCAATTTGCCAAAGCCCGGCCATTACGCGGTCGGCCACATCTTCTTGCCGCAGGACGAGCGCCTCCGCGCACACTGCGAGCGGGTCTGGGTGCGCCTCATCCGCCAGGAAGGCCTCGAGTTCCTCGGCTGGCGCTCGGTCCCAGTCGACAACGCGTCGCTGTCACAAACCGTCAAGGACGCCGAGCCCGTCCATCGCCATCTCTTTATCGGCCGCCCGAAGTCGATGCGGGATCAAGACGAATTCGAGCGTAAGCTTTATCTCGTTCGCAAGGTCGTCTCGAACGCGCTTCATGACGCCTACAAAGGTCGCGACATCGGCCATTACACTGTGTCGCTGTCTTCCCGGACACTTGTCTACAAGGGCATGTTCCTGTCGTACCAGGTGAAGGCCTATTACAAGGACCTGTCAGATCCGCGCATGGTCTCGGCGATGGCGCTTGTCCATCAGCGCTTCTCGACCAACACCTTCCCCTCGTGGAAGCTCGCGCACCCTTACCGCATGGTCGCCCACAACGGCGAAATCAACACCCTGCGCGGTAACGTCAACTGGATGGCGGCGCGCCAAGCGAGCGTGTCGTCCCCGCTCTTCGGTACGGACATCTCGCGGCTGTGGCCCATCTCATACGAAGGCCAATCCGACACCGCCTGCTTCGACAATGCCCTCGAGTTCCTCACGATGGGTGGCTACAGCCTCGCTCATGCGGCGATGATGCTGATCCCTGAAGCTTGGGCCGGCAATCCGCTGATGGATAACAAGCGCCGCGCCTTCTACGAGTACCACGCGTGCCTGATGGAACCGTGGGACGGCCCGGCCGCCATGGCGTTCACGGATGGCCGTCAAATCGGCGCGACGCTCGACCGTAACGGTTTGCGCCCTGCCCGCTATCTCGTCACCAAGGATGACGTCGTCATCATGTCGTCCGAGTCGGGCGTTCTTCCCGTCAAGGAAGAGAACATCGCCAAGAAGTGGCGTCTGCAGCCGGGCAAAATGCTGCTGATCGATCTCGAAGAAGGCCGCATCATCTCCGACGACGAGCTGAAGCGTGACCTCACCGCGCGTCACCCCTACGAGCAATGGCTGAAGCGCACCCAGATCCAGGTCGGCGATCTTCCCCTGCCAAAGAAGCCTGTGAAGAAGAAGACCAACGTCTCGCTGCTCGATCTGCAGCAAGCGTTCGGCTACACGCAGGAAGCCATCAAGCTGTTGATGACACCGATGGCCCATACCGGCCAGGAGGCGATCGGCTCCATGGGCACTGACACGCCAGTATCCGTGCTGTCGTCCAAGCCCAAACTGTTGCACACCTACTTCAAGCAGAACTTTGCGCAGGTCACGAACCCGCCGATCGACCCGATCCGCGAAGAACTCGTGATGTCGCTGGTCTCCTTTATCGGCCCGCGTCCGAACCTGCTCGACCTTGAAGGCACCGCAAAGCAAAAGCGCCTCGAAGTCTATCAGCCGATCCTTACGAACGAGGATCTCGAACGCATTCGCCAGATCGGCGCAGTCGAGGACAATCAGTTCAACTCGATCACCATCGACATCACTTACCCGCAAGAGAAGGGCGTCAATGGCATGAGCTGGGCGCTCGATGTCGTCTGCGCCGAAGCGGAAGAAGCAGTGCGCTCGAAAGAGTACAACATCATCATCCTGTCTGACAGGAACACCGGGCCGGATCGGATTCCGATTCCGTCTCTGCTCGCAACATCTGCGGTGCATCATCACCTGATCAAGCAGGGCCTCCGCACGTCTGTTGGCCTCGTCGTCGAGACTGGCGAAGCACACGAAGTGCACCAGTTTGCAACACTCGCGGGCTTTGGCGCCGAAGCGATCAATCCATACCTGGCATTCGAGACCCTGGAACAGATCCTTCCGGAACTCGACGAGAAACTGACATTGAAAGAGGCCCAAAAGCGCTACATCAAGGCGATCGACAAGGGCCTGCTCAAAGTCATGTCGAAGATGGGTATCTCGACCTATCAGAGCTACTGCGGCGCGCAGATCTTCGATGCGGTCGGCCTGAAAGACGCGTTCGTGAAGCGCTACTTCACCGGCACTCACAGCCAAGTCGAAGGCGTTGGCCTCCGTCAGATCTCGCGCGAGACCGTCGAGCGCCATCGCCAAGCCTTCGGTGATGTGCCGCAATTGGAATCGATGCTCGAAGTCGGTGGAGAATATGGTTGGCGCACCCGCGGCGAGGCGCACATGTGGCGTCCCTCCGTCGTGGCAGACCTGCAGCACGCCGTACGTTCGACGGACGTCAAGGACGCGAAGGCCGGCAAGATCCCGCAGAAATGGCGTGACTACGCCAAGCAGATCAACGATCAGTCTGAGCAACTGATGACCCTGCGCGGCCTGTTCCGTATCAAGTCTGCCGAAGATACCGGCCGGACCCCAGTGCCACTGTCCGAGGTTGAAGCGGCCGAGAAGATCGTCAAGCGCTTCTCGACGGGCGCCATGAGTTTCGGCTCGATCAGCCGCGAGGCTCACACGACGCTCGCTATCGCCATGAACCGCATCGGTGGCAAGTCGAACACTGGCGAGGGCGGCGAAGAAGCGGATCGCTTCAAGCCGCTTCCCAACGGTGACTCGATGCGCTCCGCCATCAAGCAGGTCGCGTCCGGCCGTTTCGGCGTGACGACCGAGTACCTCGTCAACTCCGACGTCATGCAGATCAAGATGGCCCAGGGCGCGAAGCCCGGCGAGGGCGGACAGCTCCCGGGCCATAAGGTCGACGCGACGATCGCCAAGGTCCGCCACTCGACACCCGGAGTCGGCCTCATCTCGCCGCCGCCGCATCACGACATCTACTCGATCGAGGATCTCGCACAGCTGATCTTCGACTTGAAGAACGTGAACCCGAAGGCAGACGTATCAGTGAAGCTCGTCTCCGAGGTCGGCGTCGGCACGGTTGCTGCAGGCGTCGCCAAGGCGCGCGCCGATCACATCACCATCGCAGGCTTTGAAGGTGGCACAGGCGCGTCGCCGCTAACCTCCATCAAGCACGCCGGCTCACCGTGGGAAATCGGCCTCGCCGAAACCCACCAAACGCTCGTCATGAACCGGCTGCGCGGCCGCGTGGCAGTACAGGTCGACGGTGGCGTCCGCACGGGACGTGACGTTGTCATCGGCGCGTTGCTGGGTGCCGACGAGTTTGGCTTCGCAACCGCACCGCTGATCGCAGCCGGCTGCATCATGATGCGCAAGTGCCATCTCAACACCTGCCCCGTCGGGGTCGCGACACAAGACCCGGAACTGCGCAAGAAGTTCAAGGGCCAGCCCGAGCACGTCATCAACTTCTTCTTCTTCATCGCGGAAGAAGTGCGCGAGTTGATGGCTGCCTTGGGATATCGCAGCTTCGACGAAATGATCGGTCAGTCAGACATGCTCGACAAGCAGCGCGCCATAGGACACTGGAAGGCGCGCGGCTTGGATTTCTCGGGGCTATTCCACATGCCGGACGTTCCGGACACGGTCGCGATCTACAACAAGGAGCGTCAGGACCACGGGCTCGAAAAGGTTCTGGACCAGAAACTCGTCTTGGAAGCAAAGCCGGCTCTGGAAAAGAAGAAGCCGGTCAAGATCGAAGCCAAGATCTCGAATCGTGACCGCGCTGCGGGAGCAATGTTGTCGGGCGAAGTCGCGCGCCGCTACGGGCACGCCGGACTTCCCGAGGACACCATTCACGTCACGTTGAAGGGTATAGCCGGTCAGTCGTTCGGCGCCTGGACCGCGGCGGGCGTCACGCTCGACCTCGTCGGCGAAGGCAACGACTACGTCGGCAAGGGCCTCTCGGGCGGCAAGATCATCGTCCGCCCGGACCCGAAGTCGGGCATCGTGCCCGAAGAGAGCATGATCGTCGGCAATACCGTCATGTACGGCGCGATCTCAGGCGAGTGCTACTTCCGTGGCATCGCGGGTGAGCGGTTCGCAGTGCGCAACTCCGGTGCCATTTGCGTCGTTGAAGGTACCGGCGATCACGGCTGCGAATACATGACGGGCGGGGTCGTCGTCGTCCTCGGCAACACCGGCCGCAACTTTGCAGCCGGCATGTCCGGCGGCATTGCATACGTCCTCGATGAGGCCGGCGACTTCGAGCAGAAATGCAACCTCGCCATGATCGACCTCGCGCCCGTGGAGGCCGAGGAAGAGGTGATGCGGAAACTTGAAGGCCAGGGCGGTGACCTTGCGGCTCACGGACTGGTCGACGTCATGACCGATATGAGCGGCCATGATGCCGAACGCCTCCATGCGCTGATCACGCGTCACGCGCACTATACCAACTCGTCGAAGGCAAAGATGATCCTCGCCGATTGGGCGTCATGGCAGAAGAAGTTCAAGAAAGTCATGCCGGTCGAATATCGCCGCGCCCTCGCCGAAATGGCGAAGGTTCAATCCGCCGACAAGACCGGTTTCGACGTCATGGAAATCGGCGTGAAATCCAAGGCCAAGACCAAGGCTGCTGAGTGACTGAGCTCTCTCTCCCCGCTCGCGGGGAGAGGAGACTGCAATGACGGATCAACCGATGCCCGCGACATTCGCGACAACACCAGAGCCACCGTACTACGCCGTGATCTTCACCTCGAAGCGCACGACGACGGATGACGGCTATGGCCCGATGCTCGAGAACCTGGAGCGGCTGGCAACCGAGCATCCAGGCTATCTCGGCCGCGAGTCTCTCCGCAACGCCGAGGGCTTCGGCATCGCCGTGATCTACTACAAGGACGAGGACTCGATCCGCGCCTGGAAGGCACATGGCAAGCACGCGCTCGCCCAGAAACACGGCAAGGAGCGCTGGTACGAACACTACGAGATGCGCGTCGCCAAGGTCGAGCGCGCCTACGCCGGCCCGGAGGGTCGGTGATGAGAATCTACGGCGACTACGGCTCGGGCAACTGCCTCAAGGTCAAGTACACGGCGGACCATCTCGGCCTGCCGTACGAATGGATCAACGTCGACATCATTAAGGGTGGCGCGCGCACGGCAGAGTTCGCGGCGATGAACCCGGCGATGCAGACGCCGACCGTCGATTTCGGCGACGGCAAGTATCTCGCGCAGTCCAACGCCATCATTCGCTATCTCGCGCGCGGCTCCGCGCTACTGCCGGACGACGCTTGGACACAAGCAAAGATCGACGAGTGGCTGTTCTGGGAGCAGTACAGCCACGAACCGAACATCGCGACGTGCCGCTTCCACATGCATCCGAAGTATCTCGGCAAATCGAAGGAAACGCGCGATCCGGGCAAAGTCGAGCGCGGCGAGAAAGCGCTCGATCTGATGAGCGCGCACCTCGCCAAGTCGAGCTACCTCGTCGGCAACGGAATCACCATCGCCGACATCGCGCTCCTCGCCTATACGCGCCTCGCCGAGGAAGGCGGGTTCGAACTTTCGAAGCGGCCGCATGTCCGAAAATGGATCGCGCTTTGCGAAAAAGCGCTGAGCCTGAACTGATTGAAGTATTCCGAGACGAACGACACGACAGGAAGGCATGCCATGGGTAAGATCACCGGCTTCATGGAGTTCGAGCGCCAGGACCGCGCTTACACGCCGGCCAAGGAACGCGTGAAGCATTGGAACGAATTTGTCGTGCCGCTTTCCGAGAAGGAGGTCCGCACGCAGGCGAGCCGCTGCATGGATTGCGGCATCCCCTATTGCCACTCCGGCATGCCCGGCACCACGCACGGCTGCCCAGTCAACAACCAGATCCCCGATTGGAACGACCTCGTCTATCGCGGCCACTGGAAGGAAGCGCTCGCAAACCTGCACTCGACCAACAATTTCCCAGAAGTCACCGGCCGTATCTGCCCAGCACCATGCGAGGCCTCGTGCACACTCAACATCGAAGACAAGCCGGTCGCCATCAAGACGATCGAATGCGCTATCGTCGACAAGGGCTGGCAGGAAGGCTGGATCGTCCCGAAGCCAGCTGACACCAAGACCGGCAAGAAAGTCGCAATTGTCGGTGCGGGCCCCGCCGGCATGGCCGCAGCCCAGCAGCTCGCCCGCGTTGGCCACAACGTGCACGTCTATGAGAAGAACGCCCGGCCGGGCGGCTTGATGGTCTATGGCATCCCCGACTTCAAGATGGAAAAGGATCTCATCGCCCGCCGCGTGAAGCAGATGGAAGCTGAAGGCGTCACGTTCCATTGCAACGCCCACGTGGGCGGCAATGTGAAGATCACAGACCTTGAAAAGCGCTACGACGCGATCCTGCTTACAGGAGGCGCGGAGAAACCGCGCGACCTGCCGGTGCCCGGCCGCGACCTCCGCGGCATCCACTTCGCCATGCACTTCCTGCCGCAACAGAACCGCCGTGTATCCGGCGAACCTCTCGGCACCGGCACCGAGGAGACCGCCGAAGGCAAGCACGTCGTCGTCATCGGCGGCGGCGACACCGGCTCCGATTGCATCGGCACGTCGATCCGCCAAGGCGCCAAGAGCGTGACACAGATCGAGATCATGCCAGCCCCGCCCGAGAAGGAAAACAAAGACCTCACCTGGCCGAACTGGCCGATGAAAATGCGGACATCCTCATCGCAGGCCGAAGGTGCCAAACGCGACTTCGCGGTGACGACGAAGCGCTTCGAAGGTAAAGGCGGCAAGGTTGCGAAACTCGTTTGCGCCCGCGTCGATGACAAATTCAAGGAGATCCCGGGCAGCGAGTTCGAGATCCCAGCCGACATGGTTCTACTGGCAATGGGTTTCGTCTCGCCGGTGCAGGACGACATGATTACGGACGCAGGCCTCGAACTCGACCCGCGCGGCAACGTCAAGGCGGACGATCGCGCTTACGCGACGTCAAAGCCGAAGATCTTTGCTGCCGGCGACATGCGCCGCGGCCAGTCACTCGTCGTCTGGGCTATCCGCGAGGGCCGGCAGGCCGCTCACGCCATCGACAAGGCGCTGATGGGCCGCAGCGATCTGCCGCGCTGAGATTGAGAGAGTCAGATTGTGCAGGATCAGCCGCCCGCCGGATGCGCACCGGTGGGCGGCCCTTTTTGTATTTCAACTATTCCGCCGCATCCGCGACTACGCTTTCCCACTCGACGCCGGTTCGCCGCGAATAGTCAGTGAACCACTCGGGATCGGTGCGATATTCCACTCGGCCATCCGCATGCATCCGCGCTGTGGCACGACGCGACGACAAGCAAAACATGTGCACACTCATTGGCATACCACCGGTGTGGCAGTAACCGACTTCGACGTGGCAATCGACCACCATCGACGAGCCCATGAACCCCATCGCCCCCATGCCGATCGAGTTGCCGAGGACTTTCAACTCGTCCTCCAGAGCGGCAATTTTCGGATCGGGATTGCGGGAACCAACCGTGCGTAGGCACGACGCCTGCTTGCCGAGCACCATGCAGGTGTCTTTGGATCCGCCGAGCCCGACGCCGACGATCGCCGGCTGGCACGCGAGACCACGTTTGCCAAACGAAACAAGCGTATCGAGGAAGAATCGCTTGATACCCTCGATGCCATCCCCCGGGAACAGCATGCGATAGTCGGAGCCAAATAGCCCCCCTTTGTGAACGGTCGTCAAATCGACCCAATCTCCGTCGGGGTGAAAGGCGTACTCAATCTCCGGAGCATTGATGCCGACGTTGTTGTTGTGGTCTGTGCGCCACAGCGGATGCACACGGTTCGGCCTGAGGGGGACGTCATGGGTCGCCCTAGCCGTGGCTCGTCTTAAGGCCGCCTCGAGCGCGACCGGCCCACCTTCAACACGCGCGTCATTGCCAAACTTGACGTACCAACGAGGAACCCCCGTGTCGCCGCACATCGCTCGGCGATCCTCTTTGGCGGCCTCATAGTTGTCGAGCATCGCCTTGATGACAAACGCTGAGAGATCGCCGGTCTCGGTCCGCGCGCACGCCCTTAAGCCACTGAGATAGTCCTCCGGAATCTCGATTGCAGCCTTGGACATCAGGCTCTCGGCGACTTTTTGAATGCTGCCTATCGCAATCAAGACCAATGCTCCTGTCGACGATCAGATGATCTCTTGCCGCACCGTTCATCGGCCCTGCGACGCAGTAAACGATCCCGGCTCTTTCGGCTGTGACATGATAAGGCGACAAGCCGAGGCATGTGCAAGGCAAAGTTACGCCGGCGCATTAATCACTGACCCACGAGAATATCATTACCTCCGAAATTTCAAATCAGTCAGTATTGAACCTTCACTCACTACGTGTTTGATACTGCTTGAGCAGAATTTAGAGCGTGAACAGAGTAACCGATGACGCGAATCGCAAAGTCTGACGCAGACGATCGGGCTCTTTTCCAAAAGCCGCTGGAAGACGATCGCGGTTCGCAAGAACCCGCTTCGACCAGTGAGCGCATGAACAATACTCTGCGCGCCTATCACGAGATCCGGCGCAGAATTCTATCGGGCGAGATGCCCGCAGGTGCACAGTACCTCGAGCAGGAACTGGCGGAATTGCTCCACATGAGCCGCACGCCCGTGCGCGAGGCGGCAATCCGTCTCGCGGAAGAGCGCTTGGTGGAAGTCCGCCCGAGACACGGAGTACGGATCCTGTCCATTTCCGCGGCTGATATTCGTCAGATCTACGACCTGCTGATCGAGTTGGAAGTTTTTGCTGTGCGGCATATCGCTGAGCGCGGCCTGCGCAACGAAGATTTCAACGCAATGGCGGATGCCTTGGTTGAGATGGAAGCAGCGCTCAAACGCAACGATGTCGAGGGATGGGCCTCAGCCGAACGCAACTTCCACGTATACCTCGTAGCGGCTGCCGGCAATTCGCGGCTTTCAGATTTCTGCCGGATCTTGACGGACCAGACGCACCACGCACGCGCCAAGTACTTGGCGAAGCATCCTCCAGGGCCGTCTATCGGTCGCGGACATGGCGACGTTCTCGACGCGCTCCGGCGCCAGGACCGCGATGAAGCCCAAAAGCTCAAGCGTCAGCAACTCACCAACGCAGGCCGTCTATTGTACGAGACCATGACGCAGGAAGAAGGCGCGGTCTGAGCCGCACCCCCTATCGCCAGTGCTTCCCTTCGCGCATCAGCCCTTGTCGAACTTTGCAATCTGTTCCTTGGCTGCCGCGATCAATTTCGCCCCATCGAGGTTCTTGGCTTTCATATCCTCGATCCACTTCGCGGTAACGGGCTCGCAAGCCTTCATCCATTTCGTCTTTTCGTCCGCAGAAATCGACGAGATCGTATTGCCCCGCTTCTTGACCATCTCCGAGACAGTTACGGCTTGATCGTCCCACATGCCGCCAGCAAGCGTCGCGAACGCGTCACCGCTTTCCTTGTCGATGATCGTCTTGAGCTCAGCTGGAAGACCGTCGAACTTGGCCTTGTTCATGGCGAGGAAGAAGCTTGCCGTGTAGAGCGTCGGCGACCCCGGAATTTCGGTGTGGAACTTTGTCAGTTCGTGCACCTTGACGGCCGGCACGACTTCCCACGGCACGACCGCCCCATCGATCACCTTCTGCGCCAGCGCTTCCGGCACCTGCGGCACCGGCATGCCGACGGACACGGCGCCAAGCGCCTTCAAGGCCTCGCCGGCCAACCGGGTAGGATTGCGCAACTTGAGCCCCTTCAAATCGTCGAGCGTCGCAATCGCCTTGTTCGTATGGAGGAGGCCGTGATCATGCGCCCAGTACGAGAGCAACTTCACGTCCTTGACCTCGTCTTTGAGGTTGGCGTCGGCGAATGCCTGCGCAGCTCGCGCATTCACAACACCGCGGCGGGCGCAGATGAACGGCAGTTCGAACACTTCAGTAGTGGGGAAGCGTCCGGGTGTTGATCCGGGCAACGTCCAGATGATGTCGACCACCCCATCGCGAACCTGATCGTAGAGCTGTGGCGGCGTTCCGCCGAGTTGCATGGACGGGAAGATGTCGATCTTAATCTTGCCGCCGGACGAGGCCTCGACCTTCTTTGCCCATGGCGCCAGCATCTTCGCGTGGCCATTCGACACGGGCGGCAGGAAGTGATGCAGCTTCAGCGTCACAGTCGACTGCGCCAGTACTGAGGACGTCCAAACATACGGCGACGCGAGAGCCGCGCCAGAGGCGGCCACGAACTTACGGCGACTGATGGTCATCGAGTTCCTCCCAAGAATTTCGACCGCGTTGTTTTGCGGTTCACGGTCGTCCTAGCAGATCATGCCGGGCCCCGGAAACCAACACTGCAAATTTGTTCCCCTGAAGCCAGTTCCCATTTCCGCAGCGATGCTGATAACTGCGCTTATGGATAAGGAACTCCAGACCCGCAGGTTCAAAGCCCCGCTCGCTCTACCGGGTCAGACCATTGGCTTGCTTGGTGGCTCCTTCAATCCACCCCATCAAGGGCACGTCCTGATTTCGCGCATCGCCCACCATCGCCTCGGCCTGGACCGGATTTGGTGGCTCGTGACACCAGGCAACCCATTGAAAGACAGATCAGAATTGGCATCAATGACGACGCGCCTCATCGCCGCTGAGGCAATCGCACCCCCCCGGATCGTCACCGTTTCGGCTCTCGAGGCCAGCCTACCGTCGACGTTTACGGCAGCGACCCTGACACACCTTCGGATGAAGCACCCGGGCGTGCGCTTCGTGTGGCTCATGGGCGCCGACAACCTCGCGCAATTTCATCGCTGGCGCCGCTGGCGATCGATCTTCGAGCGCGTCCCCATCGCGGTCGTCAACCGGCCCGGCTGGCACTTGAAGGCGCTGTCGAGCCCCGCAGCGCGGCGCTACGGCGATGCACGCGTACCAGAAGCCCGCTGCCGCGAGATTCTCACGAGGAAGACCCCTGCCTGGACATTCCTCACCGGGCCGCTGTCCGATCTCTCGTCAACGGCCATTCGCCGCCAGAGACAGGCCAGATAACGTCAAGACTGCGGCTTGAGCCGCATCCCGGGCCGCAGATCCTTGAACGGGAAGACGGAACTATCGGCAACGACGGGCCCCGGTGCGATGCCGACGATCACCGTCTCGGCGATCGGCTGAAAATCCGCGCGGAAGTGCACCGATGACTTCAACACCAGGATCTTGCACTCGCTCGGCTCGATCCCGACGTGCCGGAACAGCGCCTGATCATAGGCTTGCGCCTTCTTCGACACGACGATCACCCGAATACCAGGCGCAACCTCGATCAGCGCCGTCGGACCGTGGTTCCCCGGATTACCCTTCGCCATCGGCCCCGTACAAATGAAATTGCCATCGGTCAGGTTCAAAACCTTGGCCGTGACGTCAAGCGGCACGCCGTCCGACTTGCCGCCGAGCTTCACTTTCAACGTCGCGCCGACACCCGCCTTGTGAAGCGCAGCGGCGTTTTCGGCATCGTTCATTATGGCGAGCACGGCACCTTGCGCCCCCTGCGCAATGAGCTCCTTGAGCATGCCCGTCGTGTCGCCATGACCACCTCCGCCGGGATTATCTTGCGTATCGGCGATAACGACAGGCTTCTTGGCCGAATTGGAGAGACGAATTGCCTCTCCCACGGCCGCCGCCGCCGGCACCACATCCAGCGCGCAGGCGGCTTCCTTGCTGATCAAGTGCGATTGCATGCCACTTGCTGCCGCGTCGGCCTCCGCCTGTGTCTCGGCATAAGCCGCCATTGCCGGACCGCACCCCGGAAAATCGACATACGGAAACCCAAAGCAGAACGCCAACTCAGCCGACTTGTTCTGCCCCGCGAGCCTAGCCCGCTCTGCCATGATGCCCTTCATCGGCTCGAGTTCGGTGCATTGACTTGTAATTGGAATGAGGAAGTCGACCTGGCGGAACGACTTGGCCCACGGTTTACCGCGCTTGATCCGCTGAAGCAGCAACTCCATCGCACGCGCACCTGCCGCCGGCATGTCGACGTGCGGATAAGTGCGGAACGGCGCGACCGCATCCGTCAATTCGACCATCTCTTTGGTCAAGTTCGCGTGCGGATCGAGACTGATAGTCAGCGGCGTCTTGCCGATGATCGCCCTCACGCGACGCACCAGTTCACCTTCAAGGTCACGAAAGGAATCCGCCGCACCGGCACCATGCAGATCAAGGTAGACGCCATCCAGCGGCCCGGCATCGAGTGCATCCGACAGTCCAGCGCAGATCTTTGCCGCGATCCGCTCGAAGGCCTCGTCCTGCACATGTCCCGCCGGATTTGCGAACCCCCACGTCAGCGGCACGAGGGTCGCACCGGCCTCTTCAGCGACTTTTTGCGCGCCAGCCGACGGCACCGACCGGCCGCGAATCTCCTGAAGCAACTTCGGGCCCGAGATCAGCGGCAACCACCCTCCCGGATTGACGAAGTCCTGGTACGTCGTCGGCCGCGGCGCGAACGAGTGGCTCTCGTGCAAAAACCCGCCAATGGCGATGCGAAGCGGCATGTCAGCGAAACTCCAAGGATGATCCCTTACCGCTATCTTGGCCGCCCGTACGCCGGCCGATCAACCCACTTATCGATGCAAATACGCGGCCCGCCTATTCCGGCCCGGCCGACAAACCTCTTCCATCACCGAGTTCGGTTGCACTTCCCAGCGCCGTGGGCTTTGATGCAGCCAACAATTGACTCAAAGGAGAAACGCCCGTGGTAGATGCCGTCATCGTCTCGACCGCCCGTACCGGTCTCGCCAAGTCCTGGAAAGGCGCCCTCAACAACACCCACGGCGCGACGCTGGGCGGCCATGCCGTCAAGCACGCCATGCAGCGCGCCAAGGTCGACCCGGGCGAGGTCGAGGACGTCCTTATCGGCTGCGCCAATCCCGAAGGCGCAACCGGCGGCAACATCGGCCGTCAGATCGCGCTCGCAGCCGGCTGCCCGATCACAACGTCCGGTGTGACGGTAAACCGCTTCTGCTCGTCGGGCCTACAGACCATTGCGATGGCAGCCCAGCGCGTCATCGCCGGAGAGGCCGACATCTACGCCGCCGGCGGCGTCGAAAGCATCTCGCTCGTCCAGAACGAGATGAACCGCAAGAACGGCAAGGACAAGGCCCTCGAAAAGGTGCACCCCGCCATCTACTGGAACATGCTCCAGACCGCGGAGATGGTGGCGAAGCGCTACAACATCCCGCGCGAAGCCCAGGACCGCTATGGCGTCGAAAGCCAATTGCGCGCCGCGGCCGCCAAGCAGGCCGGCAAGTTCAACGACGAAATCGTACCCATCACCGTCAAAATGATGAAAGCCGAAATGAACGATAAGAAGGAGGTCGTTCGCACCTGGGAAGAAGAAGTGACGCTGCGCGACGACGAAGGCATCCGCGCCGACACGACCTATGAAGGCATCGCCAAGATCCGCCCAGCCATCGAAGGCGGCGTCATCTCCGCCGGCAACGCCAGCCAATTCTCGGACGGCGCCTCGGCGGCGATTGTCATGTCCGACAAGGAAGCGGCAAAGCGCGGCCTGAAGCCGCTCGGCATCTTCAAGGGTTTCGCAGTTGCAGGCTGCGAGCCCGACGAAATGGGCATCGGCCCCGTTTTCGCTGTGCCGAAACTCTTGAAGCGCGCCGGCCTCAAAGTCGAAGACATCGATCTATGGGAACTCAATGAAGCCTTCGCCGTGCAGGTCATGTACTCGCGCGACAAGCTTGGGATTCCGAACGACCGACTCAACGTCAATGGTGGCGCCATCGCCGTCGGCCACCCCTACGGCGTCTCCGGCGCCCGTCTCGTCGGCCACGCGCTGATCGAAGGCCGCCGCCGCAAAGCCAAGAACGTCGTCGTCACGATGTGCATCGGCGGGGGCATGGGCGCTGCTGGCCTGTTCGAGGTTGTCCAGTGAGATGAGACGTTGTGGGCGACCCGCCAGACCATGGCGGTGTCGCCCGCGATCCTGTCTCAGATGACGCAGAAAACACTCACCATCATCGGCTTCGGCTCTCTCCTGTCAGAAGCCTCCGCGCGCCGCACGACACCGGGATTGGCGAACTATCGCCTCGTCACGGTCAGTGGCTATCGCCGCATCTTCAACAAGGTCGGCATCGTTTTCATTTCGAAATTCGGCGCCTCGCCTTGCGACCGAACCGTCTCATCCTGTGCGACCAGGCATGACGGGACGACCAGAATGATCTGCGCGGCCTTCGAAGTGCCGGCTACCGAATTTCCAGCACTCGAAGAACGCGAGCATCGATACGGTTGGATCGAAGTTGAATATGAAGGCCAATGCGGCGGTGGCCGCGGCCTCATGTGCACCGAAAGCACTGACGATGCCTATCGCGCAAAGTGCGGCTCATCGCACGAGTATGAGCAGCGCGTCGGCCAGTACTATCGTGGCAAGCTCTGGCGCGACGATATCCTGCCGTTCCCGCTCTATCTCGACTTCTGCCTCGATGCTGCCCGCACGCACGGCCATCGCGTCGTAGACAACTTCCTGGACACGTCATTTCTCGCCGACAACGTCACAACGATACGCACCTTTCTTGCTGGCCGCGAACGGCTTAGCAGCCTTGCAGCGCACGAGGTCATCGAAAGGGTTTACGGCACGCCATAGCCGAAGCGATACTCGGTGCTGACACGAAACCAGCGCGAGACGAACAACGCATGCCCCACGCACCTTCCAACGGCGCCCGCATCTACTATGAAGAAGCCGGCACCGGCACACCGATTATCTTCGTCCACGAATTCGCCGGCGATCACCGTAGCTGGGAAGACCAGATGCGCTACTTCTCGCGCGGCTACCGGTGCATCACCATGGCCGCCCGCGGCTACCCACCATCCGATTGCCCCGAAGAAGAAAAGCTCTACGGCCAGAGCTTCTTCACAAATGATGTCGTCGCCGTCCTCGACGCAGCGAAGGTGGATACAGCCCACGTCGTTGGGCTCTCAATGGGCGGCTATGCAGCACTGATGGTCGGAATCGAACACGGCAAACGCGTGCGATCAATCATCGCCGCGGGCGCCGGCTCCGGCGCACCTCTCGCAACCCGCGACACCTTCAAGAAGGAGTGCCACGCGGCCGCGTCCGCCTTCGAGGTTGGCGGCAAGATCGCCGGCGAAGCCATGGGCCTTGGCGCGACGCGCGTACAGCTACTCAACAAAGACCCGATCGCCTGGAAGCGTTTCTGCGAGCACGTTACAGAGCATCCGGCACACGCTGCCGCAAAGACTCTGCGGCAGGTTCAGGCCGGACGTCCCTCGCTGTACGAGATCGAGGCCGAACTGAAATCGCTGAGTAAGCCGACCCTGCTGATCGTAGGCGACGAGGACGAGCCCTGCATCGACGTAAACGTCTGGATGAAACGGCTGATGCCGAATTCACAACTCGCGATGTTCCCAGGTGCAGGCCACGCCCTTAATCTAGAAGACCCCGCACTGTTCAACGCCACCGTCGAGCGCTTCATAGCAGCCGTCGATCTAGGCCAGTGGCGCCCCCGCGATGCCCGCGCGACTCCGGGCGCGACGTCCTCGCTCGGTGTCAACATTTCAAAGCAGACTTGATATGACCGATCCTGCCGTCTCCATAGAGCGCCGAGGCGACATCGCAATTGTGCGTTTCGACCGGCAGGGGCGCGGCAACGCGCTCTCGTTCCCCATCATGGACGCGCTGACAGAGGCCGCGCACACCCTGTCACGTGACCGCACGGTCGCCGCGGTGATTTTCACCGGGGCGGCGAATATCTTCTCGAGCGGTATGGACCTTAGACAGCCAGTCTGGGACCGCCTCGATGATCTGCCTCTCGAAGAGCGCCATCAGCTGACGACATACGGACCAAAACTCGTACGCGCGATCGGCTCGATCGAAGTCCCCACCATTGCAGCCATCGAAGGCATCTGCTTCGGCGGCGGTCTCGCGATGGTCGCCTTCTGCGACTTCCGCATCGCGGCAAACAACGCCCGCTTTGCCGCACCCGAGGTTGGCGTCGGCCTTCACATGACATGGCACTCGGTCCCTCGCCTCGTCCGTCTGCTCGGCGCCCAGGCAACACGCCGTCTTCTTCTGACACCGGCGGAATGGACTACTGAAGATGCCAGACGGCTCAACTTCATCGATGACGTCACCGAGCCCGGCCATGCTCTGCCCACAGCAGTGAAGATGGCTGAAACGATCGCCGCGCGCCCCCGCCTTGCCACCCGCTTCGTCAAACGCGGTATTGAGGCCGCCACCCACGGTGGCGATACTCTCTTGTCGGCCGGCGATAGCGATCTCCTGCTTGCGATGTCCGTCTCGGAAGACTTCAAGAAGGGCCGCGCACGCTTGACCGCGCGCTCCAAAGGCTCGAAGACGTAAGACGTCTTCGAGGAGCACACCCCATGCGGCCCGCCGGTCGAGGCATGCTCGATAGCCTCTACTTCAAGTATCCGACATTCCCCGCTCGCCGCGTGCCGGGACATGAATCCGGACAGGAGGAATGCACCGTCGCCATCGTCGGCGCAGGCCCCATCGGCATGACTGCCGCCCTGACGTTGGCCCGCTACGGCATAGCCTCGGTCCTTCTCGACCGAAAGGATACATTCAACGACGGCAGCCGCGCTATCTGCATTGCCCGCCCCAGCTTTCAAATATTCGAGCAGCTAGGCGTCGTTGAACCATTCCTCGCTAAGTCCCTGGGCTGGACGCGCGGTAAAAGCTTCTACAGAGGCAAACAGATCTATCAGTTCGAGATGCCGCATGCGCCGAACGACAAGTATCTGCCGATGTACAATCTCGAGCAGCAATACATCGAACAGTTTCTGCACGATGCCGTTGCCGCTGAACCGCTCATCGATATGCGCTGGCAGAGCGATGCCGTCGCGTTAGATCAAGCCAATAGCCACGTCACCCTCCGCATCAAATCGCCCTTTGGTGAATACAATCTCGACGCCGACTACGTCCTTGCTGCCGATGGCGCCCGCAGTCCGCTGCGCTCGCTCATGGGTCTGCGCCTGAACGGCGAGAACTACGAGGGGCACTACGTCATCGCCGACGTGCGCATGCAGCACGATTATCCAACGGAACGCCGCGCGTTTTTCGAGCCGAAGTCGAACCCCGGCGGCACCGTTCTCGTCCACAAGCAACCCGATGACATCTGGCGGATCGACTATCAGCTCAAGCCGGGCGAATCTGGCGCGGAGGCGACGCGAGAAGACAACATTCGCTCCCGTCTTGCCGCGATCCTCGACGACATTGGCCACAAGGGCACCTGGGAACTCGAAT
Source organism: Hyphomicrobiaceae bacterium (assembly GCA_033812735.1). GTDB lineage: Bacteria > Pseudomonadota > Alphaproteobacteria > Rhizobiales > Hyphomicrobiaceae > JABFRJ01. The sequence continues at coordinate 31,802 of JAPXTA010000008.1, read as the reverse complement.
GGTGGAGCATCTACACCGCCAACACATTGGCGCTCGATGACTACAAACACGGACGCGTCATGTTCATCGGCGACAGCGCCCACATCGTACCAATTTTCGGCGTGCGCGGCCTCAACAATGGCCTCGCAGACGCCTTCAACGCTGGCTGGAAACTCGCTTACGTCCTGAATGGCTGGTCTCAGTCCTCCTTGCTCGACAGCTACACGCCGGAACGGCGTGGCGCGACGCTCGATGTGTTCGCAAATGCTGGCAAGAGCACCCGCTTCATGACACCGCCGACGCGCGGCTACCGGCTCATGCGCGAAGCCGTCTTGTCGCTGGCACTCCGCCACGATTTCGCTCGTGCCTTCGCAGATCCGCGACAGATGCAGCCCTACACCTACGCGGACAGCCCCCTGACGCAAACGGGTGATGCCCGCGACGGCCCGCGCCTTGGCGCTTTGGCACCGAATGTGCGCAATCCAGACGGCACATTCCTTCTCGACGGACCCGCCGGCGGCTTTACCTTGCTGACATTCGCGGCAAGTGCCGACCCGGCAATCCCGCTCGAGCTGCAAGCCGCTATGAAAGCGAAGGATCCGCTCTTCCGCACCACGCTCTGTGGCGCTCAAAGCGAAGCAGCCCGCATTTATGGCGCATCCGCGGGCACAACGTTTTTGCTACGTCCAGATCTCCATGTCGCAGCGCGGTTCCCATCACCCCAACCCGATGCCTTGTTGCACGCCCTCGACAAAGCCATGGGCAAGGCAACATCATGAAACAATCCTCGCCAATGCCCTTCACCGACCTCGAGCGAATCTACGAGAAGCTCGCCGGCGCGATCGATCGTGCGGGCCCAGAGCGCGAAAGCCTCATGTTGGCGAAGCTGGTCCTGGCGCTGGCCAATCATCTCGGCGATGCCGTTGCTGTGGAAGCTTGTATTGATATGGCAGTCGAGGATCTTGATACGACGGAGGGGAGAGCATCATGAAATTTTTCGTTGGACTCAATGCTTGGATGCTGCCAGTCGCTGCGATCGCGAGCTTCCTGTTCGGCGGCCTCTGGTACGGCGCGCTGTCAAAGCAATGGATGGCAGCAGCCGGTCTGACCATGGAAGAGATCCAGGCCCGCAAGGGTAACGCTGCTCACCCGTTCATCATCACTCTGCTTTGCCAGCTTGTAATGGCGTGGATGCTGGCCGGCGTCATCCTTCACCTGTCCAAAGGCGGATCGCCCGCGACGGCCATGACCGGGCTCGTCACTGCGGCGTTCCTCTGGCTCGGATTTGTCGTCACCACGCAGATCGTCAATCACCAGTTCCAAATGCAGAAGTGGTCACTGACGATAATCGATAGCATGCATTGGCTTGGCGTCATGTTGATCCAAGGCGCACTGCTGGGTGCTTATGGAATGGCACGCTAAGGGAGCTACACTTATGGATGACCGTGAACGCCATGCCGCAGGGATGAAAGTTCGCCGCTCGGTGCTGGGCGATGCATGGGTCGACAAGGCACAAGCGAAGCTCAACCCCTTCAACAGCGAATTTCAAGACCTGATCACCCGCTACGCCTGGGGAGAGATCTGGACGAGGCCAGGACTTGAACGCAAGACGCGCTCTTGCTGCGTTTTGTCGATGATGATCGCCCTGGGCGCCTGGGACGAATTTCGCTTGCACGTCCGCGCCGCCTTCAACAATGGCCTGACGAAGGGCGACATCAAGGAAGTCGTCTTGCAGGCAGCCATCTACTGCGGCGTCCCCAAAGCAAATCACGCCATCAAGGAAGCCGAGGCCGTCTTCACCGAGATGGGCGTTTGAGCATCCTAAATTGGAACGCCAGACTTGCTCTCGCGCAAAACACGATAGTACGCCCAGAGCACACGGGCAGCGACTCCCCGCCATGGTGACCAGCGCTGCGCCAACACCGCCAATTCGTCTGCGGTAGGCCGTCGATCCAACTCGAAAGCCATCTGCGCCGCAATCTGGAGCGCAAGGTCACCGTGGGCGAACACATCGGCACGTCCCGCACAGAACATCAAATAGATGTCCGCGGTCCAAGGACCGATCCCCGGCAGACTAAGCAGCCGTTGCCGCGCCTCCGCCTCATCCATTCGCGCTAGCTCCTCGAGGTCGAGGCCACGAACGGCCGCATCAGCGATGCTGCGTAAGGTCTTGATCTTCGGCCGCGACAGTCCGGCCAGCCGAAAATCATCGTCGCTGAGCCGCGCGACCCTGTCAGCATTCATCGGCACAGCGACGCCTTCGAAGCGCTTCCAGATGGCAGCCGCACTGGCAACGGACACCTGCTGCCCGACGATGATCCGCGCTAAGCCCGCAAACCCAGGCGCATGCCGCCGCAAGGGCGGATCACCGGCAATATCGTGCAAACGTCGCATGACCGCGCATTTGCGCCGGAGCGCGCGAATACCGTCGCGAATATCCGTCTCGTCCACGATAATTCGCTCGACGGCATCGCCCTTCAAGCCACCGCCAGTCGGACGCACCCGCGCCCCGGAGGGCCTGATTGCCGCCTCCGCGCTCGTGACTTGCTTTGTCGGCTTCCGCATGATCACACACTATCGCGCCCGAAACTGGCAGCAAGGAGCATTGGCGTGCCATCGCCAGAGCAGCAAACGGTCATAACCCGCTTCGCACCGTCGCCGAACGGCGAGCTTCACCTCGGCCATGCGCGCTCCGCACTTGTCGCACACGGCTGGGCACGATCCAACGGCGGCCGCTTTCTCCTGCGGATCGAGGACATCGACATCGCTCGCACGCGCGAACACTTCATAGCTGGCATCTTCGAGGATCTGCACTGGCTCGGCCTCAGCTGGGAAGAGCCGGTCCTGCGCCAATCGCTGAACTTCCCAGCCTACCGCGCCGCAGCCGATCGCCTATCCGCCATGGGCCTTTTGTACCCCTGCTTTGCCTCTCGCACCGAAATTCTGGCAGCATCGGACCCCGGCAAGACTGACCCCGATGGCGTGCCGCTATATCCGGGCCTCTCCAAGCATCGCCAGCCCGCGGCAATTGAAGAAGATATGAAAGCAGGTTTGCCGCACGCGCTCCGCATCGATATGCAGCGCGCCATCGAATGCGCCCGGACCAAACTGAGGGGAGCGCCGCTCACCTTCCTGGAACTCGACGCTGACGGCCACGCCACAACCGTCGAAGCTCATCCCGAACGATGGGGCGACGCCGTCATCATCCGCAAGGATACGCCGGCAAGCTACCACCTCGCCGTCGTCGTCGACGACGCTCGGCAAGGCATCAGCCATGTTACGCGTGGCCGTGACCTTTTCGCGTCGACCGACATCCACCGGCTATTGCAGATCCTATTGGACCTGCCCGAACCCCTGTACCACCATCACGCGTTGATCACCGACGCAAACGGCCGAAAGCTCTCGAAGAGCGCCGGCGACACCTCTTTGCGCGCCCTACGCGCCGGCGGGATGACCGCAGCCGAAGTCAAACGCCTGGCCCTGGCCGGACTGTAGTCCTAGAGCATCAAGCCGACGGCGAGCATCACGGCGCAAGTCAACGTGCCCAAGATCGGAATGATGATCGGCACGACAACGACACCGGGCGGCAACGGATCACGCCGCAGCTTAATGGCGACCAGGGCCGCGTTGACGGCCAGAAAGACGGCCAGCATTAGCAGGCTCGTGACATCCGCCAACCGGTCGATCCGCTGCAGCAAGGCAAGCGCGAGCACGGCAGCCGTCACGATGGCTGTGGCCAGCTGCGGTGTCTGCGTCCGCTCGTTCAGCGTGCCAAGCCACGCGGGCAGAACCTGTTGGCGCGACAAGCCATAGATCACGCGCGAGGCCAGAATGATCTGGGCTATGATCCCATTGAGGGTCGCAATCACTGCAATGCCGCTGATGAGCGCCGGTGAACCGCCCGTCGTCCTTTGAAACACCAAGCTCAAAGGCGCATTGGACGCGCCGAGCTCACGCACAGGTACGACAGATAGCGCGACGATCACCACGCCGACATAGAGCACCGTCGCAATGACGAGTGTCAGCAGGATCGCCTTCGGCAGAGCCTTCACCGGCGCGTTGGCTTCCTCCGCGAGATTGACAATCGACTCGAACCCGATGAACGCGAAGAACGCGAGCAGAAACGCCCCAGCTATGGCTTGAAAGGCCGCGGCGTCGAACGTCGCATGGGCTACCGCCGCCGCCGCATTGCCGAGCACCTTCGGATCCTGCGCAAAGCCGCCGACAATGATGGCGGTGAGCCCGGCGATTTCGATGACGGTCATCACCGCAGCAACCGAGACAGCCTCTCGGATGCCATAGGACGCAATCAATCCCATCGCGAGCACCGTCATCACGGTGAGAACGGCGGCCGGCCATGGTAGAAAGAATTGCAGATAGCCGACGGCACCTTTGGCAATGGCCGCCGCCGAGATCGTGGCGACGCCCAACACGCACGCGCCGATCAGCAACGCCGCGACGTCTGAATTGAAGCCAGCGCGAACATAGGCAGCCTCGCCGGCACTGAGCGGCATGCGGCCCGCCAATTCAGCGAAGGCAGCACCGGTCAGCCCCATGACCACCGCAGCTACGAGAAACGCCACAGGCGCAAGCGCACCTGCGCGCGCGCCAGCAGCCCCCACGAGCACGTAAATCCCGGCACCGACTGTCACGCCGAGCCCGTAAAGCACGAGCAGCGGAACCGACAACGATCGCTTGAGCTGAGGCTGCGGCGTCACCCCGTTGTGGTCAATTTGATCCAAATCCGTCCCCTCTGCGGCGAATGACAATCATAGAGATTGCCGCATATGCTCCGTTGATACTCGTCAAAGTTTCCCGGTGGAAATCGTCGAGAGTAGCCCCATATCAAAAAGCATGGCGCAATCGTGGGCGCCGGTACGTCTCTTTGTTTGAAGGGTACGATTGCGATGCAAAAAACGCGCACATGGATCCTAGTAGCAGACGCAGGCAGTGCCCGCGTCCTGGAAACGCAAGGTATAGGTCAGCCGTTGCGTATCGTTTCCAGTCATTCGCTCGAGCAAGATCTGCCGCCGTCGCACGAATTGGGACAGGACAGGCCGCCGCGATCGCATGACTCGGTCGGTTCCGCACGGCATGCATTCGAACCAAAGGCCGACCCGCATCGCAAGTTGAAGCGATCCTTTGCCAAGCTCATCAGTGACGAATTGGAAGCGGCCGCCGCCTCGAAGTCGTTTGATCGATTGATCATCGTTGCGCCGCCTGTGCTGCTCGGCGACCTGCGGCAGGAGTTGCCGCGCAGCGTCAAGGATCGCACTGCGGCCGAAGTTGCGAAAGATCTCGTATCTACTGCCGATCATGACATCAGAAAGCATCTTCAGGACGTCGTAGCATTCTGAGCCGGTTGGACCGGTGATGCCGGATCAACCGGCACGCTCGCGGTTCAGAGCCGCAAAGTGGGAGAGTCCAATGATCAGCATCGAAGATTGCGTTGCACTATGCGGCCTCTCGAAAGAGGAAGTACTGGCCATTGCCGAGCACGAGCATGTGCCGGAGATCGTCGCAGCTGGCTTAGCAAGCGATCTGCTCTGTCGCGCCAACGGCTGCGATAAAATTGAGGATATGATCCGCGACGACATCCGAGCCGCACTGCATCGGAGGGATATTCAGCATGCCCGCGAGCTGTTGGCAGTGCTGACTCACTTCGCACGCACGCATCCGCACGCAGCAGCCTGACTACGCAACTAAGCCGCCGCAACCGCCCGCTTCAATGGATTCTGATCGCCCGGAAGGTCGTGCAAATGACAGGCGGCGGTATGATCCATGCCAAGAGTTCGGATCGCCGGCTCTTCGCTCCGGCACCGGTCGAAGGCGAAGGGGCAGCGGGTATGGAAGCGGCAGCCCTTCGGGGGATTGATCGGACTCGGCACATCGCCCTTGAGCAGGATCCGCTCGCGCGTGACGGTCGGGTCTGGCACAGGCACAGCCGACAAGAGTGCTTTGGTGTAAGGGTGCTGCGGCGCGCCGAAAATCTCGCGCTTCGGCCCCGTCTCGACGATCTTACCGAGGTACATCACCGCAACGCGGTGCGTCATATGCTCGACGATCGCGAGGTCATGGCTGATGAAAAGCATCGCCAAGCCGAGCTTCTCCTGCAAGTCCTGCAGCAGATTGACGATCTGCGCCTTCACGGAAACGTCGAGCGCCGACACGGCTTCATCGCAGATGATGAGATCCGGCTCGGCTGCGAGCGCGCGCGCAATACCGATGCGCTGACGCTGCCCGCCAGAGAATTCGTGTGGCCAACGGCCGATCGCTTCGCGCGGCAGACGCACCAGATCCATCAATTCACCGAGCCGCGCATCCAGCGCCGCGTTGTCCTTCGCAAGCCCGAAATTGCGGATCGGCTCGGCGAGAATATCGCGGACGCGCATCCGTGGATTGAGACTGGAGAAGGGATCCTGAAACACCACCTGCACGCGCCGCCGCATCGGCTTCAAAGCCGAGTTCGACAGATTGTCGATTCGTTGACCGTCGAGCAGAACTTCGCCATCGGTCACGTCGAACAGCCGCAAAACCGCGCGGCCGACCGTCGACTTACCGCAGCCAGACTCACCAACGAGAGCAAGTGTCTCGCCCTTGTTGACCGTGAAGGAAATACCGTCGACGGCAAACACGTACCCCGTCGTCTTGGCAAAAACGCCGGACGTGATCGGGAAGTGCTTCTTGAGATTTTTGACATCGAGCAGCGGCGCGGTCATGCGGGCACGGCCTCCTTCGCCGCGTGATGGCAGGCCGCGATATGGCCAGCTGCTTTGAGTTCGAGCGCGGGCGCACTTTGCCGGCACACGTCGGTTGCAATGTTGCATCGACCGGCAAAGACACAGCCTTGGATCCGCTGCTTGAGACTCGGGACGAGCCCGGGAATCTCCGAAAGCTTCGACGCGGCGCCTGTCAAAGACGAGCCGAGTTTCGGCACGGCACCGATCAAACCCCGCGTATAGGGATGTTTCGGGTTGGCGAAGAGTTCCCTGACCGGCGCCTCTTCGACCTTGCGCCCCGCATACATCACCATAACCCGCTCGGCGACTTCGGCGACCACGCCAAGATCGTGCGTGATGAGGACGATCGCCGCTCCGACCCGCGTCTTCAGATCCTTCATCAGATCGAGGATCTGCGCCTGGATCGTCACGTCGAGAGCGGTGGTCGGCTCGTCGGCAATCAGAAGCTTCGGGTTGCAGGCGAGTGCGATCGCGATCATAACGCGCTGCCGCATGCCGCCGGATAAGCTGTGCGGATACTGCTTGAGGCGCCGGGCAGGTTCGGGAATGCCGACTAAAGCGAGCATCTCCTCCGCTCGCTTGTCCGCATCCATACGTGACAGCCCCTGATGCAGCATGATTGTCTCGCGCAGCTGCCGCCCGATCGACAACACCGGATTGAGCGACGTCATCGGCTCCTGGAAGATCATCGCCACATCGTTACCCCGGATGTCGCGCATCTCCTTGTCCGAAAGCTTCAGGAGGTCGCGCCCCTGGAAGACGATCTTGCCCGCGATTTTCCCGGGTGGCTCCGGCACAAGGCGCAGCAGCGACATGGCCGTGACCGACTTCCCGCAACCGGATTCGCCGACGACCGCAAGCGTCTCGCCCTCGTTGACATGGAATGACACACCGTCGACTGCCCGATTGATGCCGTCGGGCGTCCGGAAATGGGTCTGCAGATTTTCGACTTCGAGCAGCGGCATTAGAATCTCACGGGCAGTAGGCGAGAGGTGAAGATCCCAGATATTCTTGCCTCGTGCACGCGGCAAGAATTCCGGGAAACCAAACGATTTGCTTTCCCGGACATGAGCGACATGCAGCCGCGATCCGGCGCGAAGCGCCGCGGCGGCTGGCATCGAGCGAAATGATCCGGGATCCTGACCTGGCCGATCTCATTCAACTGGCTCATCCGCATTCCACCCTCAAACATTCTTGGCCGAGCGCGGGTCGAGCGCATCGCGCAGGCCGTCGCCGACGAGATTGACTGCGAGCACCGTCACCGACAAGAAGATCGCCGGGAAGAAGACGACGAATGGCTTCACCTGCCAGAGCGCGCGCCCATCAGCCATGATGTTGCCCCATGACGGAATGATCGGCGGCGTTCCCGCGCCAATGAACGACAGAATGGCTTCCGTGATCATCGCTGATGCGCAGATGTATGTCGCCTGCACCGTCAAAGGCGCGAGCGTGTTCGGCAAGATGTGGCGCAGGATGATCATCGGCGTGCTCGTGCCGGTCGTGATTGCAGCATCGACATAAGGCTGCTCACGCACCGACAGAACAACGCCGCGCACCAACCGCGCGACACGCGGGATCTCCGCGATCGTGATCGCCATGATGACATTCCCGACGCTGCCGCGGGTCAGCGCCATCAGCGCGATCGCGAGCAGAATAGGCGGGATCGACATCAAGCCGTCCATCACCCGCATGACCACCGCATCGACCGAGCGGATGAAGCCCGAACACAATCCGATGAAAAGACCAGCGAGTGATGCCAGCACTGCGACCGAGAACCCGACGATCAGCGACACGCGGGTCCCGTAGATGACGCGCGAATAGATGTCGCGTCCGAGCATGTCGGTACCAAACCAGTTGTCGGCACCTGGAGGCCGGGTACGCTTGGCCGTCGCGATCGCCGTCGGATCGAGTGTCCACAGCAACGGCGCGAAAACCGCCGAGATCACCATCAAAGCCAAAAGAAAAAGACCGATGGCCATCGTCGGATATTTGCGGACAAGCCCCCACAAGCCCTTTCGGGGCTTGACCGGCGGTAGGATGTCATCAAGCGGCGCAGCTATGGCAAGGCCCCCGGCTGCGGCGGGCTTGAGTGTTGCAGCGGCGGTCAATAGCGGATCCTCGGATCAAGCAGAGTGTAGAGCAGGTCGATCAGGAGATTGACCAGCACGTAGACGAACGAGAACATCAACACGATGCCCTGGATAACAGGATAATCGCGCCTCAAGATCGCATCGACGGTGAGGCGGCCGAGACCCGGGATCGCGAACACGCTCTCCGTTACCACCGCTCCACCAATCAACAGCGCGATGCCGATGCCGATGACCGTGACGATCGGGATGGCCGCGTTTTTGAGCGCGTGCAGGAACAGAATGGACCGCTGGCCAAGGCCCTTCGCCCGCGCCATGCGAATGTAGTCCTGGCTGAGCACCTCGAGCATCGCCGCGCGCGTGATGCGGGCAATCAGCGCAATGTAGACGAACCCGAGCGCGATCGCCGGCAGAATGAGGTTCTCGAGCCAAGGCCAGAACCCCTGCTTGATCGAAGTGTAACCCTGCACCGGCAGCCAATCGAGTTCGAGCGCGAACGTGTAGGCGAGGACGTAGCCGACGACGAAAACCGGCACCGAGAACCCGATAACCGCAAACCCCATCACGAGACGGTCGATCCAGGTCCCGTTCTTCCAAGCCGCCAGCACGCCCATCGGCACCGCGACCGAAATGGCGAGCAGCAGGGTAACGATCATAAGCGACAGAGTAGGCTCTAACCGCTGCGCGATCAGCTGCGTCACCGGCAAGCCGGTAAACATCGACGTGCCGAGGTCGCCGACCAGAATCCGCGAACCCCACTCGTAAAAGCGAGCGACAAACGGCCGGTCGAGCCCCAGGCTCTTCCGGATCTTCTCGACATCCTCCGGCGACGCCTGGTCGCCCGCGATAACCGCGGCCGGGTCGCCCGGCGCGATGTAGAGCAAACTGAACACGAATAGCGCCACGATCACAATTACTGGAATCGTAGCGAGCAAGCGTCTCAAGACATAGGCGAACATCAACCACCCGGTATTCCACCGGCCCGCCCCCGGCAGACCCAATTCAACTTTGTGATGAGGCGGTGAACCTCCCAAACTGTCAAGCCGCAAAGCGATACTTTAATGGGCAGCGCCCAAGACATAAGCGAAGCGCCTCCTGCACGTGCACTTCAACCCGCGATGGGTCATCGTCGCCTCTTTCTTGCTGCACCGCGAACCCCATGGTAAGGCCCGCAGCATCTCGCCCCTTTCCGCAGTGCACATCTTTGCCTGCCGTAGATGGAGAAGGCTTCCATGTCCGCAGCGACAACCCATGCGTTCTTCCACAAGCCGCTCGCCGAGGCCGACCCGGAACTCTTCGGCACCATCGAACGTGAACTCGACCGCCAGCGCCACGAGATCGAACTGATCGCGTCGGAAAATATCGTCTCCCGCGCCGTGCTCGAGGCCGCCGGCTCGGTCATGACCAACAAGTATGCCGAGGGCTATCCGGGCAAGCGCTACTACGGCGGCTGCCAATACGTCGACCAGGCCGAGACACTCGCCATCGAGCGCGCCAAGCAGCTTTTCGGCGCCAAATTCGCGAACGTCCAGCCGAACTCCGGCAGCCAGATGAATCAGGCGGTGTTCCTCGCTCTGCTGAACCCCGGCGACACCTTCATGGGCCTCGACCTCAACTCCGGCGGCCACCTTACGCACGGCTCGCCCGTCAATATGAGCGGCAAGTGGTTCAAGGTCGTTCCATACGGCGTTCGCAAGGACACCCAGCGCATCGACATGAACGAGGTCGCCGATATCGCCAAGAAGGCCAAGCCGAAGCTCATCATCGCCGGCGGCACGGCCTACGCACGCGAATGGGATTGGGCAGCATTCCGCAAGATTGCGGACGAGGTCGGCGCCTATCTCATGGTCGACATGGCCCACATCGCCGGTCTCGTTGCCGGCGGCGCGCACTCCTCGCCAATCCCGCATGCCCACGTCGTCACATCGACGACGCACAAGTCACTGCGCGGCCCGCGCGGCGGCCTGATCCTGACCAACGACGAGGACATCGCCAAAAAGATCAACTCGGCCGTCTTCCCTGGCCTGCAGGGCGGCCCGCTGATGCACATCATCGCCGCCAAGGCGGTCGCGTTCGCCGAAGCATTGCGACCCGAGTTCAAGTCCTACGCCAAGCAGGTCGTCGAGAACGCCAAAGTGCTGGCCGAGACTGTCAAAGCCGGCGGCTACGACATCGTCACCGGCGGCACCGACAACCACCTGCTGCTCGTCGATCTCCGGCCGAAGTCGCTGACCGGCAAGGCCTCGGAAATCGCGCTCGGCCGCGCGCACATCACCTGCAATAAGAACGGCGTGCCGTTCGATCCGCAAAAGCCGTTCGTAACGTCGGGCGTTCGCCTCGGCACGCCGGCCGGCACGACGCGCGGCTTCGGCGCGGCCGAATTCCGCGAGATCGGCCAGATGATCAACGCGGTCCTCGATGGTCTCGCCAAGAACGGCGACGCGGGCGACGCCCAAGTCGAGAACCGCGTCAAGGAACAGGCCATCGCGCTCTGCAAGCGGTTCCCGGTGTATTGAACCTGGGGCGTCAGTCACAGCCGCCAAATTAACTGAGATGCGCGAGTCTTGGCCGAAACTAGGTACTTGCCCAATTGCGTGGCGGCGCGATCTTGCAGCATCGTCGTGCGCATGCAGGGCCGTGTTTCGGGATCAGAGGCGGTGAGCCGGAAGCCCGTGACTTTCCAGCGGTGGCAACACCGCCGGACGACCAGTGCGGTGCGACGATCCTTCGCGAGATCGCCACATCGCACGCAAGAGGAGCGCGCGGCGGGAGTAGCTGCCCCGTCGGACTACCAAGTCTGGCTTGCTTCGGCGCTTGCGCGCCGAATCACAAGTCCGCCCCCGGCCGGCATCCGGTGGAATATGGGACGGCGGCCGGTTCAGCAGCGCCGTAGTCCGGGCCCAGGGTAAGCATACAAAGTCTAGGCAGCACCACGGGAGGCTGCGCCTGGCGGGTGTGATGAACCGCCGGGAACCCGGATGGACGACACCGGAGAACGGAGCGGGCGACCGCATTTCCTTTTCCCGGCGAGGAGCGGAAACGGGAACTCGAGCGATGTGATATCGCCCCAGCCACCCATCGGCAGCTCCTCGCCTATCGGACGCGGTACCCGCTCCGCCTCTTGCTTTAGCAAGCAGTTCAATTTGCCGTTTTAATTGCATGTTTGCGCAATAATATGATTATTGGCGATACCTGACCGCCTTGCCGCCGCCGAGGCCCTCGGCTGCAGCGAGAATGCCGTTCACGTCGAAGCCGTGATGCGCGTAGAGTTCGTTCAGATTGCCGGACTGTCCGAAATGCTCCGGCCCAAGTGCGCGCACGCGATGCCCGCACACACCGCCGATCCACGACAGCGTCTCCGGGTAGGCGTCGCACACCGTGATAACAGTCGCATCGCGCGGCAGATCGGATAGCAATAGCTCGACATGCGATTTCGCCTGCCGGTCGCCCTTCTCGCGCGCCCGCTCGGCACCATGCCAACTTGCCGATAGCCGGTCGGCCGATGTCACCGCCAGCAGCCCGACGCCGCGCCGGTCCTCTGCAAGCAATCCCGCAGCCTGGATCGCCTCAGGCATGACAGCGCCCATGGCAACGATGCACAGCCCCGTGCCAGGCTCCGGCCGCCGTATCCAGTAGCCGCCCTGGATGATGTCGTGCGCGAGATCGTCGGTCATCGGCCGCTGCAACTGTTCGATCGGCCGAGTCGATAACCGCAGGTACACCGACCCGCCCTTCTCGTCGCGCAGCCAGCGGGTCCCCTTGCCGGGCTCCTCGCTGCCGTCGAGCTGCATGTAGCGGAACGCCCAGTCCATGATGACGGCAAGTTCGTCGACATAGGTAGGCTCGAACGAGGCGAGCCCGTCCTGCGCCATGCCGATCAGCGGCGTCGCGATCGACTGATGCGCACCGCCTTCCGGGGCAAGCGTCAAGCCCGACGGAGTCGCCACCACCATGAACCGCGCGTCTTGGTAACAGGCATAGTTGAGCGCATCGAGCCCGCGCATGATGAAAGGATCGTAGAGCGTCCCGACCGGCAGCAACCGCTCGCCGAACAGCGAGTGCGACAATCCGAGCGCGGCGAGATTGAGAAACAGGTTCATCTCCGCGATGCCAAGTTCGATGTGCTGACCGCGCGGCGCCATGTCCCACTTCTGCATCGATTGCAGGCCGCGCTCCTTGAACACGTCGTCGCGATTCTGCATCGAGAACACACCACGCCGATTGACCCACGGCCCGAGGTTGGTCGAAACCGTCACATCGGGCGAGGTCGTCACGATGCGATCGGCCAATTCGCCGCCTGCACGCGCGATCTCGTCGAGAACACGGCCGAAACCTGCCTGCGTCGTCGCCTCGCCCTTGATTTGCGGAACAGGCAGATGCGGCACCTCGATCTTGGGCGCACTGAGCCGCCGCCGTCCCTTCGCGTAGAACGGCACGCGATTGAGATAAGACCTGAGCTCGCCTGCGTTCGGCAGGCCCGCCAGCGGCTCCCACTCTTCACCCTGGTTGATGCCGTTCTGGGCGCGGAACTCGGTCATCTGCGCCTTGGTCATCAGACCGGCATGGTTGTCCTTGTGCCCTTGGAACGGCAGCCCGAGACCCTTGATGGTGTACGCGATGAAGCACACCGGCTGGTCAGTCGGCGCGGCTTCGAAGGCGTCGAGAATCGAGTCGAGATCGTGCCCGCCGAGGTTGGTCATCAGCCGCGCGAGTTCGTCGTCGCCGCGGCTACGGATAATAGCGAGCGCTTCAGGATCATTGACGAGATCCGCTTCGAGCTGACGCCGCCAGCCTTTCGCGCCTTCGAACACCAGCGCCGAATAGAGCTGATTGGGGCAATCGTCGATCCACTGCTCCAGCCGCTTGCCACCCGGCTCGGCAAAGGCCGCATGCAGCAGCTTGCCGTACTTGATCGTGACGACCTTCCAGCCGAGGTTCTCGAACAACCCGGCAACCTTCATGAACAACCGGTCGGACACCACCGAGTCGAGGCTCTGCCGGTTGTAATCGACGACCCACCACGTATTGCGAATACCGTGCTTCCAGTATTCGAGCAGCGCTTCGTGGATGTTGCCTTCGTCGATCTCGGCGTCACCCATCAGCGAAATCATGCGGCCCTGCGGCCAATTCTTGGCCCAGCCTTTCGCGTGCACATAGTCCTGCGCCATCGACGCAAAGCCGGTCATGGCAACGCCAAGACCAACCGAGCCGGTCGAAAAGTCGACGTCGTCCTTGTCCTTCGTGCGCGACGGATAGCTCTGCGCGCCACCAAAGGCGCGAAACCGCTTCAACTTGTCGAGGTCCTGATTGCCGAGCAGGTACTGGATCGCATGGAACACCGGCGAGGCATGCGGCTTCACCGCCACGCGATCCTCGGGCCGCAACACGTGGAAATAAAGCGCCGTCATCAGCGTCGCCATCGACGCCGACGATGCCTGATGCCCGCCGACCTTCAGGCCGTCCACGTTCGCCCGCTCGTGGTTCGCGTGGTGGATCATGTACGTCGACAGCCACAGCACTTTCCGCGTCAGCGGTTCGAGAATGCGCAGCGTCTCGGCGCGGTTCGCCGGCATCATGTCCATGGCCCCAATCTCCTGGCACCGATTTCACAGTGATCGCAGCTTACGCTACAGCGCGTGTTCGATTGTTGCAAAATGGACCGCAACATGCTCCGATATTGGCATGTTATGCCAAATTGTGAGATCAGAAGGCAGTTCCGTGTCCAAGTCCGCAGACCTCGACGACCTCGACAAGCGAATCCTTGCATCCCTCCAGGATGACGGTCGTCTGACCAATGTCGACCTGGCCGAACGTGTCGGCCTCAGTCCAAGCCCCTGCTTGCGCCGCGTGCGCATCCTCGAAGAAGCCGGCATCATCCGCGGCTATCAGGCCGTCGTCGATCAAGCCCAGGTCGGCCTGCCCGTCTCGGTGTTCGTCTCGGTAAAACTCGAAAAGCAGCGCGAGGATGCGCTCCAGCGGTTCGAGAAGGCCGTCCGTGCCTTTCCCGAAGTGCTCGAATGCTACCTGATGACGGGGTCGCGCGACTATCTGCTGCGCGTCGTCGCCCGCGATCTCGCCGACTACGAACGCTTTCTCAAAGCGACGCTCACCCGGATCGACGGCGTGGCCAGCATCGAAAGTTCGTTCGCGCTCGCACAGGTCAAGCACACGGCGGTATTGCCGCTGATGTCGCCGCCCGCAACGCGAACACGCCAAAAATAAAGGGCGAGCCTTAGAGCTCGCCCTCTGAATTCACCGACCACCATACCCGGTGACTACGCCTGCGGCCACGGCAGCGAGTAGGTCTTGACGTTGGTGTAGCTCTTCATCGCTTCCCAAACGCCTTCCTTGTACCCGAGGCCCGAGTCCTTGATGCCGCCGAACGGGCTCATCTCGATACGATAACCGGGGACTTCCCAGATATTGACCGTGCCAACGTGCAATCCGTTGATGAACTTCGTCGCGGTGTCGAGGCGGTTGGTACAGATGCCCGACGACAGCCCGAACGCCGTCGAATTCGAAATCTTCATCACGGCCTCGACGTCGTTCGGCACGCGAATGACCGGTATGACCGGCCCGAACGTTTCCTCGTGCACAAGCTCGCAGGTGTAGGGCACGTGATCGACCACCGTCGCCGGATAGAGAGCGCCCTTCCGGTCGTTGCCATGCAGAACTTTGGCGCCGTGCTTCGTCGCATCGACCACGCGCGCTTCAAATGTCTTCGCAGCACCCTCGTGAATGACCGTGCCGATATCGGTGGTGGGATCGAGCGGATCACCCGACTTGAGCTTCTTGGCCTTTGCCAGCACCAGTTCGACGAACTTGTCGGCCACCTTCTCCATGCAGAGAATGCGTTTCACCGCCGTGCACCGCTGCCCCGAATTCGCCGTCGCACCCTTGACAGCGAGTTCGGCTGCCTTGTCGAGATCGGCATCGGAAAGGTCGTCGCAGATGATCAGCGGATCGTTGCCGCCGAGTTCCAGCACGATGCGCTTGTACCCCGCCTTCTCGGCGATGTATTTGCCGACCTTGACCGAGCCCGTGAACGTCACGACGTCGGCATGCGGGTCGGTGATCATGGCGTCACCCATGGTGCGCGGATTGCCCGTCACCATCGACAGCATCTCCGGCGGCAGTCCCGCTTCATAAAGGATGTCGGTGAGGATCAATGCCGTCAGCGGCGTCAGCTCGGTCGGCTTGGCGACGATCCGGTTGTTGGTGGCGATCGCCGGCGCCAGCTTGTGGCTGATCATGTTCAGCGGATGGTTGAACGGCGTGATCGCCGACAGCACCCCGAGAAGCGGCGTCCGCGTCGTGAAGATCTTGCGTGGCTTCCCTTGCGGAGTGACGTCGCACGAATAGATTTCGCCGTCGTCGCGGATGGCGAGTTGCCCCGCGAGTGAGTAGACGTCGTAGGCACGGCCGACTTCGTAGGTCGAATCTTTCCAGCAGAGACCCGATTCCGCGGTGATCAGGGCCGCGATCTCGTCGCGACGCTTGGCAAGGATCTCCGCCGTACGCATCAGGATCTTCTGGCGATCGTACTTTGTCAGTTTGGGCTGATACGCGTTCGCGATCTTGAACGCCTCGGCCACCTGCTTCGGATTGGCCGCGGGAACCGTGCCAACCACTTTGCCGGTATAGGGATTGTAGACCTCGACGCGCTCGTCGGCGTCGACCAGCTTGCCGGCGATGCGCATTTGCTCGTGCATCTTGGTCGGCAGCTTCACATCGGCGGGCTTGAATGTCTTATCTTGCATGGCAGTCGATCCTTCACGCGACGTGATTGAGGGCGACGGAGAATACGTCGAAGTTGCGAAGTCCGGCCGGCAGGTCCTTGAACTTGCGATTCGCAATCATCGGCACGCGCTGTTCGGTCAGCCCTCCGTGAGAACGCAGCGGCTCATCGAGACCCGAGAGGTCGTGCTTCTCAGGCGCGGTACCAAGCGTCATGTGCTGCGTCGACGTGATGACGAGATCGCCGATCCGGTCAGCCGGCAATTCGAAACGCTCGCAGGCCTCCGATTGCGTCAGAGCAAGATGCACCCCCTCGATCTTTCGGACACGTGCAAGCAGATCGGCTGCGTTGGCACCTGACGGAATATGTACGGTCGCGAACGAACCGAGCGCACCGTGATGAACCACATACGGATCGGTAATCGGCAGGATCACGCGCGCCGCGCCCTTGCCGAGCCACTCGTCGAACAACGTCTGCAGGTAGATGACGTTCGGCGCCTTGGATTTCGGGTCGTGCTTGTCGTTCATGCCGTGATCGGCCGTGGCAACGACGATCGCACCGAGCTTGTCGAGTGACGCGAGATAACCATCGATCATCGCATAGAAGTCGTTGGCGATCTTCGTTCCCGGCCCAACCTTGTGCTGGATGTAGTCGGTCGTCGAGAGATACATCAGATCCGGCCGGAAGCTCTCCATGAGCTTGACGCCCGCCGCAAACACGAACTCGGAAAGATCGGCCGAGTAGACATCCGGGACCGGCTTGCCGACGAACGACAGGACGTTGTCGATGCCGTTGTCGGCCTTGGTTGCCTTGTCGGCACGCTCCGAAGAAAACGCAATGGCCCGGCCGCTGGAATAGTCGAGGCCGTTTGATAGCAAGAGCCGCAGCTTATCCTTCGCCGTCACCATCGCGACCTTAGCGCCCGCATCGTGGAAGCTGCGCAGAATTGTCGGCGCCCGCAGGAACTTCGGGTCGTTCATCATCACTTCGGACTTGGTGGCCGGGTCGTAGAAGAAGTTGCCGGCGATACCGTGCACGGCAGGCGGCCGCCCCGTGATGATCGACAGATTGTTCGGGTTCGTAAAACTCGGAATGACGCTGTCGGCGAGCACGTTGGCGCCGTCGGTCAACATCTTTGCAAAGAACGGCGCGCGACCGGCTTCGATCGTCTTCTCGATGTATCCGGGCTCAGAGCCGTCGAGGCACACGACGACGGTTGGTGCAGCAGGCCAAGCATAGGACCGGCCGTTGCAGGTGAGAGACTTCGACATAATGCGTCCAATCGGAGTGTTGAGAGAGTGTTTGAGCCGCGTCAGGCGGCCTTCTTGCCGAGATCCGTGACGCCCATCTTCGCGAGGACATCGGCGACCGTCGCAAGGAAACCGTGCATATGCGTCTCGTCGATGCGACCGATGCAGCCGATCCGGAAACTGTCCGCGACGGTCAGCTTGCCTGGATAGATGACATAACCGTGGTCCTTCAGCGCATCGTAAAAGGTCTGGAACACGAACTTCGGATCACGCGGCATATGGAACGTGTAGATGATCGGCGCCTGCAGATTATGTGACAGCAGCATCTCGAATCCGAGCGCCTTCATGCCCTCCGATAGCACCTTGCCGTTGTTGGCATAGCGCTTTCCGCGGCCGGGCTGCCCGCCCTCTGCAAAGAATTCTTCGAGTGCTTGATGAAACGACACGATCACATGGATCGGCGGCGTGAAACGATACTGCCCAGTCTTCGCGAAGTTTTGCCACTGTTCATAAAGATCGAGCGTCAGTGACGTCGCATTTCCCTTCGTGTCCTCGATCGCCGAGGTCCGGCACAGCACGAAACCGAGACCCGGTATGCCTTCGATGCATTTGTTGGACGACGCAGCGACCGCATCGAACTTCACACGGCGGCTGTCGAGCTCCAGCGCCCCGAACGCGCTCATCGCGTCGACCAACAGGCGCCGGCCATGATTCTCGACGAGCCGCGCGATGTCGGCGATCGGATTGAGAATGCCACTGGTTGTCTCGCAGTAGACCGCGAACACATGGGTGATGTCCTTGTTCTTCTCGAGCAGGGCATCGACCTTCTTGAGGTCGGGCGGCGTGTCCTCCGCCGTCTCGTGTACGACGACGTTGCGTTTCGCGATTTCGAGGATCTTCTTTGCCCGCTGACCGTAGGCACCATTGATCAGGACGAGGCACTTGCCCTTCGGCGGCACGAACGTCGTCAGCATCGCCTCGACTGCGAATGTGCCAGACCCCTGCATCGGCACGGTCACGAATTTGCCGCCACCATGGATGATCTCCGGTAGGCGCTCCAGCACCTCCTTGTTGATCTTGAGAAACGTTGCGTCGCGCGAACCCCAATCGCGGACCATGACCTCCTTGACCTTCCTGGAGGTGGTCAGCGGGCCGGGCGTCAAAAGGAGGGGATCGCCCGTCTCGGACACACCTTTGGGTGGGTTGCCATCGCTCGGGGCGCTCATCGGTATTCTCCAGACCTGCTGATGTTCGAAGTCTGAAATATTATTTGATCGGCCCGCGCGGAGCAATCGCTTCGACGACGGCAGGCCCAAAGACCAGCGGTGACCGCATGCCGCCTCTGCGGGCCTTGGGCCGCCATGCAGTTGAGCCTGCGACACCATTACGCTACCAGTGACATCAACCAGCAGTCGTGCGGGCTGCCGTGTGACCGCCTGCCCAACCGGAGAAGCGAATGCCTCAAGACATCAAAAATGGCGTCCACGACATGATCGCCGCGGCTAAGGCCGAGATCGAAGAAATTCCCGCAACCGAAGCCGTCAAACTCGCCAACGACCCTGGCGTCGTCCTGGTCGACATTCGCGACCCTCGCGAGCTGGAACGCGACGGCAAGGTGCCCGGCGCCCTGCACTGCACGCGCGGCATGTTGGAGTTCTGGATCGACCCGAAAAGCCCCTACTACAAGCCGAAATTCGGCGAGGACAAAAAGTACGTGTTCTTCTGCGCCGGCGGACTGCGCTCGGTTCTCGCAACCAAGACCGCCAAGGACATGGGCCTCAAACCCGTCGCCCATATCATCGGCGGCTTCAAAGCTTGGAAAGAGGCCGGCGGCCCCGTCGAGGAATGGAAGCCGAAGTCACACGGCTGACATTTAAGACCTGACCGGAACAGAGACGTGCCATCGCCCCCCGCAGAGCCGCTGCCGATCGATGCGGCCTTGCCGTCGCTGCGCGCGGCGCTCGCCGATCATTCCTCCGCCGTACTGGTTGCACCACCCGGCGCCGGCAAGACCACGCGCGTTCCGCTCATCCTGTTGGACGAGCCTTGGCTGTCGGACAGGAAGATCCTCGTCCTCGAGCCGCGCCGCCTCGCCGCACGCGGGGCGGCACAACGCATGGCGGGCACGCTTGGAGAAAAGCTCGGCGACACGGTTGGCATGCGCGCCCGCCTCGGCACACGCGTTGGTCCGAAAACCCGCATCGAGGTGATCACCGAGGGTGTCTTCACCCGCATGATCCTCGATGACCCGATGCTCGACGGCGTCGGTGCGATCCTCTTCGACGAGTATCACGAACGCTCGCTCGATGCCGATTTCGGCCTCGCCTTGGCGCTCGACGTGCAGAAGAGCGTCCGTGATGATCTGCGCATTCTCGTAATGTCGGCCACGCTCGACGGGGCCCGCGTCGCAAGCCTGCTCGGAACTGGCGTTCCCGTCATCACCAGCGAAGGCCGCGCCTTTCCTGTCGAAACCCGCTACCTCGGCCGCGATCCGCGCCGCCGCATCGACGAGCAGATGGTCGACGCGATCTTGGCCGCGTTGCGTGCCGAGCCAGGGTCCGTCCTTGCGTTCTTTCCCGGCCAAGGCGAAATCAAACGCACGGCCGATCGCCTATCGGAAAAGCTTGCCGGCCAGCAAATCGACATCTGTCCGCTCTTCGGCGCCATGGATGCCGCCGCGCAGGATAAGGCCATTTCGCCGTCGCCAGCCGGTCGCCGCAAAGTCGTTCTCGCCACATCCATCGCCGAAACCTCGCTGACGATCGAAGGCGTGCGCGTCGTCGTCGATTGCGGCCTCGCCCGCGTTCCGCGCTATGAACCCGACGTCGGCGTAACCCGCCTCGACACCGTTCGCGTTTCTCGTGCCGCAGCCGACCAGCGCCGCGGTCGCGCCGGAAGAACGCAACCTGGAATTTGCTATCGCCTCTGGGACGAGCCCGAAACACAGAGCCTCCCAGCGTTCGCAGACCCCGAAATCCGCAACGCCGACCTCACAGGCCTCGTGCTCGACTGCGCCGCTTGGGGCGTCACCGATCTGTCGGCGCTCTCCTGGCTCGATCCGCCGCAGCCAGCAGCGGTCGACGCCGCGAAGGCCACCCTCCGCACCCTCGACGCCATCGATCCGGCCGGCGCGATCACCCCCCTCGGCCGCCGCTTGCGCGCCATGCCGCTGCCGGCCCACCTTGCGCGGATGATCGTGGCCGCAGCAGAACACGGCGACGCCCACGCCGCATCGGAAATCGCAGCCGTTCTCGTCGAGCGAGGCATTGGCGGCAACGACACGGATCTGGATCATCGTCTCGCGCAATTTCGCCGCGATCGCAGCGCCCGTGCCACCGACATGCGCCGCCTCGCCGCGAACTGGGCCGCCGAAGCAGATGCCAAATCGACCGGCAACAGTGGCCAACTCTCAACTGCCGCGCTGCTAGCACTCGCCTACCCGGATCGGATCGCCAAAGCGCGTGGCGCCGACGGCCAATTCCTGCTCGCAAACGGTCGCGGCGCGAAGCTTGACCCAACCGATAGCATGGCCCGTGCGCCTTTTCTGGTGGTCGCCGAAATGAGCGGTACCGCTGCCGCCACGCGTATCCTGCTTGCAGCGCGCCTATCCGAGAGCGAACTCGACGAACTCGCCGGCAACCGCATCACCGAGATCGACGAGATCACGTTCGATCCGTCATCCGGATCGTTGCGCGGCCGCCGCGCCAAACGCCTCGGCGCGATCACGCTTGCCTCAGCGCCGCTCGCCGTCAAACCGAACGACCAGACGGCTGAGGAACTCGCCCGCGGCATCGCCCGCACCGGCATCGGCAATCTCGCGTGGTCGAAATCGCAGCAGCAATTGCGCGATCGCGTCTCATTCCTGCGAGCGGCCGAGGGCGAGGAATGGCCCGACCTTTCAGATGCCGCACTTGCAGAAACTGTAACCGAATGGCTTGCACCTTTCCTGACATCGAAAACACGGCGCGCCGACATCGGCGCCGACGATCTCGGCAATGCGCTCGACACACTGCTCCCGTGGAACCTGAAGCGCCGGCTCGAAGACGAGGCACCCACTCATTTCGAGGCGCCGACCGGCAATCGCCATCCAATCCAATACGAAGGACCAGGCGCACCGATTTTATCCATCCGCGTGCAGGAACTCTTCGGCTTGAAGCAGCACCCAGCCATCGCCAATGGCAAACTGCCCCTGACCCTCGAATTGCTCTCCCCCGCGCACCGTCCGATCCAAGTCACGCGCGACCTGCCGAACTTCTGGAAGGGCTCCTGGGCCGATGTTCGCTCAGATATGCGCGGCCGGTACCCGAAGCACGTCTGGCCGGACGACCCGGCCAACGCCCTACCTACCGCTCGCGCCAAGCCGCGCGGCACCTGACTTACCGCACCATCCGGCCCGAACACGCCAGTCGCCGCCGCTGCACAGATGCCAGTTGCAAACGATTTGCAACTGCAATAGCCTTCGATGTGTTGGTCATGCGCGGCGCCATAACCTCTATGGCCGGCTTCGGCCTCAAGGATGAGAGATCACATGCTCGAGGCCGACGCACCCCGAAGCGATCCAGGCTGGCGCCGAAACCGCGGCGAGGCACCGCTCGCCGACGTGTTCAGGAGCATAGCGGTCGCAAAGCCCGGCCAGACCAACCCGTTACGGAAGCTCGCGGCATTCCTCGGCCCAGGCTACCTCGTCGCCGTCGGGTACATGGACCCAGGCAATTGGGCGACCTCGCTCGCCGGCGGCTCGAAGTTCGGCTACGCGCTCCTGGCCGTCGTGCTGCTGTCTAACATCATGGCCATCCTGTTGCAGGCGCTTTGCGCTCGCCTCGCGGTCGGTTCCAGCCGCGATCTCGCCCAGGCGTGCCGTGACGCCTATCCGCGCTGGATGGCCTGGCCACTTTGGCTTTTCGCCGAAATCGCCATCATCGCAACCGACATTGCCGAAGTCATAGGCACAGCTATCGGTCTCCAGCTTCTATTCGGCGTGCCGCTCGCCATCGGCATCGTCGTGACCGCGCTGGACGTTTTCTTGATCCTCTACCTACAACGGGTCGGCTTTCGCTATCTCGAAGCCTTCGTCATTGCGCTGCTGCTCGTTATTGCCGCCTGCTTCTCGGTCCAGATTGCGCTCGCTCATCCGGTGTGGGGCGACGTCATTCGCGGCTTCGTGCCGACCGTTGAAATCGTTCGCAACCCCGACATGCTCTATCTCGCCATGGGCATCCTCGGCGCAACCGTCATGCCGCACAACCTCTACCTTCATTCCGCCATCGTTCAAACGCGCGCTTGGGGCGAGACGACCGCGGAAAAGAAGGAGGCTCTGCGCTACGCGACAATCGACTCGACCGTGGCGCTGATGTTCGCACTCTTGATCAATGCGTCGATCCTTATCCTGGCAGCTGCCACGTTCAACACGTCGGGCAGGACCGACGTCGAGGAACTTGGCCAAGCCCACGCCCTCCTGTCGCCGTTGCTCGGCACCGGAATAGCACCAGCTCTCTTCGGCCTGGCGCTACTCTGCTGCGGCCTGAATTCGACCGTCACGGCAACGCTTGCCGGACAAGCCGTCATGGAAGGCTTCATCGATATCCGCCTGCCCCCTTGGCAGCGCCGCCTGTTCACGCGGGCCGTCGCCATAGTCCCGGCTGCCGCCATCACGCTTCTGCAGGGTGAAGCCCAACTCGCGAAACTGCTGATCTTTACGCAGGTCATCCTCTCGCTGCAGTTACCGTTCGCCATCGTCCCATTGGTTCACATCACCTCGAGCAAAGCCAAGATGGGCCCACTCGTCGCCCCGATCTGGATGACCCTCTCCGCTGCGTTGATCGCGACACTGATAATCGCGCTCAACTTCAAGCTCCTCGCTGATCTAGCAACGGGTAGCGGCCATTGACGGCAACAGCCGCACCCCTCGACGCGCATTGCCGGCAGATGCAAAGATAGTTGCGGCGCGCCTTAACGGCATCATCAGCCGTTTGTGCGACAACCGGCTTCCGATGTGTCGCTCACCGCGCCTCCCGGTCGCCATTCGTTGACGGCCATTAGCAGTTTCGATGCGGCAAACGGGCGGCAGCAGGCCGTGCGTCGCATTTTTGGACAGTTGATATGAAAACCGAAACGCCGAAGCAGATCCTTCTCAAGAATTACAGTCCGCCGGCATTTCTGATCGAGACGGTTCATCTCGATATTGTCCTGCATCCAACCGAAACACGCGTCCGCTCACGCATGAAGATGCGCCGGAATCCCGCCTTTTCGGGCAAGGCCGCCCCCCTGGTTCTCGACGGCGAAGATATCGTCCTCGACAGTGTGGCGATCGACCGCCGCCAGCTGGATCGAAAAGAGTTCGCAGTCACTGGATCCAGCCTGACTATTCACAAGGTCCCCGCGGAATTCACGCTCGAAATCGCCACAACCTGCAACCCGACCGCCAATACGCAGCTCTCGGGCCTCTACCGCAGCAAGGGCATCTACTGCACGCAGTGCGAAGCTGAAGGCTTCCGCCGCATCACCTATTTTCTCGATCGCCCGGACGTTCTCGCCCGCTATACCGTCCGCTTGGAAGCCGACATGCAGGAAGCCGGCGTCCTACTCTCGAACGGCAATCCGGTCGAACGCGGTACGCTCGCCAATGGCAAGCGCCACTATGCGATCTGGAAAGATCCGCACCCGAAACCGGCTTACCTCTTTGCGCTTGTCGGCGGCAACCTCGCCTCGTTCGGCTCGACGTTCACGACCAAATCCGGCCGCAACGTTGATCTCACCATCTACGTCGAGCCGGGCAAGGAGAAGCGCTGCGCCTGGGCCATGGACAGCTTGAAGCGCTCGATGAAATGGGACGAGGAGCGCTTCGGCCTGGAGTACGATCTCGACGTCTTCAACATCGTCGCCGTGTCCGATTTCAACATGGGCGCGATGGAGAACAAGGGCCTCAACATCTTCAATGACCGCCTCGTGCTGGCGAGCCCCGAAACCGCGACCGACCAGAACTACGCCGACATCGAGCGCGTGATCGCGCACGAGTACTTCCACAACTGGACCGGCAACCGCATCACCTGCCGCGACTGGTTCCAGCTCTGCTTGAAGGAAGGCCTAACCGTCTATCGCGATCAGGAATTTTCGGCCGATATGCGATCGTCGACCGTGCAGCGCATCGCTGAAGTCAGAAATCTAAAGGCCCGCCAATTCCCCGAGGACGCCGGCCCGCTCGCTCATCCGGTGCGCCCCGACCGCTACATCGAAATCAACAACTTCTACACCGCCACCGTCTACGACAAAGGCGCCGAACTCGTCCGCATGATCGCCACCATGATCGGCGAAGATGCGTTCCGCCGCGGCATGGACCTCTACTTCGAACGCCATGACGGCGAGGCCGCAACCGTCGAACAGTTCGTGCAATGCTTCACCGACGTTACCAATCGGGACCTCGGCGATTTCATGCTCTGGTACGGCCAAGCCGGCACCCCGGAGCTGGTCTGCTCGTTCAAGCACGATCCGCGCACGAAGACGGCAGAACTGAGCATCGAACAGATCCTGCCGGTAACACCCGGGCAGCCCAAAAAGAAACCGATCCCGGTCCCTCTACGCTTCGGCCTCATCGGCGCCGACGGCCAGGATCTGAAATTCGAACAGACGGCGGGTCCTGAAATTCGCGACGGCGTCGCTATCCTCACCAAACGGTCGGAAAAAATCCGCTTTGCCGGAATTGCCGCACGGCCGGTCCCGTCGCTCCTGCGCAACTTCTCCGCCCCGGTGAATATCACACTGGCGCGAACGGACGCGGATCTCGCCTTCCAAATGGGCCACGACAGTGACCTCTTCAATCGCTGGCAGGCCACACAAGACTACGCCGGGCGGCTACTCGTCGCGGCCGTCGAGAGCCTGCGCAAAGGCAAGCGGCCTGACAAGCCGAACGCCTTCGTCGCAGCGCTCATGCGCTCGATCACCGACACCAAGCTCGAGCCCGCTTACCGCGCTCAACTCCTGTCGATGCCGAGCGAAGGCGACATCGCGCGCATCATCGGCCACGACGTCGATCCTGCTGCAATCCACAAGGCATCGAGATGGCTATTAAAGACCATCGGCACTGCCGCTGCCGACGATCTACTCGACATTTATGAGCGCCATCAGTCCAAAGGCCGCTATTCGCCAAGCGCCGACGAGGCCGGCCGGCGGGCACTTCGAAATCGTGCCATGGCCATGCTGCTCTATCGCGGCAAGACCGAAGACACATTGCGCGTCCGCGCCCACTTCGATAGCGCGCGCAACCTGACGGACGAGAGCTTTGCACTCGCATTGCTGTCTCTGACGAGCGGACCAGTTGCAAAGGAGGCCTTTGACCGCTTCCAGAACCGCTGGAAGGACGATCACATCGTCATCGACCAATGGTTCGCGCTGCAGGCCTCCGCACCGCACGCGTCGTCACTCGCAACGACCAAGCGGCTCATGAAGCATCCGCTATTTGCATTGACCAACCCGAACAAGGTGCGCGCACTGCTATTCGCTTTCGCTGGCGCCAATCAAGTGAACTTCAACCGTCCGGACGGCGCGGGCTACGAGTTTATCGCAGCGCAGGTGAAGGCACTCGACAGGATCAACCCGCAGGTCGCCGCAAGGTTGATGGGCGCCTTCCGCAGCTGGCGCGCGCTCGAGCCCGTGCGCCGCAAAGCGGCACGCAAGGCTATCGCGGCGCTGGCAAAGTCGAAGCCGCTCTCGCGTGACGTCTACGAAATCGCCAGCAAGATCATCGAATAGACTGACGGCTGCAAGGCGCTCAAACCAATTCGCCGAGCGCCTTGGCGGTGTAGGCCTTGAATTCGCCGAACCGCCCGTCGCGCACCTTCAGCGCCCAAGCGGGATCGATCAGCAGCGCCCGGCCGACCGCGACGAGATCGATCTCGTTCGCTGTCATCATCTCCAACAGCCGGTCGAAGTGCTGCTCGCCCGTCTGTTCCGCGCCCTTGCTGACGAACGCACTGATGAAGTCCGTATCGAGCCCGACCGACCCGACGGTAATGACCGGCTTGCCGGTAATTTTCTTCGTCCAGCCCGCGAGATTCATGTTCGACCCCTCGAATTCCGGCGTCCAGAAACGCCGGTTCGACGCATGAAAAATGTCGACGCCCGCGTCGGCGAGCGGCTTCAAGAACTGCTCGAGTTCCTGTGGTGTCGTCGCGAGCCGCGCCGCGTAATCCTGCTGCTTCCACTGCGAGAAGCGGAGCACGATCGGAAACTCAGACGAAGTCGCAGCTCTGCACGCCTTCACGACCTCCACGGCAAAGGCCGTACGCTTGACGAGGTCGCCACCCCAGCGATCGGTGCGCTGGTTGGTACCGTCCCAGAAAAACTGATCGATCAGATAGCCGTGCGCCCCGTGGATTTCTATGCCGTCGAAACCAAGACGTCTCGCATCGGCTGCTCCCTTCGCGAACGCCGCGATCACGTCGGCGATATCCGCCTCGCTCATCGGCTCGACGACCTTCTTACCGGGACGCGACACGCCAGACGGCGCGACAGGCAGCACCTCGGGGTTGGGCTCGCTGCCGATGCGGCGCGTGATGCCGACATGCCAGAGCTGCGGCATGATCTTTCCGCCGGCGCTCTTCACGGCATCGACGACCGTCTTCCAACCCGCCAACGCGTCCTCGCCGTGGAACCGCGGCACCTTCGGATCGCTCGACGCCGCAGCATGCGCGACCACCGTCCCCTCGGTGATGATGAGGCCGACGTCGTTCTCCGCGCGCCGCTTGTAGTAAGCGGCAACATCCGGCCCCGGCACCCCGCCGGGAGAAAAGGAGCGCGTCATGGGGGCCATGACGATCCGGTTCTTGAGGCTGAGCGACTTGCTGGCGAACGGCGCGAACAGTGGTGCAGTCGAGGTCATGCGGCTTCCCCTTGGTGTCCACCCCTCCCGTAGCGCGTTTCCGCACAATCGGCAAAGACCTCCATCCACCACGTCGGCGAACCTCGCATTGACGAAACGCCCGGCGCACGGCTCTGGTAGCAGCCAAACAGGGGAACCACGGCAGGGGACATGTTTCTGCGTCTACTTGGCATGCGCCTAATCGACCTCGGCCTCGTGCTGTTCGCGGTCTCGGTCCTGGCGTTCATGATGATCCGCCTCATTCCGGGCGACGCCGTTGCGATCATGCTCGGCGCCAACACCGAGATCACACCGGAACGGCTGGCCGCGCTACGCTCCCGCATCGGCCTCGATCAGCCCTTCTATACGCAATACCTCGTCTGGCTCGGCGCGGCGCTCAAGGGCGATCTCGGCACCTCGCTATGGACCGGCCGCCCGGTCGCCGGCGAAATCCTCGCCCACCTATGGCCGACGCTTCAGCTCGCGACCCTCTCGCTCGTCCTCGCAGCCGGCCTCGCCGTGCCGCTCGGCGTGTTAATGGCACGGCTCAGAGGCAAGCGCGCCGATGCGGCCATCCAGCTCGGTTCAGTGATCGGCCTGACGATCCCCTCGTTCTGGCTCGGCATCCTGATGATCCTGGCGCTGGCGACCATCGCACCGAACGTGCAGGCGCTCGGCTACGTCCCGTTTACCGAGGACCCGCTCGGCTGCATCGGCCGCCTCCTGCTACCGGCCATCGCCCTCGCCCTGCCGATCCTCGCCAATCTCGCCCGCCTCGTCCGCTCGTCGATGCTCGACAGCCTAGGACAGGACTATATCCGCACCGCGCGCGGCAAGGGCGTGCCCGAACGGCTCGTCTTCTACCGTCACGCACTCCGCAACGCGCTGATACCCTTCGTGACCAGCCTCGGCATCATGACCGGATACTTGATCGGCGGCGCCATCGTCGTCGAACAGGTGTTCGCCATCCCCGGCCTCGGCCGCCTCATCCTTGGCGCCATCGCTGAACGCAACTACCCGCTCCTGCAAGCAACCGTCCTCGTCGTCACCAGCGGCTTCGTCGTCGTCAACTTCATCGTCGACCTCTGCTACGCCATGCTCGACCCGCGAGTGCGAGGCTGACATGGCAATGACCGAAACCTTCGCGCAACCGAAACGCACCATGCGGCCGCTGCTCAAGATCGCCATCGCCATTGTCGCGATCGAGCTTCTCGCCGCACTCTTCGCACCCTGGATCTCGCCCTACGATCCGCTCCAGCAGAACGTCGTTGCCCGCCTCAAAGGTCCATCGTTGGCCTATTGGCTCGGCACCGATCAGTTCGGCCGCGATATCCTCTCGCGCGTTCTCCATGGCGCGCGGGCCTCGCTGCTGATCTCCATTTTGGCCGTCGGCATCGCGCTCGTGGCCGGCGGCACGCTCGGTCTGCTCGCAGCGTTCTATCGCGGCTGGCTCGAACGTATCGTCATGCGCTTGATGGACATCATGTTCGCCTTCCCCGTCATGCTGCTCGCCATCGCCATCGTCGCCGTGCTTGGCCCCGGCGCCTACACCGGCGCATTGGCCATCGGCATCGTCTACACGCCGATTTTCGCGCGCCTCCTGCGCGGCCCCGCACTCGTCGTTGCAGCGAGCGACTACGTCAGCAATGCCCGCGCCATCGGCTGCTCCGACGCCCGCATTCTCTTCCGTCACATCTTGCCGAACCTCGTCAGCGTCATCCTGGTGCAGACGAGCTTGCTACTGTCTGCCGCCATCCTCGTCGAAGCTTCGCTGTCGTTTCTCGGCCTCGGAACGCAGCCGCCCTCACCATCGCTTGGACTGATGCTGTCTGAGGGACGCAACGTCTTGATGCTATCGCCGTGGAGCGCGGTCTTCTCGGGCCTCGCGATTCTCGTCCTCGCCTTCGGCCTCAACCTGCTCGGCGATGTGCTCCGCGATGAACTCGATCCGAGGCTACGCACGTGAGCGATAGAAAGCCATCGGCAACGCTCGCGATCATTTGCGGTCTCGCGGCGATCGCGCTGCTGACCGGCATGGACGCGCTCATCAAGGCGTTGAGCCCGCACGTCTCGACCATTCAGATCATGCTCCTGCGAGCCGCCGCCTCGATCGCCTGGATCGTGCCCTACATGCTCGTCGCCCGCATCGCACCACCCTCGCGCGACACATTCCCCGGACACGCCCGCCGCGTCGCGTTGATGATCATCGCCAACGCCGCCTTTTTCTATGCGCTTGGAAAACTGCCCCTCGCCGAGGTCTTCGCGCTCAACTTCATCGCGCCGATCTTCATCGCCATCTTCGGCGTGATCTTCCTCGGAGAATCTTGGGGCCGCAACACCGTGATCGGCATCGTCCTCGGCGCTGTCGGCATGATGGCGATCCTAAGTCCGCAGCTCACGAGCTTCGGCCACTCTGGCGCGCCGCTCGACGGCTACATCGCAGCCGTCGTCGCACCCGTCGTCTACGCCGCCGCCGTCGTCATGCTGCGAAGTCAGGCCAAGTCTGAGCACCCGGCGCAGATCGCCCTCGCGCAGATGACCATGATCACAGCCGTGATGCTGCCGCTCACCGCTGCGACCGGCTGGTCGCCCTTGCCCCCGATCCACTGGGCCACGGTCGCCGCGATCGGCTTCCTCAGCGCGGCAGGCTATTTGCTGCTCGTCAAGGCATTGTCGGTGATAACGGCCGTACGCTACGCAGCAATTGAATACACAGGACTCATCTGGGCGGCCGCGATCGGCTACGTCTTCTTCAGCGAGATCCCTCCGCCAGCCCTGTGGTTCGGCGCGGTCCTCATCATGCTCGGCGCGCTAGCGGCAACCGTCTCCAGACAAAAATAGACCAGAGATACGTGCTGAATCTCGACCACATTTGTGTAATCGCACCAACACTAGCGGAAGGGGTGGCGCACGTCCGGGCGTGCCTCGGCCTCGATGTCCCATTCGGCCAGCGCCATCCGTATATGGGCACGCACAATCACCTGCTGCAGTTGGGGAATACGGTCTATCTGGAAATCGTCGCCATCGACGCGGACGGCGAGCCACCGCCGCAGCCACGTTGGTTCGGTCTCGACGATCACGCAGCGGTAAGGGCGAACTGGAACGCGGGCCGGAGACTTCGAGGCTGGGTCGCTAGAACCGACGACATCCGCGCTGCGGCAGCTGGCAGAAGCCAGATTTTCGGCAGCATCGTTTCGTTCCCGGCAATTGATCCGGCGTTCGACTTTGCGTTGACGGCCGACGGCTCGCTTCCGCTGGACGGCGCCGCGCCATTGATGATCGACAGGCGCGGAAAAGCGCGCTCCATGGCGACCATCGCCGATCTGGGCGCGCGATTGCTGTCTTTGAAGCTCGAGCACCCCGATCCGCCTTTCGTGACTGCGCTTTATCGCGAGCTGGGCGTGGACCGTCCACCCGACGTCGTGCAAGGTTCGAGCGTACGTTATAGAGCCCGGATCGCAACGCCATCCGGCGTCAGGGAGTTGACTTGAACACGACCACGAACACGGCCTCGCCGCCGTTCGCACATCACCAGCCTCATCGAGCATCGCTCTCCCGATGACCCACCCGAAACACTACGCCATTCACGCACCGCGCATTTTCGATGGCGAAAACTGGCATGTCGACCAGGCTCTCCTGATCGTCGACCGCGAAATATATGGCATCGCCGGAAGCGACGTGCTGAAGGCGCTACGCCGCGATTTCGAAATGATCCATCTGCCGCCCGGGACTGTCGTCGCCCCGGGCTTCATCGACGTGCAAGTCAACGGCGGCGGCGGCGTTTTCTTGAACGACGCGCCGACGCTCGACGACATCCGCACCATCGTCGCGGCACACCGGCCCTTCGGCACCACCGGCATGCTGCCGACCCTCATCACCGACAAGCGCGATGTCATGGTAGCGTTACTCGCCATCGCAGAAGATGCACTGCAAATCCCCGGCGTGCTCGGCTTCCACCTCGAGGGGCCGTTCATCGCGCCGTCCCGCAAGGGCTGTCATCGCGAAGACTATATCCGCCGCCCCGATGTCAGCGACATCGCGCTGCTCGCGAGTTTCGGCCAACTTGGGCGAAGCTACGTGACGCTCGCTCCCGAACGCGTCGGCGCTGCCGATATCGCGAAGCTGGTTGCAAGCGGCCTCCGCGTTGCCGCCGGC
>JAPXTA010000007.1:0-64757 GCA_033812735.1 Hyphomicrobiaceae bacterium | reverse complement strand
GCTCTGAATGACCCAGATAAGAAAAAGGCCGCTGCTGCAGCAGAACGCGCCCGGCTTCATCAAGCCTATTGCTCTGGTGAGCTGACCTGGAAAGAACGCGCCTACGCCAAGGATAGCCTGCAGACCAACAAGAGCCCCTTCGGCCCGTGCTCGGCCCTCGGAAGCATGGTCAATCAGTAGGTAGCCCAATCAGCCAGAAGGAGGTTTAAGTGCCCACCATACAAGAAAAGAGAGCGTCAGAGGAGCAATTAGAATAGTCCAGTACAACCAATAAATTTGAATCACTTCTCGGCGTTTTAATGCACGTAATTTCTTGTCAGCTTTAGTTAGATGCGCCTGGAGATCTTTCTGAGTTGGTTTTTTCCTAATTTCAGCGCGAAAGTGATCGGCGCTGTCCTCTGCTATCGCAATTTCTCTATCAATGTCATCGTGGTTGATGCCACAGGAATCTAATGCCCTTTGGTACTCAGCAACAATGTGATCCAGCTCTGGTTGATCAACTGCAACTCGATTGCGCAAAGCGCGAAGCTGAGTATTCACATTACGCCCACACTCGTCAAAGCGCCGATGTAGAGACGAATAGTCTCTCGCTTGTTCCACCAAACCCAAGCAAAGCCCTAGTAGGCCAGTTATCTGACCGCCCAGTTCAAACACGTGCTTTGAGTGTTCGCTCAAGTCGTTCTCAAAGAGCACAGTGAAATAGGGCAACACAAACCCGGCGACGCCAGCTATCGCAAAGCCCAAAGAGCTAGCTGTATTTTTGCGCTCGTATCGCTTCGCCGCATTGAATCTGGTGCGCTTTACAACTGACCAATCACGCAGATACTTGCGCC
This sequence comes from Hyphomicrobiaceae bacterium, assembly GCA_033812735.1. Taxonomy (GTDB): domain Bacteria; phylum Pseudomonadota; class Alphaproteobacteria; order Rhizobiales; family Hyphomicrobiaceae; genus JABFRJ01. Next base: position 63,924 of record JAPXTA010000007.1, on the reverse strand, counting down.
TAACTTCGGCGAGTTCCTGCGCATACTGATTCGGATAGCTGGGTCTCACTTGGAGAGACGCAGCTACTCTACCTTCCCAATCATCGGCCATAAACCAGGAGGACCAGATTCGGCCAAGTCAATCAACCACAATTGATCCAGATAATACAGTGCGTTTCCTGATGGCAGAAAACGCCGCCCCTACGTCCGCGCTTCCGACAGCAGTGACATCTGCAGGTTTTGCGTGACGCCATCGAGATCGACGAGCCGCGTCGGATAGTCGCCCGTGAAGCAATGGTCTGTAAACTGCGGGCTGCGCATGTCGCGGCCATCGTAACCGAGCGAACGATACAACCCGTCGATCGAAATGAACGCCAGGCTCGTCGCACCGACGAACGCGCGCATCTCCTCGACGCTCATATTCGCGGCAAGCAAATCCTTCACACGCGGCGTATCGATTCCGTAGAAGTCCGGATGCGTAATCGGCGGCGACGAGATGCGCATGTGTACCTCCTTCGCGCCCGCATCGAACATCATCTGCACAATCTTCTTCGACGTCGTGCCGCGCACGATGCTGTCGTCAATCAGAACGATCCGATTACCGCGCACCGTCGAGCGGTTCGCTGAGTGCTTGAGCTTTACACCGAGTTGCCGGATGCGCTGCTCCGGCTCGATGAACGTGCGCCCGACATAGTGATTGCGAATGATGCCGAGTTCGAACGGAATGCCGCTTTCACGTGCATAACCGATTGCCGCCGGAACGCCCGAATCGGGAATGGGAACAACGACATCGGCATCGACAGGCGCTTCCCGCGCCAGCTCGCGCCCCATCGCCCGGCGGACCTCGTAAACCTGCCGTCCGCTCAAGACCGAATCGGGCCGCGAGAAATACACGTACTCGAACACACACGGCCGCGCCGGCCGCCGCGGGAACGGGCGATGACTCTCGACCCCATCCTTGGTGATGGTGACGATCTCGCCGTTCTCGATCTCGCGCACGAATTCAGCGCCGACGATATCGAGCGCGCACGTCTCGGATGCGAGGATGTACGAAGACCCGAGTTTACCGAGCATCAACGGCCGGATGCCGACCGGATCGCGCGCGCCGATCAGCATGTCGTTCGTCACACAGACGAGGGCATACGCGCCTTCGATCTGCAGCAACGCATCGACCAGCCGCTCGACGATGCGGCGCTTGCGCGACCTGGCGATGAGGTGGAGGATGACCTCGGTGTCAGACGTTGCGTGGAACATCGACCCGCCGGCAATCAGCTCGCGCCGGATCGCCCGGGCATTGGTCAGATTGCCGTTGTGCGCGAGTGCAAATCCGCAAGTGTCCAGATCGGCGAAAAACGGCTGTACGTTGCGGATACTGTCGCCGCCCGTCGTCGAATAGCGGTTGTGGCCGACCGCGATAGATCCCTCGAGCCGGCCGATGACATCGGCCGTATTGAGATTGTCGCCGACGAGACCGAGCCGGCGCTCTTGATTGAAGCGCTCGCCATCGAAGGTCACGATGCCGCAGCCTTCCTGGCCGCGATGCTGCAGCGCGTGCAGGCCAAGCGCCGTCAGCGCCGCAGCCTCCGGATTACCGAACACGCCGAATACCCCGCACTCCTCGTGCAGCCGGTCTTCCTCCGGATCGAATATGGTTGGTGAGTGGATGGAAGGCGGCTGACCGTCGGAAAGCTGGCGTTTGTTGCTGCCGGCCTGATTGGTCATCGTCTCAGCGCTCCCGGCGCCCATGGTGCATCATGTGGCGTCATCCGCGCGTCATATAGGCCAATCCCGAGCAGATTTCTACCGCGGAAACCGCCGCATCCCTACGCAAAATAAGCCTGCTTAGCGATTGGTCAATTTCAGCTCGATCCGCCGGTTCCGCCGCAGCACGTCGTCGCTGGCCCCCTCCTCGAGTGGCTGGAACTCGCCATAGCCGGCCGCAACCAGCCGTTTCGGCGGGACTCCACGGCTGATAAGGTACTTAACCACCGAGGTCGCGCGCGCACTGGAGAGCTCCCAGTTTGACGGAAACACGGAGCTGGCGATGGGCCGCGCGTCGGTGTGGCCGTCGACCTGCAATGCCCAGTCGACCTCTCTTGGGATCGACTTCTCAAGCTCCACGATTGCAGAAGCGAGTTGGTCAATCGCGGCAAGTCCCTCGGGCGTCATCGTCGCCTGACCGGATGGAAACAGCACCTCGGACTGGAACACGAAACGGTCCCCGACGACGCGAATGTCCTTGCGGTCCTTCAATAGCTCACGAAGCCGGCCGAAGAAATCCGAGCGATACCTCTGCAACTCCTGCACTTGCTTGGCGAGGGCCACATTCAGGCGCTGCCCAAGGTCCGAAATTCGCGCCTGCGCGTCTTTGTCTTTCGCCTCGGCAGCTGCCAGCGCCTCCTGGATCGCGGCCATCTGCCGGCCCAATGCCGCGATCTGCTGGTTGAGGAGATCGACTTTCGAAAGGGCTTCGGTCGAGAGATTCTTCGATGCTTCGAGTTCGGCTGACAGCGCGCTGGCCCGCGCCTCGGCCTTGGAGGCCTTCTCGTCACCAAGCCCAGCCGCGCTGAGTAGCCTCGAATTCTCGGCCTGAAGCGAGGCGAGCGAGGCCTGTAATGAGGCCAATTCGTCCTGCGAGCCTTTGACTTTGCCCTGTTCCAACGACAGCAAACTGGTCAGCTCGGCGATCTGCCGCGTCAACCGCCGCAGCGCGTTGTCTTTACCGCTCGACTCCTGGCTGACGTAGAACTGCGACAGCATGAAAATCGACAGCAGCAGCGTAAAGACCATCAGCAGCGTCGACAGCACGTCAACGTACGCCGGCCAAAACTCGCCGTAAGACTCACGCCGTCGTCCGCGTCCGAGTGCCATTGGTCAGCGCCCAATCATCAAGTCTGGTGCTTCACTTCGGGTTGCGAACGATGCCCGCGAGCTCTTTAAGCACCGCCGCCACCTCGCCCTGCTGTGCCGATTGCTCGTCGACCCATTCGCGCACGACCTTTTGCTCAGCGCGCATCTGTTTGACGAGCTGGTCGACACCACGCGCCAAATCCCGCACCCCTGTATCGGCGCCCCCTGCCTCGGCAGCAGCGGATGGCAGTTGTGGCGGCGTCTCCAACCTCTGTGACACCTCGATCAATACGCGCTGCATTTCAAACAGCGTCGCTTGCAGCTGCCGCGCCGTCGCATCCGATCCGCCAACGCCGCCGGCCCCAGGAGATAGCTCGGTAATCCCGGACAACCATTCTTCGAGCTCATTGTAGAAACGGGACTGGGCGTGGCTCGCCTGCAACTCGAGAAACCCCAGCACCAAAGACCCAGCCAGACCGAGCAATGATGCCGAGAATGCCGTGCCCATGCCTCTGAGCGGGGCTGCCAAGCCATCCTTCAAATCCTGGAACATCGCGCCCGAGTCGGCCGCTGCCTTCGTATCCAAGGCCCCGATCGCCTTCCCGACCGAGCCAATCGTATCGAGAAGCCCCCAAAACGTGCCGAGCAGGCCGAGGAACACCAAGAGGCTGACCAGATAGCGGCCCGTCTCCCGCGCCTCATCCAGCCTCGACCCGATCGAATCCATGATCGACCGCATCGACGTCGCCGACAGCGACAAGGCGCCCGTGCGATCCCGAAGCATCGTCGCCATCGGCGCAAGAAGCGTTGGCCGGTGGCCCGCGTTCAATCCCGGATCGGCGATGCGGAACGCGTTCACCCAGCGAATTTCCGGGTAAAGGCGCAGAACCTGGCCGAACGCGTAAAGCACGCCGAAGCCGAGAACCGCGATGATGAGGCCGTTCAAGAACGGGTTCGTCAGAATTGCAGATTGAAGCTGAGGCACCAGGACTGCCGCGATGATCCCGATCAGGATCACGAACAAAGTCATGTTCACCAAGGCTCTGCGTGGGGTCGATAACGTCCGGTGCAGCCGCGCCGATGTCTGGTCCGACTGTCTGACCTTCGCCATGCCGCGTCCTTCTCTCCCTGCCGGAGCCCCCGTTTGTCGTGCATCGGGCGACCGCGAAAGCGCAACGCCCTACCAGGACTTCTTACCATAACCGCGATTATGGCGGAAAACGCCACCTAGCCGTTAGAATTGCCTCAAGTCCCGGCCGGCTGCCTCGCGGTCCTGAGCGCCGCCCGCAATTCATCCGCAAGGCTTGCCCGTTCCTCATCGGTCAGAAAAGCACCGAAGATGATCTCCCGACCATGGGAGGCGACCCGCAAACTGGATCGCCCATCCGCACCTGTCGCCAGCAGAATCCGCGCCCAATAGGATTGAAACTCGTAAGTCTCAGTCTTTCCCGAGGGGTGCACGCGCTGGAGCGTCAAACTGTGCGGCAGCACTTCGACGGTCTCATAGAGCCGCCCCGAGCGATAGTTCAGCCGGAAAGCAACGTACACGATGGCCACGTCGAGGCCAAAGAAGCCGAGAACCGGCCAAGCGCCGATCCAAGCGAAAACCAAGCCCGTAACGAAACTGACGGCCGCCAGAACAGCCATGAAAATCAAAAAACCACTGGGCGAAAGCGATCTGTACGGCGTCAACACCACCCGAAATGGCATCGGTTCACCCGTTGAAAGCCCAGCATCCTGCTCTTGCGCCGGACGCGTCCGATCGTCCATCACTCGTTCTCCTGCCTCACTTGCGTCCAGCGAGCGCCGATGAAGACGAAAACCAAGCCGGCCCAAAAGGTCAAGCCCGCCGCCGCGAAGGGCGCCAAAACAAAGGCATCGCTGCGGAAAAAACCGGCAGGCCGATCGGCCGCTGACATCCAATCGATGTTTGAGCGCTTCTCCGCCGCCAATCCGGAGCCGAAGGGCGAACTCGAGCATACCAACCCGTTCACGCTCCTCGTCGCAGTCGTCCTGTCGGCCCAAGCGACCGACGCCGGCGTCAACAAAGCGACCCGCGCGCTGTTCGCCAAAGCCGACACACCTGAAAAAATGCTTGCACTGGGCGAGGACGAAGTCCGCGAGCACATCAAGACCATCGGCCTCTTTCGCAACAAGGCCAAGAACGTCATCGCGCTCTCGCAGAAGCTCATCGATGACTATGGCGGCAAGGTTCCCGCGGATCGCGATGAACTCGTCAAACTACCGGGCGTCGGCCGCAAGACGGCGAACGTCGTGCTCAACATGGCGTTCGGCAAGAAAACGATGGCAGTCGACACCCACGTCTTCCGTGTGTCTCACCGCCTCTGCCTGTCGCAGGGAAAAAACCCGGACGCGGTCGAAGACGATCTGATGAAAGTCGTCCCGGATGACTTCCTCTACCACGCCCACCACTGGCTGATCCTGCATGGCCGCTACACCTGCCTCGCCAGAAAGCCGAGGTGCGGCCTGTGTCCAGTGGCGGAACTGTGCTGCTCACCCGAAAAAATCGCCGCCGAAACCTGATTAACGGCCCTTGCGGTCACTCAGGTCGCGACAATGTCGCGCGCAGGCCCGAAGGTCCGCCCGTTGACGCCCCCTGCCCATTGCGTAAAGTCGCAGCAACAATCATCTGATCGATCCGGGAGAACGGCCTCATGGACCTCCGCTTTACGCCTGAAGAGAACAAATTCCGCGAAGAGGTCCGCAAATTCTTCCAGACCGAGATCCCGAAGTCGGTCCGCGACAAGATCGCCGTCGGCGAGCACCTGTCCAAGGAGGATATGGTCGCCTCTCACAAGGCAATCGCGAAAAAAGGCTGGGCAGCGCCGTTGTGGCCGAAGGAATGGGGCGGCACGGGTTGGGACCCGATCCGCATGCACATCTTCAACGAGGAACTCCAGTATAACTGTGTGCCGCAACCGCTGCCGTTCAACGTCACGATGTGCGGCCCGGTCATCATCCACTTCGGCACCGAGGAACAGAAAAAGCGCTTCCTCCCAAAGATGTATGATCTGACCGAGTGGTGGTGCCAGGGCTTCTCCGAGCCGGGCGCCGGTTCCGATCTCGCCGGTCTCAAAACCACTGCTGTGCGCGAAGGCGACCACTACATCATCAACGGCCAAAAGACCTGGACGACCCTCGCCCAATACGCCGATTGGTGCTTCGTGCTCGCCCGCACCGACCCGACCGCCAAGAAGCAGCTCGGCATCTCCTTCATCCTCGTCGACATGAAGACGCCGGGCATAACCGTGCGGCCGATCCAGACGATCGACGGCGGCCACGAGGTCAACGAGGTCTTCTTCGACAACGTCAAGGCGCCAGTCGCCAACCTCGTCGGCCAGGAGCATCGCGGCTGGGACTGCGCTAAGTTCCTGCTCGGCAATGAACGCTCGGGCATTGCACGCATCGGTCTGTCCAAGCAACGCATCGGCCGCATCAAGCAACTCGCGATGCGCGTGATGAACGGCGACAAGCCACTGATGGAAGACGAGCGCTTCGCTGAGAAGGTCGCGGCGTGCGAGATCGAGCTGAAGGCCCTCGAAATGACGCAGCTGCGCGTGCTCGCCGAGGACGCCAAGCGCCGCTCGAACATGCCGAACCCTGCGTCCTCGATCCTCAAGATCAAAGGCTCGGAAATCCAGCAGAAGACGACCGAATTGCTGCTCGAGGTCGCGGGCCCGCTTGCGCTTCCCTACATCGAGGATCAGGCCGAGTTCGGCACCGACGAGCATTGGGCAGCCCCCGCCGCGCCTCAGTATTTCAACTTCCGCAAGGTCTCGATCTACGGCGGCTCGAACGAAATCCAGCGCAACATCATCGCCAAGGCGGTGCTGGGCTTCTGATGACGCCGCAGCGCCTCTCCCCGCCCTCGGGAAGAGGCAGCCGCCCTCAGGCATTCCTCTCGTCATCCCGGCAACGACCGGGACCCGCCGCAAACCGATTGTGGAAATACGCTCATGGATTTCGATCTCTCAGACGACCAACGCCAGATCAAGGACAGCGTCGATCGCTTCCTTGCTGACGCTTACGCCGACATGAAAAAGAAAACTGCAGCCCAAAAGTCCACCCGCGGCTTCTCCGAGGAGAATTGGCAGCAGTTTGTCGATCTCGGCCTGACGGCGATCCCGTTTGCCGAAGAGCATGGCGGCCTGAACGCTGGCCTCGTCGAAACAATGCTGGTCATGGATGCGATCGGCCGCAACAGCGCCATCGACCCGTTCTTCTCGTCGATCGTCCTCGGCGGCGGCGCGATCCGCCACGCAGCCAGCGCCGCACAGCAAGCCGCCATACTGCCTGACGTCATCTCCGGCAAACGCCTACTTGCGCTAGCCCACCAGGAGCGCCAGTCGCGCTACGACCTTGCCGACGTGAACACCAAGGCACGCAGCGACGGCGCCGGCGGTTACCTCATCGACGGCGAAAAGCTGAGCGTACTCGGCGGCGATTCCGCTGACACGCTGATCGTCGTCGCGCGCACCGCCCACAGCCGCAAGGACCGCGGCGGCATCGGCCTGTTCCTCGTCGGCGGCAACGCCCCGGGCGTCACCCGCAAGGGCTATCCGACACAAGACGGCGCCCGCGCTGCCGATATCACCTTCAAGGATGTTAAGGTCGGCCCCGAAGACGTGCTGATCGGCTCCAAGCGTGGCGACGGCATTGACGTGCTGGAGAAGATCGTTGACGAAGCAATTGCCGCGCTATGCGCCGAAGCCGTCGGCGCCATGCAGGCGTTGCACGAACTGACCGTCGACTACCTCAAGACCCGCAAGCAGTTCGGCGTGCCGATCGGCTCGTTCCAGGTGCTCCAGCACGCTTCCGTCGATATGTTCACGCACGTCGAACAATCGCGCTCGATGGCGCTCTACGCCACGATGATGGCCGGCGAAGCCGACGCCACTGAACGCCGCAAGGCAATCTCCGCCGCCAAGGTCCAGATCGGACGCTCGGCCCGCTTCGTCGGTGAAACCGCCATCCAGCTGCACGGCGGCATCGGCATGACCATGGAGTACAAGGCCGGCCACTACTTCAAGCGCTTGACCATGATCGACCTGGCGTTCGGCGATCACGCGCACCACCTGGCGAAAGTCGCCGGCGCCGGTGGCCTCATCTCGGCAGCTTGAACGAAGCCGCTTACTTGAATACTGCGAGCTTCATGCCGAGGTAGGAAAAGGCCATCGCGACTGCGGACGCAATCGCGATGGCAAGTGCCGGCTCCAGTGCCGGAAACCCCCAAAGCAGACCGAGAAAAACGACATAGTTGAGCGCCGCGGCCGTCCACGCCATGCTCGCGTACCGGCCGAACTCAGCCAAAGTCGGTGGCGTCGCCACGGCAAAAGTCAGCTTGCGATGGGCGAGCCAACCAGCGACCATCGCAATCGAAATCGCGATGAACCGGCTGATAGGCCAAGCCAATCCCACTGCGTCGTGCAAAGCCTTCGACAAGACGACATCCGTTACGAACGCGATCCCGCCCGAAATCAAAAACCCGAGCCAATGCCGCCAGCCGCTGCGCCGTTGCAGCCCGCCGCCCTCGCCCCCATTGCCGCCCACGGGTTTCGTCACGAATGAATCCCCTGCCCCCACGCCTCGCGCCAAAGCGGCGTTGGCCGGCCGGCGCGCGCAACAGAACCATCGGCCGAATAGGGATGCCATAGCACCGCCTCGGGCGGACCGAGTCTTGTCAGCGTGTCGAGCTCTTGCTCGCGCCGGGCAACCACCGGATCGATACGGCCAAGTTCATCGTCAGCGAACCCCGGATGGCACATGATGATCTTGAACTCTGAGGTATCCCCGCGCCTGTCGAGGGCCGCAACGATTTCGCTCTCGAAGGGGCGGGACGTATCGAACCCCGAGAATCCCGCAAAGCTCGTGTTGACCGTCAACCCACGCTGGCGCGCCGACGCGGCGAACCCGGCAGCAAGCGCTTTCACGACAAGCGCCTTCCCGCGCGCCGGACTGCTAGTCGCAATGCTGACGAAACCCTCGCCGGGATCGCGCAGCAAGGGTGGCCGCTCCCGATAGCGCGCTGCGACTTCGTCCAGCAACGCGCGGCGAACAACGGGAAGCACATGCACATGCTGATGCCCGTCGATATGATCGGGCGCGTAGCCGAGCGCGGTCTCGAACGCATCGAGTTGCCGGCGTATTTCATCACGCGCATCGCAAACTGCGATTTTTCGCGCCAGCGCCGCCTTGATCAACGGCTGCAGCTCGAAGAATGGCCCGGACGGAGCCAGCGTCCGGCAATCGCCGCTCAACGGCTCACCGAGCGTCAGGTTGAGATGCAGACCGATCGCAACATGCCCACGCAGGTCCCGGATACGCGCTGCATCAGTGGCCCAATGCGCCGTCGTCACCATCGCGCTCGTCGCGGAGATCTTGCGCAACTGCGCGAGCTGTTCGATGCCACGCGACAAACCTGCGGTCATCGCATAGTCGTCAGCGCACAAATACCGGTGCCGGCGCTCGCCCTTCACGATAGGCGCGCCTCTTGCCGGATTTCCGTCTCACCCACGCCGATGCGGTCGGCGACGATGTACAGCGGTCGCCCTTTCACTTCCTCATACATTCGGCCCAAATACTCGCCGATCACCCCGAGCGAGATGAGCTGAACGCCGCCGAGGAACAGGATCGAGATGATCAATGTTGGGAAGCCCGATGCGCCGCCGCCATAGAGCAGCATCTTCAGTAGAAAGCCGACGATGTAGACGAACGCCAGCGCCGACACGATCACGCCGACATACGACCAGACCCGAAGCGGCATCGTCGTGAACGACACAAGACCATCGAGCGCGAAACGCCACAGCCGGCGAAGATTGAACCGCGACACTCCACCGTCGTGCCGCGGCGGCACATGAAACTCGACGCCGGTCGATTTGAAGCCGATCCAAGCGTAAAGCCCCTTGTTGAAGCGCACGCGCTCACGCATCTGCCGCAATGCATCGACCGCCTTGCGATCCAGAAGCCTGAAGTCGCCTGCGCCATCCGGCAGCGTCGTACCGCTCATCGCCTTGAACGCGCCGTAGAAAACCTTGGAAAAGGCGCGCCGCGCCAAGCTGTCGGCCTGCCGGTCGTCGCGCTGCCCATAGACGATGTCATAGCCTTCGAACCACTTCGCGATGAACGCAGTGATGATCTCCGGCGGATGCTGCAAGTCCGCATCCATCAGCACGACAGCATCACCCGTCGCATGATCAAGTCCGGCTGCAACTGCGAGTTCCTTGCCGAAATTGCGGCTGAACGAAACACCCTTGAGACGCCGGTCCTCGGTATTTAGCCGCCGCAGGATGTCGGGCGTCGCGTCACGCGACCCATCGTCGATAAAGATGACTTCCCAAACAAGGCCGCACCCGTCCAGAACGGGCTTCAAACGAGCAACCAGCGCATCGAGCCCCTTCTCCTCGTTGAGCATGGGGATCACGACGGAAAGCGACCGCTTGCCCTCGCGCGGCATCACAGGCCCCGGCGGCAGCGGCTCGATGAAGGCTTCAGGACTCAACATCTCGATCATGACCTCGGTCGATGGCATCCCCGGTTGGCACGCGGCCCCACTGGAATCAAGCGTTCGCTGTACGGGGGATGAACGAACTCCTGCCCCGCCTGTGGCTTCCAACCCCATGATCGTGTTACGGGAACCAACGCACCGGACACGACGAGCCGCGGAAGAGCATGAGCCAGACCATAAAAATTTCAGTTGCCCAGCTTAACCCTGTGCTGGGCGACCTCGCGGCCAACCTAGAGGGCCTCAAGGCCGCTCGAAAGCAAGCCGCCGCCGACGGGGCCGATCTCGTCGTCTTCACCGAGCTTTACCTCACCGGCTACCCCCCCGAAGACCTCGTCCGCAAACCGGCGTTTGCCGATGCCGCCCGAGCGGCAGCCGAACGCGCCGCGGCCGAAACAGCCGATGGCGGCCCCGGCATCCTCGTCGGGACCATCTGGCCTGAGGACGGCAAGGTCTACAACGCTGTCGTGCTCGCCGACGCCGGCAAGATCCTCGGCGTGCGCTTCAAGGTCGATTTGCCGAACTACGGCGTGTTCGACGAAAAGCGCGTGTTCGATCCAAGTCCGCTACCTGGGCCGATCCAGTTTCGCGGTATGCGCATCGGCGCGCCGATCTGCGAGGACATCTGGAAGGACGAAGTCGTCGAGTGCCTCCAAGAATCGGGCGCGGAAATCCTGATCTCGCCGAATGGCTCCCCATTCGATTGGCCAAAGCCGGACCGGCGCATGAACGTCGCCGTCGCCCGGGTGACTGAATCGGGCCTGCCTCTGATCTATGCCAATCAGGTCGGCGGACAAGATGAACTCGTGTTCGACGGCGCCTCCTTCATTCTCAATGCCGATCGCACCCTTGCCGCCAAGCTGCCGGCCTGGTCGGAAGCCATCGTCACCACGACCTGGACCCGCGGCCCAGCAGGCTGGCACTGCGCACCCGCCGAAAAGGCCATCGTGCCCGAGGGTGACGCGTCGGCCTACTACGCTTGCATGCTCGGTCTCCGCGACTACGTCGAAAAGAACCGCTTCCCGAGCGTGGTTCTCGGCTTGTCTGGCGGCGTCGACTCCGCGCTGGTCGCGGCCCTCGCTGTCGATGCCCTCGGACCCGAACGGGTACACTGCGTGATGCTGCCCTACCGGTTCACCTCCAGCGAAAGCCTGAAAGACGCGGCCGAATGCGCCAAGGCGCTCGGCTGCCGGTACGACACCGTGGCGATCGCACCAGCGGTCGATGGCATGTATGCGATGTTGGATCAGCTTTTCGCGGGGAAGCCGCGCGACATCACGGAGGAGAACGTGCAGTCGCGCGTGCGCGGCACGACCCTGATGGCGATCTCGAACAAGCTCGGCTCGATGCTGCTGACCACAGGCAACAAAAGCGAGATGAGCGTCGGCTACGCCACCATCTACGGCGACATGAACGGCGGGTTCAATCCGATCAAGGACCTCTACAAAATGGAGGTCTACCGGCTCTGCCGCTGGCGCAACGCCAACGTGCCAGCAGGCGCCAAGGGGCCGATGGGTATCGTCATTCCGGACAACATCATCACCAAGGCACCGACAGCAGAATTGCGCGAAAACCAGAAGGATCAGGACTCGCTGCCGCCCTACGAGGTCCTCGACGACATTCTCCGCTGTCTCGTCGAGCAGGAGATGCGCGTCGCCGACATCATCACCCGCGGCCATCCCGCCGAGACCGTCCATAAGATTGAACGCTTGCTCTATATTGCCGAGTACAAGCGCCGCCAGGCGGCTCCCGGCGTGAAGATTTCCGAACGCAACTTCGGGCGCGACCGCCGCTACCCGGTCACCAACCGCTTCCGCGAAGCAACGCTAAACCTGCCTGCCGCACAAGCGATTCCGGCGCCGCGGATCGTGTCACCGCGTGCCGATTCCGGCGACACGCCTTGAGCGGTCCCATTCATAGCAAGAACCGAGGCGGCCAGGCGCCATCGCACGACGCCGCCATATGAGAGCCAGGCGGCCCAATGCGGCCTGGCCTCGAGCGGGCCTCACAGCGAAGACGGCGAACGAGGGCCGTCCGGTCTGGACGCGCCACCGGCGCTTCACGCCATTTCGAAGCAATGCGACAGACTTGAGTGACAAACGCTTAACCTATTATTCGGCCGCCATCGTTACAGTTCCTACAACGGTCTCCCGAACCTTCGGCGCGGCCGCGCCAACCGCTCATATTGCTGAGCCCCATGAGTCCAACCGGCCATGATGTCGTTTCTGCGCCTCATCCTAGCATTTGCTCTCGCTATGGCCTTGTTGCCGGATTGGCCGGCGAACGCGGTCTCCCTGGCAGCGGCACCCGCTAATGAGCCTGCCGGATATATGTCTTGGATGATCGGGCTCGTCTGCGGCGTGGTCATCACCATTGCAGCCCGCATCCGCTGGCGCGATCTGCCCACCCGCGCGATGTCTTGGCTTCGCGATCAATCGGCGCGTGCAGGCTGGGCTACGTTGGGACTGTGCTACACTTGGATTCTCGTCTTCTACTGAGCAGCCACACCACGCCAACGGCGCGCCATCACTCAGGCAGCCACTCTCTGCCGGACCACCTCACCCCGGTAACTCAACGCCTCCGCCACATGCGTGCGACCGACTTGATCGGCGCCATCGAGGTCCGCCAGCGTCCGCGCGACCCGCAGCGTTCGATGAAATCCACGCGCCGACAGACCGAGCGACGCCGCCGCGGCCCTCAACAACTCGGACCCCGCCTGGTCAGGCGTGGCAATCGCCTCCAGCACTTGCCCCGAGCAAGAACTGTTCGTCATCGATACCTTTAGGCCGAGCGACACGAAACGCCGCCGCTGGCGATCGCGCGCCTCAATCACCCGCGCCAGAATATCAGCGCTACCCTCTTTCGCTGCAGGCAAAACCAGATCGGCCGCAGAAACCGCAGGCATTTCGAGATGAAGGTCGACTCGATCGAGGAACGGCCCGGAAATCCGCGCTTGGTAGTCAGCGGCGCAACGCGGGCCACGCTTGCAAGCACTACCGGCAGTCCCGCCCCCGCACTTGCAGGGATTCATGGCCGCAATCATCTGGAACTTGGCAGGGTATGTGATGCGGTGATTGGCGCGCGCAATCGCAACCTCGCCACTTTCCAGCGGCTGGCGGAGCGCATCGAGCGCAACGGCGTTGAACTCCGGCAATTCGTCGAGAAACAGAACACCGAGGTGCGCCAGCGACACCTCTCCGGGACGTGGCCTCGTGTCACCGCCAACGAGTGCCGCCATGCTGGCGGAATGATGCGGCGCTCGAAACGGCCGCTCGGTATGCAGCTTGCCGCCAGCGAGGGCACCGGCGAGCGAGTGCACCATCGAGACTTCGAGCATTTCCTCGGGCGCCAGCGGCGGCAAGATTGTTGGCAGCCGCTGCGCCAGCATCGATTTGCCTGAGCCGGGAGGACCACACATCAACAGATTGTGCCCGCCGGCTGCCGCGACTTCGAGAGCGCGCTTGGCCGTCTCTTGTCCTCGGACATCCCTGAGATCGAGCGGCATGGCATGCCCTCGCTCGAGACTGGGCTCCGGCCGGGTCAGCATTTGCCGACCCGTAAAATGATTGACCAGAGACACCAAGTGCCCCGGCGCCAGCACGCGGACATCTGCGCCCGCCCAAGCCGCCTCCCCGCCATTTGCCGCCGGACAAATCAACCCCTTGTCGATGGCATTGGCGCCGATAGCGGCCGGCAACACCCCCGGCACGGCACGGATCGACCCATCCAGCGCCAACTCACCAACGGCTGCCAAACCCTCCACTGCCTCCGGCGATATCGCCTCCATAGCAACCATCAGCGCGAGCGCGATCGGCAGATCGAAGTGGCTGCCCTCCTTCGGCAGATCGGCCGGCGAGAGGTTGACGGTGATGTGCTTGTAGGGCATCGCGAGACCGACGGCGTGCAGCGCGTTCCGCACCCGCTCCCGGCTCTCCGCAACCGCCTTGTCAGCCAAGCCGACAATCGCAAAGTGGAACTTGCCGCTGGTGATCCGGACCTCGACCTGAACGGGCCGCGCCTCCACCCCGACAAACGCCATCGTCGAGATTTGTCCGAACATCTGACCGCCCTCGCCACACCAACCGCGTGATCAAAGCTACCGACCACAGCCCTAGGCTGTCAAGAACATAAATGGAACAACAATCCGTCAGCTGCCGAACCACGCCTCGCACGACACGGTCTCGCCGTCGCGGGCGGCGCGAGCGTGCGGCTCGCTGGCAAGCAGCGTTTCACGTGTGACGGGTCCTCGAAACACGTCGGCGGGGAAGAACTCGTAGCAGTTCACGCTACGCTTCAAGACGTGCCAGCAGCCGCCGTTGATGTTGTCGTAGAACGTGCAGAACGTCCCGTTGCGCACAGACCAGCGACCGCCGTCCGCCTTGTCGTCGTCCTTGTAGGTGATGCGCCCATCCCTGAGATAGATCTCGACGAACGTCACCTTCGAATGCGTGTAGTAGCCCTTGATCGTATGACCGCCGAGCTCGGCTGAAAGCTGCGCCTCACCGATCAGCTCGGCCGATGCAACGGGCAAGCTGGCGAGAACCAATGCCACGAACGAAAAGGCAATGCGCTTCATGACGAAGACTCGAATGAACCGTCACAACCCTGGCAACCCCGTGTGACCGTCCGATGGCGACGTTTACTTGAGCCACTCCGGCACCCGGTCGAGGCCGATCAGCTCGTCGTACGTCTGGCGTGGTCGCACGACGGCCCACTTGTCACCGCTGACCAGAACCTCGGGAATGAGACGCCGCGAATTGTAGGTGCCCGACATGACGGCGCCGTATGCTCCCGCAGTCTTGAACGCGATGAGATCGCCCGTCTTCGTCTCGGCCATTGTACGTCCAGTTGCGAACGTATCGCCGGTCTCGCAAATCGGACCAACGACATCGTAGACCAGCTTTTTTGCGTCTGCCGGCGCCTGAATGACAGGCCAGATCTCGTGATAGGCCTCGTACATCGCCGGGCGCACGAGATCGTTCATCGCCGCGTCCACGACCATGAACGTCGTATGCGGTCGGGGATTGAGGTGCAGCACTTGCGAAACGAGAATGCCGGCATTTCCCACGAGGATGCGGCCCGGCTCGAAACCAAGCTCGACGTCGAGCCCGCCGACAACGCGTCTCACCATATCGGCATAGGCGTGGATGAGATCCGGGCCGTGATTGAATGCCTCTGGCATCTCGTACGGAATGCCGAGCCCACCGCCGAGATCGAGCCGTTCGACGCCATGGCCCTCGCGCCGCAACCGTGCCGTCATATCGCCGAGCCGCTTGAAGGCCGCTTCAAGGTCGTCGAGTTCGTGAATCTGGCTGCCGATGTGCACGGCAAGACCATGCATCTTCACGCCGGACATGTTGGCGGCCTTCACGTAGCAACGCTCCGCCTCCGCGATCGACACGCCGAACTTGTTGGCATCTGAGCCGGTGGTGATCTTGGCGTGGCCCCCGGCACCCACATCGGGATTGACCCGGATGACCGCGCTCTGCCGCTTGCCCTTTGCTGAGGCGACGCGCGATAGCAGGTCGAGTTCGCTCTCGCTCTCGAGGTTGATCTGGTAGATCCCCGCGTCGACCGCGAACGCGAGTTCTTCGGCCGACTTGCCGACACCGGAGAAGACGATTTTCTCAGCCGGAATGCCAGCGGCGAGCGCGCGGCGGACTTCGCCCTCCGACACCGTATCGGCACCCGCGCCGAGACGCGCGAGCGTGCGCAAGACAGCCTGATTCGAGTTGGCCTTCATCGCATAGAAGACCTTGTTCTTGGCATTCGGCCCGAAACCGCCGACGGCTTCTGCAAAGACCTTGTAGTGCCGCTCGAGAGTCGCGGTGGAATAGCAATAGAGCGGCGTGCCGACGTCTGCCGCGAGCGCCGTCAGGTCGACGTCTTCCGCAAAGAGACGCCCGTGTCTGTAGTCGAAATGATGCATGGCTGCGGCCGCTTCTCCAGATCTCGGACCAAGGCCGTAAGCCGACACCCGTCCAAGTTCAAGCCAATTGCGCTTGCAACGTATTCAACCCGCAAGTTCGGCGAGCAGCGCACGGGTTGCAACCTGCTGTCCCTCGGTCACCGGAACTTGCGCCAAGATGCCAGCCCTCGGGGCCTTGATCTCATGCTGCATCTTCATGGCTTCGAGCACCACGACGCACTGGCCGGCAAGTACGGCGTCGCCAGCCCGCGCGGACACCCGCACGACCTTCCCATTCATCGGTGCCAAAAGACGCGATCCAGCCGTACCCGGTGATACATCCCGAACGGCCCTGAGGTCGTCGCGGAACTCGTAGACTTCCTCGCCGTCGTCGAGAAACAAGGTGCCTGCAACGGCTACGGCACGGCAAGTGCGGCTAACCCCGTCGACCAGGGCACGGACGGCAGCGTCGGGGCCATCGGACCCGCTGCCGAGTTGAACATCCAAACAATGATCGCCGAGCTGCGCCCGGTAGCGCCGCTCTTGGTTGACGGATAGCAGCCAGCGCTCGGCCCGTTCGCCATACCGGAGCAGCACGGGATAGAGCGCTACGCCTGTAGAAGACCAGCCCGCCAACGAGCCTGAAGCAACCTCGCCGGATCGATCGAGCAACAGCGCCGCAGCGAGCGCCCGCGTTTCAACCGGCGCGTCTGTGCCGCCACCGCCATCGGCGAAATGCTGGCCGATGAAGGCCGTCGTCGCGCCACCCGCTGCAAACGACATGTGGGCCAGCATCCGCTGCAAGAGCGTACCGTTCGTCCGGATGCCAAGCACGCAAGTGTCGCGCAAGGCAGAGATCATGCGCTGCCGCGCCTCCTCCCTAGTCGACCCTGACGCAATGATCTTGGCGATCATCGGATCATAGTGCGGAGTGATCTCGTCTCGCGCCTTGAGACCATGATCAACCCGGATACCGGCAGCCGTCGGCGGCACCCAGGCGAGAACCAGTCCCGCTTGCGGCAAAAATTGCTGCGCCGGATCTTCGGCATAGAGCCGCACCTCAATGGCGTGGCCTGACAGCCGCACCTGATCCTGGCTGAGCGGCAGCCGCTCGCCGCGTGCGACCCGGATCTGCCACTCGACGAGATCGAGCCCTGTGATCGCCTCCGTCACCGGATGCTCGACCTGCAAACGCGTGTTCATTTCGAGAAAATAGAACTGCCCATCGGCACCAAGCAGGAATTCGACTGTTCCCGCACTACGATAGCCGATCGACTTCGCTGCTTTTATGGCAGCAGCCCCCATGCGCGCCCGCATTTCGGCATCGACTGCGGGCGATGGCGCCTCTTCAATGACCTTCTGATGCCGCCGCTGCACCGAGCAATCGCGCTCGCCGAGATGGATGACGTTGCCATGCCCATCGGCGAAAACTTGGATCTCGATGTGACGCGCATCGACGATCGCCTTCTCGAGAATGAGATCGCCCGACCCGAACGCGTTGACAGCCTCCGAGCGCGCCGATGCGATCGCTGCACCCAGGTCCTCAACTGCCGACACCAAACGCATCCCACGTCCGCCGCCACCGGCAGCGGCTTTGACCATGACGGGTAGCCCGATGCGCTTCGCCTCCGCGATCAAGACGGCGTCACTCTGATCGGATCCTTGGTATCCCGGCACGCATGGTACGCCAGCATCGATCATCCGCCGCTTGGCCGCGGCTTTATTGCCCATCGCATCGATGGCCGAGGCGGGCGGACCGATAAAGACAAGTCCCGCCGCGACGCAGGCTGCAGCAAATCCGGCGTTCTCCGACAAGAAACCGTAACCAGGGTGCACGGCATCGGCACCACAAGCCTTCGCCGCCGCAATGAGGCGCGCACCGTCCAGATAGCTCTCACCGGCCGGCGCAGGCCCGATGCGAACGGCCACATCGGCCATGGAAACCGCAAGCGACTGAGCGTCGGCGTCGGAATAGACCGCGGCCGTCCGATACCCCATGGCCCGTGCCGTCCGGATCACCCGGCATGCGATCTCGCCGCGGTTCGCAACGAGGATCGTTCCGAACGGTCTCGCACTCGAATTGGCAAGTCCTTGATCGATCATGTGTCGGTTTGTCCGCCCCCTAAGGCGCGCAGCCCTCTTGGCAGCCGCCGTACGATCATGCCAGCATTCCGCAAAACAAATCGATGTCAAATCGTTGATCGACCCCGTGCTCCGCGGGCGGTGCGTCGCGTTTGCGGCCTGAACCGCCCCCCGCCGTCACGGCCGGCTTAGGAAGAGACATGACTGGATCGAGCGAAATCGGGCCTCGCAAGGGGGCCGCGCCGGAGCGTCAGCGCGCGCAAAAGGCAGCCAACCAACCGTCCTGGCTCGCCGCGCGAAGTTGGCATGACCTCGTCCCCGAGGCGGTCGTCGCACTCCGTAGCGGCTACAACGCCTCGATGCTCCGGGACGACGCGTTCGCCGGATTGACCGTCGCTATTCTCGCCATCCCGCTGTCGATGGCGATTGCCATTGGCTCGGGCGCAGACCCGGGTCAGGGCCTCATCACGTCCATCGTGGCCGGCTTCCTGATCTCCGCTGTCGGCGGAACCCGCTTTCAAATAGGTGGCCCGGCAGCCGCGTTCATCGTCATCGTCGCAGGCGTTGTCGCCAAATTCGGCATGGCGGGTCTGATGACGGCCACGCTTCTCGCCGGCGTCATACTCGTCATTGCGGCGCTTGCGCGCGTCGGCAGCTATATCGCCTACGTCCCAGGTCCCGTCATCCTGGGCTTCACCAGCGCCGTGGGGATACTGATCACGGTCGGCCAGCTGAAGGACTTTTTCGGCCTCTCCGGCGACGTGCCGGCCGACGTGCTTCCCCGCCTCAAGGCCCTTTGGGCCCTCAGGGACACAGCCTCCCTGTCCGCCATCGCCGTCGGCACGGCGACCGTCGCTATGGTCGTCGGATTCCGCAAGTACGCGCCCAAATTTCCGGGCCTTCTGGCAGCGGTCATCATCGCATCGGTTGCCACTTGGGCGCTCGGATTGCCCGTCGAGACGATCGGCAAGAAATTCGGCCAGACGGTGTCGTCGCTTCCAGCCCCACACCTCCCCGATCTCTCGTTGTCCAAAATCAGCGAGGTTCTGCCGACGGCATTCACACTTGCGTTCCTGATCGGCGTCGAGTCGCTCCTGTCTGCCGTCGCAGCCGACGCCATCGCCGGCACGCGCCACCGCTCCAATGCCGAAATTCTCGGGCAAGGCATCGCCAACATCGCCAGTCCGATATTCTCCGGCCTCCCTGCCACAGGCGTTATCGCGCGCACCGGCACCAACATCGCAGCCGGCGCAAAGTCGCCCATTGCCGGTGTCATCCACGCCCTGATCATTCTGCTGAGTGTCCTGCTGCTCGGCAAACTGACGGCCTATCTGCCACTCCCGTGTCTCGCCGCCGTCCTGCTCACGGTTGCCTGGCGCTTGATCGACTTCAAGGAAGTGATGTCGTTCGTTCGCCGCGCCCCGCGCGACGACGTGCTCGTGCTGACGGTGACATGGCTCCTGACAGTCTTCGACGACCTCAACACGGCCATTGCTGTCGGCGTGGTGCTTGCAGCGATCCTGCTGATGCATCGCATGGCGGAATCGACAGGAGCCGCACCGACAGACGCAGCCATGGCCCGCGGCGGCGAAGAGCGCCGTGCCCTGGCAGACCCGGCGGATCAACGCCCGTCACCATGGCGGGACCCGCTACCGGAAGGCGTGAAGCTTTTGAACTTCCATGGCCCGATGTTCTTCGGCCAGTCCAACCGCATGGCCGACGTCCTCAAAGGCATTGACGACCAATCGAAGGTGCTGATCCTTCGAATGCGGGAAGTGCCGCTGATCGATGCGACAGCGATCATCACTCTCGAAGAAGTGGTCGAAGACTGCAACAAGCGCGGCTGCCGCGTGATCATGTCGTCGCTCCAGCCACAAGTCCGCACAGCCCTCCACCGCTACGGTTTCCTCCGCCAGCACCGCATCATCATTGTCGACGACGGCTTTGCCGCGATCGAACGCGCGAAGGCGTTGCTTCGCAAGACCTGATGCCCCAAGATGCACGAAGGGGATGACAGACGCGGAGCCTGAGGACCCCATGGCGACAGTATTGATTACCGGCGCGAACCAAGGCATCGGCCTCGCGCTCGCCCGGACGTACGCAGTTCGCGACGACACGATCTTCGCCACCGCACGCGATCCGGCCAAGGCAGACGCCCTGCGCCTGCTGGCACCAAACGTGCTCTGCATGCCGCTCGACGTCACTTCAGCTGAAAGCCTGGCGGCCTTGGCGGCGCGCCTGCAGAACCGCCCCATCGACATCCTGATTGCCAACGCCGGTGTTCTCATCGGCCGCGGCGGCATCGACGACCCGCTGAATGACGCACAAACCTGGACCGAAACGTTCGCGACGAACGTCGTCGGCACGGTGCAGACCATACGGACGTTCCTGCCAAATGTGCGCGCCGCCAAGGGCAAAATCGCGGTCGTTTCGTCTCGCATGGGATCATCCGCGCGAACCGGACCGAACACCTACGCCTATCGCGCGTCGAAAGCCGCGATCAGCAACGTCGTGCTCAATCTGTCGCTCGAACTGAAGAACGATGGGGTTCCGATCGTGGCGCTCCATCCCGGTCACGTGACGACGAAATTGGGCGGCCAGGGCGAACTCGAACCCGAGCAAAGCGCTGCTGGCCTCGTCGAGCGGATCGACGAACTATCGCTTGCCAATACCGGGGCGTTCGTTAACTGGGACGGTCAGCCGATCCCCTACTGAAGGATACGCCATGCTTGCCTATGCGATGGTTGGAACCAACGACAAACCGAAAGCGCTCGCATTCTACGACGCCGTGTTCGGCGAACTCGGCTACGGCCGCACGATGGATTTTGGCAAAAGCCAAGCCTATGGCTCGAAAGACAACCCAATGGCGCCAGCATTTGCCGTCGGCGTTCCCTTCGACGACAAGCCCGCCACATCGGGCAACGGCACGATGATCGCGATCCATTGCACCGACGAAGCCAAGATCAAGGCAGCCCACGCCAAGGCGCTGGCACTCGGCGGCAAGGATGAGGGCGCACCGGGCCCGCGTGGCGACAGCGGCTTCTACGCCGCCTACTTCCGTGACCTCGACGGCAACAAGATCTGCCTCAGCAAGTTCTGACGGCATCTCGAAAGGCTCCCTCCCGTTCGGCTGAGCGAAGGGAGCCCTACCCCTTGCCCATCCTGAACTGAGATTCTACGGTCTCCCGCTGGGGCGCCTGAACATGCGCGACCAGACGACGGGCATGGGAGCTGTCATGAAGTTCACAGGTACGAAAAGCTATGTCGCGACCGACGATCTGAAGGTTGCGGTCAACGCCGCTGTCACGCTCCAGCGCCCACTGCTCATCAAGGGCGAACCCGGTACCGGCAAAACAGTCCTCGCCATCGAGGTTGCCAAGGCACTCCAAGCGCCCCTCATCGAGTGGCACATCAAGTCGACGACGAAGGCGCAACAGGGCCTTTACGAGTACGACGCGGTCAGCCGCCTGCGCGACAGCCAACTTGGCGACGCCAAGGTCCAGGACATCGCCAACTACATCAAGAAGGGCAAACTCTGGGAGTCGTTCACCTCGCCGGCGCGCCCAATCCTCCTCATCGACGAGATCGACAAAGCCGACATCGAATTTCCGAACGACCTCCTTCAAGAACTCGATCGCATGGAGTTCTTCGTCTACGAGACGGGAGAGACCATCAAGGCTCACCAGCGCCCGATCGTCATCATCACCTCGAATAACGAAAAGGAACTGCCGGACGCGTTCCTGCGCCGCTGCTTCTTCCACTACATCAAGTTCCCCGACCAGGACACGATGCGCTCGATCATCGACGTGCATTACCCGAACATCAAAGGCCGCCTCGTTCAAGAGGCACTCAAGATCTTCTACGACATCCGCGACGTGCCGGGCCTCAAGAAGAAGCCGTCGACATCGGAGCTGCTCGACTGGCTGAAGCTCTTGATGAACGAGGACATTGGCCCCGAGACGCTGCGCGAACAGGATCCGCGCAAGCTCATCCCGCCCCTGCACGGAGCGCTCCTGAAGAACGAGCAGGACGTCCACCTCTTCGAACGCCTCGCCTTCATGGCGCGGCGCAAAACGAGCGAGTAATCACGCCTCCGCGCGCATCCCGAACTGCCGCTCCCACTCGGGGCCGCCGATATAGCGGCCTGAGGCGAGACGGCGCACGCCCATCACGATGAAGCCCCACAGCACGGCGCTCAAAAAGCCGAAGGTGACGATGCGCGCGGTCAGAAAGTTGTCGGTCGCAATATTCACCGACATCACCGACGGCTCGCGCGTCGACTGAACTGGGCGGATCGGTCCTTCGATGGCAGACAACCCCACGAGCATGCGCGTCTTCCACACCGCCGGGCTGTCGCCAGCGGTCGGACGCATCGTGAAGCTACAGAAGCTCGCGATCAGCAGCACGGTATGGCACTTGGCCGATGTGACACTCACCTGCGACGTCGGCTTGAAGTGATCGGCGTGCATGACGTCGCGCTGCAGATGCGGCAGGTAGAACAGGAACAGCAGCATGAAAACCGCAAGGAAGATCCCCGTCGCCTTCAAATTTCGCGAGTAGGTCACCTTCGCCCATTGCGGCAGGGTCTCGTCCCGCGCGACCATGCTGGCAATCGCAGCGTCATCGAGTCGGCGCGGCACGGACGGGACGTCGTCGTCCAGAACAGCCGCACGAGACCGGCCCGGCCGTCCCGAAGCCATACCGCGTTTGCCAAACCCCGCAGGCTGCATACCGCTTCTCCCCGGCGCCTGTAGCGCATCGGAACCGGCAAGCCGGAGTCCCAATATGATGCGCGACAAAACAAACAAATAGGGCGATCCCACGCGTCCAGCCGAACCCAGCCGATGAACCCGGCCAGCCGTCCGAACGACCCTAGCCGCCCATCACACGACAAACACCTTGAGCTTTGTTTAAAAATCCGCTCACAGTTTGAAAAAATGGGACCGTTGAAACCACGCATGGCCGACGCAACAACAGCCTCCACACCTTCGCCCGAAAGTCGCCCGGCCGGGTCGTTCGACGATACCCGGATCTGGATCTTCGACCTCGACAACACGCTCTATCCGGCGGCCTGCAACCTCTTCGCCGAGGTGGACCACCGTATGGGCGCCTTCATCCAGAAATTCTTAGGGGTTCCCTACCCCTATGCCCGCCACCTGCAGAAGGCCTACTACCGCCAGTTCGGCACGACGCTTTCAGGCATGATGCAAGTCCACAAAATGGACCCCAAGGCCTTCCTCGATTACGTCCACGACATCGACCTGAGCGCCGTCTCGGAAAACAAGGCACTCCGAGAAGCAATCGCAGCCCTCCCCGGCCGCAAGCTGATCTTCACCAACGGCACCGTCCGTCACGCCGAAAACGTTGCCGGCAAGATCGGCATTCTCGACCAGTTCGAGGCGATCTACGACATCGTCGCGTCGGACTACATTCCAAAGCCGCATAAACGGCCTTATGAAAAGTTTCTCGACCATCACAACGTCGAACCGCGCCAGAGCGCCATGTTCGAGGACATGCCGCATAACCTCGAAGCGCCGCACGAAATGGGCATGACAACAGTGCTCGTCCACGCCGACCACGAGTACGACAGTCCCATTCAGAAGAAGATCCGGTCTTGGACCGAGCGCCCCGCCCACATCCATCACATGACCATGGATCTGACGGAGTTCTTGAAGAGGATTTGAGACGTTACGACGATGCTGCCGTAGCGGTTGCCACGTCGGTTTTCGAGAAGTCGCCACCCTTGTAGAGCAGCTTTTCGCCACGTGTCATCGCTAGCGCATAAGAGAAGCAGTCCCCGAAGTTCAAGCCTGCCGCGTGCCGCCCCTTGCCGTAGAGCCGCCAAGCCCGCCGCGCGACATTCGCTTGTTCAGCGTCGATCGCAATCACATCGGCATCGATCTTGATCAACCACAAATCCAGCTCGCGGCCGCCCTCGTCCCCGAACCGCGTCTCGAGAACGATGGCCGCCTCGAGCAGTGTCGCGGCCGAAATCAGCCGCACGTCGTCATCGGCAATTAATGCCTCGAACGCTTTGGCCTCCGGCTCATCGAACGCGATCGCCACGATGGCCGATGTATCGATGACCATCAGCGCGGCGCCCCATGCTCGTCGTAGCCGATGATGTCCTCGGCTGTCCGATCATCCAGCACCGTCATGCTGCGCCAGCGCCGTCTGATATCGGCCATTTCAGCGAGCAAATTGGCGCGACGGCTTCCATGCGCCCCACCGACTCGCCGCAGCCGCTCTTGCAGCGCCCGCTTCGTTGCCTCGGTTATGGTCTCGCCGGTAATCTTCGCCAACTCCCGGGCAAGCTGCTCGGTCTCTTGGTCCTTGATGCTGAGGGGCATCCCATCTACCTTCTGCCAAATTAGGTATAATATACCTCAACCGTTACCCTATCACTAGCCCGACCCCGAAAAAAACAACCCGGAGCTTGCGCCCCGGGCCGTTGATATCGTGGCCGATCCGCCATCGCACGGCGACCGGCATAACGCCCACTCAGGCCCTACTTGGAGGCCGGTGGTGCGGTTGTTTGCGCAAGAGAAGCACTTGCCGCCATTTCGGCTCGACCGCCAACTCGACCCGACTCTCTCTCTGAGGAAGCAAGGGAACGCCAAAGCACGTCAGGAGGCGCTTCTGCATGGATCACTCCTTGGAGTGAAATGCCTCTCCCCCAACGTCCTGCGTGCGCTGTTCCGCCGGCAAAACGGGCGGCAAGCGCGCGAGGGCTCAAGAGGTCGGAAGATGCGGCGGTTCGGGATGGGATCGCGGGAAGGTCTGCTGCCTTCGTGGCGAGCGTCACAAATCCGACGGGTGTTGGCAGCGGTCCCATCCAAGTCCGCCTGGCCGTCGGTAAATCTGTCGATCTCGTGAGGATGTGCGCCTCGCTGGTATGATCTGACGAATCACACCTACCACGGCTTGTGTGATTCGAGTTGCAAAGGGTGAGTCTCAGGCGCCACATTTGGCCATGGACAAGAATGACGGCTGGATGACAACCATCGGAAAAGACGAAGAAATCCGCATCGAACGACTAGCGGACCAACCGGTCGACCCTGTGTCGCGCATGCATCTCATCGCCGGTATCGACACCATATTTTGGGCAACCACTGCCCGCCCTATAACCGACCAGCAACAACGGCAGGCATTCCGCAATCTGTGGCTCGGCGACTACCTCGACCATGATCAGCAGCACGTTTGGCTGGCCCTGACAGAGGCGGACCACGTCGCAGGATATCTAGTGGGAACAACAAGCAACCCAGTCGGCAATCCCCGCTTCGAAGCGCTCACCTACTTCACCGCGTTCGCCGACGCGGTGAGCGACTACCCGGCGCACCTGCACATCAACCTCGACGAGGCCTACCGCAATCGCGGCATCGGCCGCCGCCTGATCGATGCCTTCGCGGCTCAAGTCGCCGCCGCCGGCCTGCCCGGCTTGCATGTCGTCACCAGCGCCGCTGCCCGCAACGTTCGCTTCTATGCCCACGCAGGGTTCACCGAAATCGCACGCACGCCGTGGAAATCAGGCGAACTCGTCTTCCTCGGCCGAAAGGCTTGAACCGGCACCGCAACGGCGTATCACTCTAGGCGACAAAACCGGGGAACCGCCATGCCGACATCCGACACCTACGACTACGTCATTGTCGGCGCCGGAACCGCTGGCTGCCTTCTCGCAAACCGTCTCTCCGCCGACCCGAAGACCCGCGTGCTCCTCCTCGAAGCGGGCGGCAGCGACAACTATCATTGGGTCCACATCCCCGTCGGCTACCTCTACCTGATGGGCAATCCGCGCGCCGACTGGGGCTACAAGACAGCCGAGGAACCAGGCCTCAATGGCCGCGCTCTGAACTACCCGCGCGGCCGCATGCTCGGCGGCTGTTCCTCCATCAACGGCATGATCTATATGCGCGGACAGGCGCGCGACTACGACATCTGGCGCCAACTCGGCAACACCGGCTGGGCCTGGGACGACGTGCTTCCTTATTTCAAGAAGCACCAGGATCAGATGGCGATGGACCGCTCGTCGTTCGAAGGTCTGCACGAAGCGGGCGGCGAATGGCGCGTCGAGCAACCGCGTATCCGCTGGAAAATCCTCGACGCCTTCCGCGACGCCGCCGCCGAAGCAGGCATACCCAAAATCGACGACTTCAATCGCGGCAACAACGAAGGCTGCGGCTATTTTCACGTGAATCAGAAATCCGGCATCCGCTGGAACACGTCGAAGGCGTTCCTAAAGCCGATTCGTCACCGCACCAACCTGACCATTCATACCCATGCCTCGGCACGCCGCCTGACGCTCGATGGCCGTCGCGTCACCGGCATCGTCTACGCACACGAGGGCAGCCAACGCACCGCCCAAGCAAGCAGAGAGGTCATCCTCGCGGCCGGCAGCATCGGCTCTCCACAAATCCTGCAAGTCTCCGGCATCGGCCCCGCCACGGTACTAAGGAAAAGCGGCGTCGGCGTTGCACATGATCTCGCTGGTGTCGGCGGCAACCTGCAGGACCATCTGCAAGTGCGCTGCGCCTACAAAGTCACCGGCGTCGAAACCATGAACGAGCGCTATCAGAGCTGGCTGCGCCGCGCCGGATTCGGCCTCGAGTATCTCCTGTTCCGCCGCGGCCCGATGACGATGGCACCCTCGCAACTCGGCGCGTTCGTCAAATCGGACCCGAGCCGCGAAACGCCGAATTTGCAGTATCATATCCAGCCGTTGACGCTGCCGAAGTTCGGCGAACCACTCGACCCATTCCCGGCCTTCACGGCGAGCGTTTGCAATCTGCGCCCGACCAGCCGCGGCCACGTCCACATCGTCTCGCCCGATCCGAACGTGCACCCCGAAATCCGGCCCAACTACCTGGCGACGGAAGAAGACCGCCGGGTGGCTGCCGACGCGATCCGCATGACCCGCAAGATCGTCGCCATGCCGGCGCTGCAGAAGTATAGCCCCGAGGAGTTCCGGCCCGGACCAGAGATCGCAACCGACGACGACCTCGCGCGCGCTGCCGGCGATATCGCGACGACGATCTTCCATCCGATCGGCACCTGCAAGATGGGCACCGACCCGGACGCCGTCGTGTCGCCGCGCCTCACGGTGCATGGCCTCGAAGGCCTGCGCATCGCCGACGCATCCATCATGCCGACGATCACCTCCGGCAACACCAATTCGCCGACACTGATGATCGCCGAGAAGGCCGCAGCTATGATCCTGGAGGACGCTCGCGCGACCGCGCGCGCCGCCGCGTGAGACGCCTCAGCCTCGGTGCGACCCTGGCCGCAGTCGTCTCGGCGGCGCCATCCGCTCTGGCTCAAGATGTGTCGCAAGCGGCAGAAGCTTTGCGACGTGCCTATCCCGCGACCCTCGATCGCATCGACAATGGCGAGGTGGTCACGAAATCGGGCAGGCGGATCCCGATCGGCGGCGGCCACCCGACGCTCCCCTGGACGGAACGCCTCGACCGCGCCGACATCGTCGATATGTTCGCGCAACCTTACAGGACCGGCAAAGCATCGGCTCTACCCGCCCACAACGAAGACCCCGGCCGCGCCCGCAGCGCTGCACTGTTCAACGCCATGTACGGCGACTGCGCCAAGAACGAGACAACATCACATATCGTCGCCGTGCCCTGGCTGCCGAAAAAGGGCGGCGGAACGATGCGCGTGACGTCCGTCAACGGCGTCGACAAGGCGCTCGCAGCCGTTAGCAAGGAGCTCGACGAACTCCCCGAGCCCTTCGACCGCTTCCTGAAGCACCCCGCAGGAGGCTACGTCTGCAGGCCGGTCGCCGGATCGAAACGCCCGAGCGCCCACGGTTGGGGCATCGCCGTCGATATCGCCGCAGCACCTGCCAACTACTGGCTCTGGGACGGCGGCCGCATCGCCAAGGAAGGTAATCCCGATATCCGGCATCGCAATGCGATCCCCCAGGAGATCGTCGACATCTTCGAGCGCCACGGCTTCATCTGGGGCGGCAAGTGGTACCACTACGACACCATGCACTTCGAGTACCGCCCCGAACTCAATCCGCGCAAGTAAGCCACCCCCTCGGGAAACGGCTGTCAACTGGGTAATGACCCAGTTTCGCAACCACGAAAGTTGTGAGACGGTTCGCTCATCCAGGGCCTTGCCTCGCGAGCAAAGCAGTGTGTCGGAAACGCGGGGCCTCTGGTGCGGCGGAAGTCGTACCAGCGACATGAAGGGTACGCGGGGGAGATGTCACCCCAGCCAGGCCGGGTTCCAGCGATTCGGATGTGGCGAGTGACGCAGCCATAGACCGGGCTCAGAGGAAAAACTCATACAAATAAAGCGAAACGAATTGGGATCGCGCCTCACGACCTGATCAGCGTGAGAGAACTCGGTTGGTCTTCGCTGGAAAATGGGGCGGTAGCCCACTTTTCTTGACGGCCTTGCGCCGTCGCGATCACAGGGCGATCCGCCCCACCCTCGCTCTCCCGCAACTTGCGATCCGCCGAAAGCCCAGCAAGTTGCAGACTAAAGAGCCAAAGCCGGGCGCAAGCGCAGCGGCGCTATTGGCGTTGGCGCAATCAGATTTCAACGCCGTGTTCAGCAGCGAACGCCTTCAGCGGCTCACGCAGATTGCGGGTGCCACCCTCGATCTGATCCCGAATGAACTGTCCGACCGCCCGTGAATCGACCGACAGGATCATCGCCTTGACAGGCCCGATCGACGACGGCGCCATCGACAGCGACGTATAGCCAAGCGCAATGAGCGCCATCGATTCGAGCGGTTTGCCCGCCATCTCACCACACAACGTGACGCTCTTGCCGTGTTTGCGCCCGGCCATGGCGATCGCACCGAGCGCCTTGAGCGACGTGGACGACAGCGAATCGTAGCGCGTCGAAACACGCTCGTTGTTGCGATCGGCCGCAAATAGATACTGCAACAGATCGTTGGAGCCGACCGACGCAAAGTCGACACGCGAGAAGACCGCATCGAGCTCATAGAGCAGCGACGGCACCTCGATCATCACACCGACCTTCACGGACCGCGGCTCGCCAAGCCCACGCTTGCGCATGATATCGGCCTCGCGCTCGATCATACCCCGCGCGATATCGAGTTCTTCGGCCGTCGAAACCATCGGCAGCATCAGGCGCAAGTCGCCGCCAGTCGTCGCGCGCAGCAACGCGCGCACCTGTGTCCGCAACAGTCCAGGCCGATCGAGCGCCATCCGTATCGCCCGCCAGCCGAGCGCGGGATTCTCCTCGTGCGGCTGCCGCAGATACGGCAACGCCTTGTCGCCGCCGATGTCGAGCGTACGGAACGTAACCGGCTTGCCTTCTGCTTCGCTGACGATCGTCCGGTAGATCTGCGACTGCCGCTCGAGGCGCGGCAAAGTGCGACTGATCATGAACTGCAGCTCGGTACGGAAAAGCCCAATGCCGTCCGCACCGGATGCCGCAAGTTGCGGCATGTCCACCAGTAGTCCGGCGTTGATGTGCATACCGATCCGCTGGCCGTCCTTCGTAATCGGCTCGGAATCCTTGAGTGCACGATACTTGCGCTGCTTGCGCGCCTGGAACCGCGCCTTATCGGCGTACGACGCGATGACCTCGCTCGTCGGCCGGATGTGAACCTGACCCGAACCGGCATCGACGATGATCGGATCGCCCTCATCGACGCGCTCGACGGCACCTCGCGCCTGCCCGACCGCAGCAATGCCGAGAGCCTTCGCTACGATCGCGACGTGACTGGAATTCGACGAATCCTCTATGACGAGACCCTTGATCCGCGACCGGTCGTAGTCGAGGAGGTCAGCCGGACCCATAGAGCGGGCAATCAGAATCGTATCGGCAGGCAAACCGGAGTGCTCGCCGCGAACCCCTGCGCGGCCGGACAATACCCGCAACAAGCGATCCGAAAGCTCGTCCAGATCCTTCAGCCGTTCACGCATGAAAGCATCCGGATGCGATAGCAACTTGGCACGCGTGTCGTTCTGCACACGCTCGACAGCCGCTTCCGCCGTGAGACCCTTCTTGATCGCCTCCTTCATCCGCCGGAGCCAGCCGCGATCATGCGCGAACATGCGATAGGCCTCGAACACCTCGCGATGTTCGCCCGACGCCGCCAAATCGCCCTGCTCCAGCAGCTCGTCGAGTGTGGACTTCAACTCCTCGACCGCGCTCTCGAGCCGCTGCGTCTCAGCCTCGGAATCCTCGCTCTTCAATTCAGTGACGACGACCCGCCCCGCATGCAACACGGCATGACCCAGCGCGAGGCCTTCGGCGATCGGCTGCCCTTGCACGACGTGGCTGACGGCACGGCTGAACTCGGCCGCGGTATTGACGCCCGCGACGGCTCCGGAACCGATGTGCTCAGCGAGAACCATCGCCGTCGTCTCGAGGACCTCGACGTCCTCCTCGGAGTACTCCTTGTGAGTCTTGTTCTGGACGACCAGAACACCGAGCACGTCGCCGCCGCGAAGAACCGGCACGGCAAGCAGCGAGTGATAGACTTCCTCACCCGTCTCGGGGCGATATGAAAACGACGGATGGCTCTGCGCATCCGACTCGTTGACCGGCTGCGCCAGCTCGGCACAACGCCCGACGAGACCCTCGCCCCGCTTCATGAAGGTATTGTGGATCGCCGAGGGATTGAGACCCTCGGTCGCAAAAAGTTCGAGCGAGCCGTCCGAGCGCTTGAGATAAACAGAGCAGACTTCAGCGACCATCAGGCCGGCGATCTGCCGCACGATCTTGTCGAGCCGCGTCTGTCCATCGGACGGCTCGGCCATGATCTCCCGCAAGCGCCGCATGATGATGCGTAGCGCCGGCTCGGTTGCGGCCAACCGCATGTCTTCGATGCGCTTCGCGGTCATGAGCGCCTGCTGACGGACCGAATGGCGCAGGATGCGACCGAACGGCATTCCCTCGACGATGAACGATCGCCCTATCGCGCTTCAAGTTGCGGACGGCAGTGCGGCTTGCACCCACAATCCCGACCGGCGCGCTAGGCGTTTCGCTCCCTTAGTCCTTATCGAGTTCGAACAGGGTGTGCAACGTACGCACCGCCAACTCGGAGTACGCCGCATCGATCAGAACGCTGATTTTGATCTCGGACGTCGTGATCGCTTGAATGTTGATACCCTTGCTCGCAAGCGCCTGGAACATCTGCGCGGCAACGCCGGCATGGCTTCGCATGCCGATCCCGATGACCGAAACCTTGACCACATCGGCCGACGACACGACCTCGGAGTAGCCGATCTCCTTCTTGGCCGCCTTCAGCACCTCGAGGGTGCGCGCCAACTCGCTCTCCTGAACGGTGAACGTGAGATCGGTGCTCTTCCCGTCCGACGAGATGTTCTGCACGATCATATCGACATTGATGTTCGCGGCAGCGAGCGGTCCGAAGACACCCGCAGCCACACCCGGCTTGTCCGCGATCTTGAGCAGGCTGATCTTGGCCTCATCCTTGGCATAGGCCACGCCGCTGACGACCTGCTTTTCCACGATCTCATCCTCACTGCAAACAATCGTCCCGAGCTCACCCCACGTCTCAGGGGTGGTCGGCTTCATGGCATCCGGCGCGACAAAGCTCGAAAGCACGCGCGTCCGCATCTTGTGCACCATCGCAAGCTCGACCGAGCGCGTCTGAAGCACCTTCGAACCGAGCGACGCCATTTCGAGCATCTCCTCGTACGATACCTTCTCCATGCGCTGTGCCTTAGGCACGATGCGCGGATCGGTCGTATAGACGCCGTCGACGTCGGTATAGATGTCGCAGATATCGGCCTTCAAAGCGACGGCAACAGCCACCGCGCTCGTATCGGAGCCGCCCCGTCCCAGCGTCGAGATGCGTTGACGTTCCGATTCGATACCTTGAAACCCGGTGATGACGGCAACCTCGCCCTGGTCGAGCCGCTCCCGGAGCTTGGCCCCGGGAATATCCTTGATCCGCGCGACGCCATGCGCGTTGTCGGTGATGATCGGGATCTGCCAACCCTGCCAGGACCGGGCCTGTATACCCATCGACTGCAGTACGATCGCGAGCAACCCCGCCGTCACCATTTCGCCCGAGGCAACGATCGCGTCGTACTCGCGGGCATCGTGCAAGACCGAAGCCTCGCGCACCCACGAAACGAGTTGGTTGGTCGCACCCGACATCGCCGAAACGACCACGGCGACCTTGTTGCCGGCGTCTACTTCGCGCTTCACGTGGCGCGCGACATTGCGGATGCGCTCCACGTTGGCGACGGACGTGCCGCCGAACTTCATGACGACTAAAGCCATGGCTGCATCCACTGCCACGGCTGCAGGCGCCGGAGACGCAGTCTGCAGACCGTGATGTTCCGATAGGGGCCGGATGCGGAACGCACCGGTTCGGGACCTTACATAACGGCATGGCCCCGGCGACGCAACACGCCGGGCGGCAAGAATATCGGCGGACGACCCCCCGTCAGTGTGCCTACATCTTTCTTGCCGTCTCTCTGAGCACGTATTTCTGGATCTTGCCGGTGCTGGTCTTGGGAACTTCCTGGAAAATCACAGTCCTAGGACATTTGTAAGCAGCGAGGTGCTCGCGGCACCAAGCAACGATGTCTCCAGGCGACGGCGGATTGGCGACCCCCGCCTTGAGCTCGACGAAGGCACAGGGCGTCTCGCCCCACTTGTCGTCGGGCTTGGCGACGACGGCGACGAATGCCACGGCCGGGTGCTTGAAAATGACATCCTCGACCTCGATCGACGAGATATTCTCCCCGCCCGAGATGATGATGTCCTTGGACCGGTCCTTGAGCTGAATGTACCCGTCGGGGTGCATCACACCAAGGTCACCCGAGTGGAACCAGCCCCCCGCGAAAGCTTCATCGCTGGCTGCCTTGTTCTTCAGGTAGCCCTTCATGACGATATTGCCGCGAAACATCACTTCCCCAAGCGTCTCGCCATCGGCCGGCACCGGCTTCATCGTGATCGGGTCCAGCACGGTCAGCGCCTCGAGCGCCGCGTATCGGACGCCCTGCCGCGCTTTCTTCTGCGCCCGCTCGGCCGGCGAAAGGTCGTCCCATGCAGCGTGCCATTCGTTCACCACCGCCGGCCCGTAAACCTCTGTCAATCCATAGACGTGCGTGACATTGAAACCGGCCTCGGACATCGCCGCGAGAACCGCCTCGGGTGGGGGTGCCGCCGCCGTTACGAAATTGACTGACCGCGGCAAGGCTCGCTTCTCACTGTCAGGCGCGTTGAGCAACGTCGACATGACGATCGGCGCACCACACAGGTGGGTCACGCCGAGGTCTGCGAGCGCGTCGAAAATCGGCCTCGCCCGCACCGCACGCAAGCAGACATGCGTCCCCGCCACCGCGGAAATGGTCCACGGGAAGCACCAGCCGTTGCAATGGAACATCGGCAGCGTCCAAAGATAAACCGGATGCTTGCCAAGACCGGCCGCCAATATGTTCGCATAGCACATCAGGTACGCACCGCGATGGTGCGTCACCACGCCCTTCGGATTGCCCGTCGTCCCGCTCGTATAGCCGACCGCGATGGCATTCCATTCGTCGAGCGGTTTCAACCAAGCGAAAGCGGGATCACCGGCGGCAATAAAAGCCTCATACTCCAGGTCTGACAGACGCTCGCCCGTCTGCGGGAACTCGCGGTCGTCGACATCGATGACCAGCGGCTTGACCGCCGCGAGGGCCAGCGCCTGCTTCATGACAGGCGCGAACTCCCGGTCCGTGATGAGGATGCGCGTCTCGGCATGGTCGAGCTGAAACGCGATCTGCGCCGCATCGAGCCGCGTGTTGATGGCGTGGATGACGCCGCCGCTCATCGGCACGCCATAGTGCGCCTCGATCATCTCGGGCGTATTCGGCAGCATCAGCGAGACGGTATCTCCCCGCCCGATCCCGCGCTGCGCCAGGGCCGAAGCCAAACGGCGCGACCGCTCATAGAGCTGCCGGTACGACCGGCGCAAACCGCCGTGCACCACGGCTGTATGACCAGGGTAGACCGTCGCGGCTCGCTCCAGATGAGAAAGCGGCGTCAACGGCTGGAAATTTGCTTCGTTCCGGTCGAGATCTGTTTCGTAGAAATTGGTCATCGGCAGGTCCATCGCTGGGATGAACACCATGCTAGTCAACTCGGGGCCATCTGGATACCCGCACCAAGGGCCGGTTTCAGGGGCCATGTCGACTTGCCCGGTTGACTGCCGCGCCCCACCGCCATACCGCTCGTCTCCAGCAAGGAAACCAAGAGCCAAAATCAATGACGTACGTCGTCTCGGCCTTCTACAAATTCGTCGATCTGAACGACATCCCGGCTATCCGGGACCGCCTCCTGCCACTAGCTGAAGCCATGGACGTGCGCGGCACCATCCTGCTCGCCCCGGAAGGCATCAACGGCACAATTTCCGCCCCGGCGGAGACGAGCGGAAAATTTCTCGCGGCCATCCGCAGCGAACACCGTTTCAGCGATCTGGACGTCAAGCAGGCCCGGTACGCCGAACACCCCTTCGGCAAGCTGAAGATCAAGCTCAAACGCGAGATCATCACCTTCAAACAGCCTGAAGGCCACCCTTGTCTGGGCGCCGGCACCTATGTCTCGCCGCAAGACTGGAACGCGCTGATAGCAGACCCGGACGTCATCGTCCTCGACACGCGCAACAACTTCGAAGTCACTGCCGGTACCTTCAAACGCGCGATCGATCCCATGATCCAGAAGTTCACCGATTTCGCCCAAGTCGTCGACGACCTGCCGGCGGAAGCTCGCGAAAAACGAATCGCCACCTTCTGCACCGGCGGCATTCGCTGCGAAAAGGCGACCGCCTACATGAAGGCAAAGGGCTTCAAGCACGTCTACCACTTGAAGGGCGGCATCCTCGCCTACCTGGAGCAGATACCAGCAAGCGATAGCGCCTGGCAGGGCTCATGCGTGGTGTTCGATGAACGCGGCGGCGTTGACCACGCGACTTATCAGAGCACCGACTGACCCCTAGGTGTGGCCTTATTTGTTGCGCCCCGTCGGCGTTGTCTTCGGCTCGTCGCTCAGCGGAAAAAATGGCGCCGGCACCACCACCTGCCTGATGCGGCCGGCGATCGCCGGTGCCCCAACTTCGCTGACCATTGCCGCAAGCCACATGACAGCCAGACCTGCCATGGTCAGCATGATTTCGACGATGAGCGACGGCTGCTCGAGCCACACGAGAATGACATAGCCAACCATGCTCGCGAAGGAGGCGGTCACAAAAACCGGCAACGAATTCCGGCCGAGGGTCGTCAGCAGCGGATCTTTCGCTGAAATACGCACGAGCCAAACCCAGGCACGTGAGTGAACCAGCACATATCCGAGCGCGAACAGGTGCAACAGCCGCACCGGCGCAAGGTTCGCCTTGCGCAGGGTGTCGAGCCACGACGGCACGAGATTATTTGTCAGTGTTCCGCCGAGGCTGAAGATCATCCAGACAGCGCTGAAAACCAAGTAGGCGACGGCAAGTCCGAACGCGATCGGATGATAGGGAACGAAACGTCCGCGCAACCGCATGACGCCGAGGACCAAACCCGAAATGAACAGCAATTGCCAGGCAAACGGGTTGAAATACCAAGCGTATTCATCCGGGAAAGCAGGCATGTGAAGCTGGTAGATTTGCGTTGCGAGGTATAGCGCAACAGAAAGCCCGACCAGGATCCGAAGATCGCGCACCGCAATCCATAGCATCAGCGGCAGCGTCGCCAACAAGACGACATAGAGCGGCAGAATATTGAAGTACCCGAGCTGATAGCCGCCGGTCAGGACACCGATCAGTCCGAGATAAGGTGACTCTGTCAGCGGCGCGACACCGATCAGGTCGAGATAGCCAGGGTTCCCGAAGACGAGCGCAGCAGCCAAAAATAAAGCCACAGCTCCTGCCGTCGACAACACGTGCGCCACATAAAGCTTGCCGGTCCGGCGGAGCGCCTTGACCGACATCGCGGCCGTCTCTCCCTGCTCGAAACGGCGGAAAAACGCGAGCGCCGCCGCAATACCGGCCAGCAGCACGAAGAGTTCAGCGGCGTCCGAGAACCCGAAGTTGCGCAGGGTCCAATGCTCGAACCTGTTGCCCGGCATGTGGTTGACGAAAATCGAGGCCAGCGCAAACCCGCGCAGCCAATCGATCCGATGATCCCGCACGCCAGCAGGGCCCGACATGGAATTATCCCACACGAGGCCTTCAAGCGGAGCTGACGCTTCGCCTCGGGCCTGATTGTCAGAAACTTATGAGTTCCGGTTTGAGCCGGTGCCTAACCGATAGGTAACAATGGTTACTGATTGGTAGCTTTTGTATGGCAGCCGCAATAGATAACCCCTATCGAACCAGACACTTCGCACCCGAACCATCCAGTCGCAGACTAAATGCTGCGTTGCACAAAGACTGTCAACTCTCTCTGCTTATGGAAGTCATTTTCCAGCGCTACGGTCACTTCACATTCAAGTCATCATGCCGTCCCAGATGAGCTTGACGCCAATGGCGAAAGTCGCCGCGTAGACTAGCCGGTAAAATAGCGCGGTGCTCATCCGCCGGACGATGTACACCCCAAGCGCGTTTGCGGCCAACGCCACTGGAACGAGCGTCGCAGATTCCGTCAGGCTATCCCACGTGAACTGACCGAGCGTGAAATAAGGTGGTACTTTCAACCAATTGACGACTGCGAAGAACACCGCGCTGGTGCCCACGAAATCATCGCGGGAAAGGCCCCGCCGCACCGCATACACATTGAAGGGCGGCCCGCCCGCATGAATGACGAAACTCGAGAACCCCGACAACGCACCAAACACCGACCCACTCACGAAAGAGTGCGGTGCATGGCTGGCCATGGCCAAACGGCTGCCAATCCAGACGTAAAGGCAAAAGCCGATAGCCAATAGACCAACACCGATCTTGATCTGCGACGGCGTGATCCAGGCAGCCACAAGCGTCGCGGCCAAGATGCCGGCAAGCGCCCCAGGCAAGAGATTCCAGAGTGTCGTCACGTCGTAGGTGCGGCGAAACGACCAGACCGTGTAGACGTCCTGAACCATCAGAACCGGCAGCATGATCGCGGCGGCCTGAATCGGGGACATCACGAGCGCCATCAGGGGCATGCCGAGAAGCCCGACCCCACCCAGACCGCCCTTTGACAGCCCGAACAAGGTGACCGCCGGCAGGGCAACGGCATAGAACCAAGGATCTGAAATCATAAGGAATGCGAAACAGCACGGTGTCGCGACCGCGAGAAGCGCAACATGAGCACGGGTGCCATGCGACGCCCAGGCACTCGACTCCCGACCAATTGCACCCCCCGCCCGGGCGTGCTGTGTTCCAGAAAATAGCTGAAGAGCCCAGGTGCGCCCGGGCAGGAGGATCGATCATGTCAACGGCGTCGTCACAGGCTGCGAGCCGCTATCACGAAGTCTACGGAGCGTGGCAGCGCGACCCGCAGGAGTTCTGGTCGACGGCCGCACGAGACATCGATTGGTTCAAGCTCTGGGACAAAACGTTCGATCCCTATGCCGGCCAGTATGGCCGCTGGTTCGTCGGCGCCGAATGCAACACCGCCTGGAACTGCCTCGACCGCCACGTCGCCCGCGGCCGCGCCGACCAGCCGGCCCTGATCCACGATAGTCCGGTCACCAATTCCAAGCGGACCTACACCTACGGCCAGCTCACCGACGAAGTCGCCGCCCTCGCAGGCGTGCTGACCGAGTTGGGCGTCAAGGCCGGTGACCGCGTCATCGTCTACATGCCGATGATCCCGGAGGCCGCAATGGCCATGCTCGCGTGCGCCCGCATCGGAGCGATCCACTCCGTCGTATTCGGCGGCTTCGCTGCCTCCGAACTCGCAACCCGTCTCGACGACTGCAAACCCGTCGCGATCCTTGCGGCGTCGCACGGTATCGAACCGGGCCGGATGGTTCATTACAAGCCGCTACTCGACCGCGCGATCGAGATCGCGGCCCACAAGCCGAAGTCGGTGTTGATGTTCCATCGCCCCGGTTCGGAGGCAAAGCTGATCGACGGACGCGACCACGATTGGTCCGCCTGCGTTGCTGACGCCAAGGCACGCGGCGTCAAAGCCTCATGCGTCAGCGTCAAAGCAACCGACCCGCTCTACATCCTCTACACCTCGGGTACGACCGGTCAGCCGAAGGGCGTGATCCGCGACAACGGCGGTCACATGGTCGCGCTGAACTGGACCATGAAGAACCACTACGGCATCAATCCCGGCGAAGTGTTCTGGGCCGCATCCGACGTCGGCTGGGTGGTTGGCCACAGCTACATCGTTTATGCGCCACTGCTCGCAGGCTGCACGACGCTGATGTACGAGGGCAAGCCGGTCGGCACACCGGACGCCGGTGCATTCTGGCGCGTCATCCAAGACCATAAGGTCGCCGCGCTATTCACGGCGCCGACCGCATTCCGCGCGATCAAGAAAGAAGATCCCGAGGGCAAGTTCATCCCACAATACGATCTCTCCAAGTTCCGCACGCTCTTCCTCGCTGGCGAGCGCGCAGATCCCGAGACGATCAAGTGGGCGGAGCGGATGCTGAAGGTGCCGGTCCTCGACCATTGGTGGCAAACCGAAACCGGCTGGCCGATCTGCGGCAACCCCGTTGGCCTTGGCACACTTCCGGTCAAGTACGGTTCGCCGACGGTACCAATGCCCGGCTATGACCTCCAAGTGCTCGACGAAAAGGGCCACCCCGTACCAGCCGGCAAGCCCGGTACGCTCGCCATCAAGCTGCCGCTTCCGCCAGGCTCGCTCCCGACCCTGTGGGGCAATGACGAGCGATTCCGTAAAAGCTATCTGGCGGATTTCCCCGGCTACTACACGACTTCGGACGCCGGCTACCGCGATGAAGACGGCTACGCCTACGTCATGGCTCGAACCGACGACGTCATCAATGTCGCCGGCCACCGCCTGTCGACTGGTCAAATGGAAGAGGTCGTCGCCAAGCACAAGGACATCGGCGAATGCGCCGTCGTCGGCGTCGCGGACGACATGAAGGGCCAGCTCCCCGTTGGCTTTATCGTGCTCAACTCCGGCGTCAACCGCGCCAGCGAAGAGATCGAAGCGGAAGTCGTCAAGCTCGTGCGTGACGAGATCGGCCCAGTCGCAGCCTTCAAGAACGTCGTCACCGTCAAGCGCCTGCCAAAGACGCGCTCGGGCAAGATCCTGCGCGGCACCATGCGAGCTATCGCCGACGGCGAGGCTTGGAAGATGCCGGCGACCATCGACGACCCCCTTAGCCTCGACGAGGTGACCGCCGCCATGAAGTCGAAGGGCATGGCGTCGAACGCTCAAACACCTCAGAGCTGACTCGTAACTGCCTCCCAAGTTATGACCGCGGAGACGGCCCACCCGTCTCCGCGTTTTGTTTTACAGTACCCTTTGCAGCCACCGGCCGGGAACTCTAAGACTAGCAGTAGCGCTGCCGGCCAAGGCTGAGGCACCGTCCAGCGGCAGAAGAGGGCCCCAAAAGCCCCAGGCCGATGAATTGGGGAGGTAACATGACAGACGCCCGGGAACCGTCCGGCGAGGCCAACGCCGCGCGATCGCCGTCAGAAGATGCCTCCCAAACGTCCAGTGTTATAGGCGCTTTGGCCTCCGCGCTGGCCGTCGTCGGCGGATTGACCGCTCTCGCCGTTGCAATCTTGGCGACGCTCAGCGTCCTTGGCCGTTGGCTGTTCAGCACTCCAATCGAAGGCGACTTCGAGTTTGTGAAGATGGGCGCGGCCATCACCGTGTTCATGTACCTCCCCTACACCCAATGGCGGCGCGGCAACATCGTCGTCGACACCTTCACGGGCTGGATGTCGCCACGAGTGAGGCGCCTCACCGACGCGTTCTGGGATCTAGTCTATGCCGCCTTCGCGGGCTTCATGACATGGACGCTGTTCCATGGCGCAACCGACGCAATCCGCTCCGGCGAAACCACCATGCAAAGGCAAATTCCGCTCTGGCCCAGCATCGCGCTCGCAGATGCTCTCGCAGCGTTCCTGTGCATCGTCACCCTCGTAACCGCTTGGCTCATGCTGCGCGACCGGAGCGCTGACCGCTCATGACCGGAACAATGACCGCAGCCGTCGGTTTCGGTGCCATGCTGCTGATGATCGCATTCCGCGCACCGATCGGCCTCTCCATGCTGATCGTCGGCGCCGTCGGCTACACACACCTGTCAAGCTACAACGCCCTGTTCGGCTATATGAAGACGAACGCCTATCACCAATTCGCAAACTACACCCTGTCCGTCATCCCGCTCTTCATTTTGATGGGCGCACTCGCCGAACGCGCAGGCATCGCGAGAGCGTTGTTTGCATCAGCGGAACGTGCCTTCAGCCGGTTGAACGGCGGTCTCGCAATGGCCGTCATCGGTGCATGCACGGCCTTTGGCGCAATCTGCGGCTCCTCCGTTGCAACCACGGCCACGTTCGGCCGCGCCGCCTTGCCCGAACTGCGCAAGTTTCGGTACGATCCCGGCCTCTCCACCGGCACGATTGCGGTCGGCGGAACGCTCGGCATTCTCATCCCGCCGTCGGTGATACTCGTCGTCTATGCGATCACCACCGAGCAGAACATCGCCAAACTGTTTCAGGCAGCCCTGATACCAGGCCTGCTGGCAGCCCTCTCCTATTGCTTCGTCATTGCGATCGTCGTGCGCCGCAATCCGGCACTCGCACCACGCACCGAACCGATCGTAGTCGAAGTCAAGCCGCAGCCCCTTTGGCCGAAGCTACTTGGCGTCGCCCTGCTGACCGCCATCGCGATCCAAATCTATCGGAACCAACTCGGGCTTGCATTCGGCGCCGCGCTCGCCGCACTCTCGCTACTTGTCATGTTCATCGACGTATCGGTGATGCCCGCGATCATGGTGGCAATCATTGTCGTCGGTGGCATCTACGGCGGCGTATTCACACCGACCGAGGGCGCAGCCGTGGGCGCCATCGCGATGCTGGTCATCGGCGTCGTATCGCGAGCACTCGGACGTAAGGAGATCTTCGAAGCCCTTCGCCAAACCGCTGAGACGTCGGGAATGATCTTCATCATCCTTCTCGGCGCCGAGATCTTCGGCGCGTTCCTCGCCCTCTCCCATTTGCCCGACACCGCCGCACAGTTCGTCGGCAATTCTGGCTTGTCGCCCTACGCGATCCTCATCTCCATCCTCGCCTTCTACATTCTGCTCGGCGCGGTCATGGACGAACTCGCGATGATCCTCCTGACACTGCCGGTCTTCTTCCCCGTCGTCCAAGCCCTCGACTTCGGCATGCTGCCGGACGAAGTAGCGATCTGGTTTGGCATCCTCGTCCTGATCGTCGTTGGAATAGGACTGACGGCCCCGCCCATCGGCCTCAACGTCTTCGTCATTTCCTCCCTGGCGCGCGATATCCCGCTCGTCTCGACCTATCGCGGCGTCCTGCCATTCCTGGCTGCTGACATTCTCCGCTTGGCCCTCGTCGTAGCGTTCCCCGCAATCTCCCTGTGGCTCGTACGGTTATTGAACTGAAGACGTTGGCCAACTAGCCGCAGCTCGAGTGGCCGCAGGTACGGCACACCCAGCAACCCTCCTGCTTCAAGAAGGTGCTCGCCCCACAGCGCGGACATGCCCGGCCACGCACCCCATTGTCGCTAGCAACGAACGCCATCTGCGCCGCTTTGGACCGGTTTCCGCCCCCGTCCCCAATGGCCTCGTCAGCAGCCACGACCTCGATCTCGTGCTTGGCCGGACGATGACTGGCGTCAGGCTCGTCCGGCAGCCATGCCCCGATCCGCACCAGGTGTGCCTCGATCACGTCACCGATCGCCGCGAGCAGACTGGGAACGTAGCGGCCATCCATCCAGCGCCCGCCCTGTGGATCGAATACAGCCTTGAGTTCCTCGACGACGAACGAAATATCGCCGCCGCGCCGGAACACCGCGCTGATCATGCGCGTCAGCGCAAGCGTCCAGGAATAGTGGTCGAGATTCTTTGAGTTGATGAAGATCTCGAAAGGTCGCCGGCGCCCGTCGACTTCGATGTCATTGATCGTGATGTACATCGCGTGCTCGCTGCCAGGCCACTTCAGTTTGTAAGTGAACCCAGCAAGCACAGGCTGTCTTGCAAGCGGCTCCGCCATGTAGACGACCGCGCCTTTTTCGGCACGCGCGGAAACAGCCCGTCCAGTGGGAGACTCTCCACCTCCCGAGTGGGCACTTACGGTGGCAGCCGGAACACTCGGCATACCCGAGGTGCTATCCGAACTTAGAACAGATCCCGTCACCGCGTTTGGCCGGTACGTCGTAACACCCTTGAGGCCGAGCGCATGCGCATCGAGATAGATGTCCTTGAACGCCTCGAATGATATGTCCACCGGACAGTTCACCGTTTTCGAAATAGCACTGTCGACGTGCCGTTGCGCCGCAGCCTGCATCTCCAGATGATTGCGCGGCGACAATGCCGCAGTCGTGACAAAGGCAGGCGGAAGTGTCTCTGATCGCTCGCCCGTCCGCCTGTAGAGCGAGTACGCGTAGTCCTCCACCCGCTCGGTCCGCGCGGATCCATCAGGCTTGAGAACGCGACGGTCATAGGCAACATCGAAGACCGGCTCGATGCCGCTGGAAACATTGCCCGCAAGTAGCGAAATCGTACCTGTCGGCGCAATCGAAGTGAGCAACCCGTTTCGCAGTCCATGCCGCGCGATCTGCGACCGAACGCCGTCTGGCAGCGAAATTAAAGCAGGCCGTTCCAGCAACCGTTCGGAATCGCAAAGATCGAACGCGCCTTTTTCCTCGGCAATCGCCGCGCTTGCTTCATAAGCCGACACTTTCAACTTACCCAACCATCGGTCGGTCAGCATCAGCGCCTCCGGCGAACCGTATCTAACGCCAAGCTGAATGAGAGCATCCGCAAGGCCCGTCACACCGAGACCAATGCGCCGCTTCGACTTCGCCTCCTGATGCTGCGCCTTCAGCGGATAGTTCGACACATCGATGATGTTGTCGAGAAAACGAACCGCCGTCCGCGTGAGCGCTACAAGCCGCTCTTCATCGAGGCGCGCCGTGGCTGAGAACGGCCGCTCGACAAGCCTCGCCAAATTGATCGACCCGAGAAGACAGGCTCCGTACGGC
The DNA here is from genome assembly GCA_033812735.1 of Hyphomicrobiaceae bacterium. Taxonomy (GTDB): domain Bacteria; phylum Pseudomonadota; class Alphaproteobacteria; order Rhizobiales; family Hyphomicrobiaceae; genus JABFRJ01. The sequence continues at coordinate 20,507 of JAPXTA010000007.1, read as the reverse complement.
GGCAGGGGTTGTTCACCGCAAGGATTGGTCGCGCTGATGGACTCGCAGTAGGCGAGGTTATTGAGATCGTTTACCCGGTCGATGAAGATGACGCCCGGCTCGGCGACCGCATACGTCGCACGCATGATCTTCTCCCAGAGATCGCGTGCTCGTATCCGCCGGTACACCTTGCCGGCGAACACCAAGTCCCAGCCATCGTCCTCGCGCACCGCCCGAATGAACCCATCGGTCACGAGAACCGACAGATTGAAATTGCGCAATCGGGCGGCATCGCGCTTCGCCTCGATAAACGTTTCGATGTCGGGATGATCGCAGCGCAGCGTCGCCATCATCGCGCCACGCCTGCTCCCCGCGGACATGATCGTCCGGCACATCGCGTCCCAAACATCCATGAACGTGACGGGGCCGGAGGCATCGGCGCCGATCGATTTCACCAGCGCGCCCTTCGGCCGCAACGTCGAAAAATCGTGCCCGATCCCGCCACCTTGCTGCATCGTCAACGCAGCTTCCTTGACGTTGTCGAAAATCGACGTCAGGTCGTCGCCGATCGCGCCCATGACGAAACAATTGAAAAGCGTCACCTTTCTACCGGTTCCAGCACCAGCCAAAATCCGGCCGGCAGGTAGGAAGGCGAAGTCGCTTATGGCCGCTTCGAACTCCGCGGCGATCTTGCCCCGGACCTTGGCGCGCTCCACCTTCGCAGCCGCCCCCGCCACCCGCTTGACCGTGTCGGACCAGTTCCGATCGACCGGCGTTCCATCGGGCTGTTTCAAGCGGTATTTCTGGTCCCAAATCTCGATCGAAACGCGCGGCCAATCATTGGGAAAACCAGCGGTTTGCGCATCTAGGGTCTGCGTCCACTCCATGGTCGGGAGTCACCTGACAAAACGTACTGAACTACTACTAGAAGCATACGCGCCACCGCCCAGCCCGTCAACAAAATGTTCTTGTCATGTTCATTGTTTGATCTTTGCAAGGCGATGGCACGCGTCCGCTACCAGAGGCGATGCCGGCTGCGTTCGAGCGGCCTCTTCGATGAGCGCAGCTGATGACGCTTCGATCTGGGCCTCGATAGTTCGGCGAAACTCCGCCCGCCGCATGCCGGGCGGTAAAGCAGGAAGCAATTCAACTACGATCGTTCCTGGATATCTAAGGAACGACCGCCGCGGCCAGAACAAACCGGAATTGAGCGCGAGCGGCACGCATGGCACACCGAGACCCTCGTAAAGTGCGACGTAACCGGGCTTGTAGTCCGGCTCGTCGCCGGGCGCCTTGCGCGTCCCCTCTGGAAAAATCAGCACCTGCCGCCCCGCCTCGACGCGCTCCTTTGCGTCACCTACCATTTGCTTTAGCGCCACCGCCGCTCGATCTCGTTTGACCAAGACGTGCTCGAATTTGACGCAGAACCATCCGTAGACGGGAATCCACTTCAACTCGTCCTTCAAGACGATGGCGGGATCGCGAAACAGCGGGATCAGCGCAAAGGTATCCCAAGCCGACTGGTGCTTGGCGACGACAAGACACGGGCCATCGGGAATATTGTCCGTCCCACGCACCTCGAGCCGCGTCCCACAAATGACCTTGAGCAGCCAGGTGCATATCTGACCATGCAGCCTGAGGCCCGCCATCGCCCACGAACGCGGCATCGCTAGCAACCAGAGTCCACCGACCAGCATGACAGCGGTGGTCAGGTAGAATGCGACGGCATAGAGGATGGAGCGTAGGACGATCATGGGGCGCGCACGGTTATGGACATCCTCGAGAGCATAATCGCCCGACGGTCGGAGCGCGAGCGGCGGACTTACCCTCGCTCGCCAGATTGAGTGCGTATCCACGCCAGATAAGCGGGATGACCATCACTGACATTCAAAGCCAGCACCGCGGGCGTCTCATAAGAGTGATTGGCGGCCACTGCCGACATCGCGGCGGACCTGCATTCCGCGCTTGTTTTCAGGATCATAACCACTTCCTGGTCGCGCTGCAGCGCACCCTTCCACTCATAGAGCGAAACCATACCGGGGAAGATGTTCACACACGCAACGAGGCGGGCCTCGATCAACAACTTACCAACCCGCTCTGCCGCTTCGAGCGACGGAAATGTCGAATAAATGAGAACAACATCGGACTGAGGTTGCATCCGCTCCTCCCGGCCGGCCTTGAGCTGGTTACCACCAGCGCAATCTTTGCGTTACACCTGTCGTGCCATGCTACCATGAATGTCTCGGCACTCAGATCAACCGCGACGGCTTCCGCTTGCCCAAAACCATTCCCAACTATGACGCGATCGCATTCGTTGCGAGCGATGCCCCTGAAGCACAGGACGCACGCCGTCGCCTCGTGCACGCCTACGGCAATTCACCGCCGAAGAACGCTGACGTGATCGTCGCCTTGGGCGGCGATGGATTCATGCTGGAAACGATGCACCGCTACATGAACGACCGCATTCCGATTTACGGCATGAATCGCGGCTCGGTCGGCTTTCTGATGAACGAATTCAACGAAGAAGGACTGGTGGCGCGACTGGGCAGCGCTGAGATAACGCGGATAAATCCGTTGGCGATGGTTGCGCACGCCGCCGATGGAACACAGTCGTCGGCCCTCGCGATCAACGAGGTGTCGCTGTTCCGTGAAACCCGCCAAGCCGCCAAGTTCAGGATCAGCATTGATGGCAAGGTCCGCCTCGACGAGTTGATTTGCGACGGCCTGCTGGTCGCGACGCCTGCCGGCTCCACAGCCTATAATCTTTCGGCACATGGTCCGATCTTGCCGATCGACGCCAAGCTTTTGGCGTTGACTGCAATCAGTCCGTTCAGGCCTCGGCGCTGGCGGGGAGCGCTAGTCGCCAATCAAGCCAAGATCCGAATTGACGTTCTCGAAGCTGAAAAGAGACCCGCAAGCGCCGTGGCCGACAACGCCGAAACGCGTGACGTCATACGCGTCGACGTCGAACTCGCGACCAAGCACGAACTCTACATGATGTTCGATCCCGGCCACACGCTCGACGAGCGCATACTCTCGGAGCAATTTCGCTACTGACGGCCTCAGCCTCACCGCCGGGCTTCGACCACGATCGGCAGCTGTCTTGGACCGCGTACAGTCCCCTCGGACCACAGCACATCTGTGTGAGGCTTCAGCGAGAACTTTGGAATCCGCTTCAGCCACTCCTCGATGGCAACAAGCATTTCCATGCGAGCCAGGTTTGACCCGACACAGCGATGTATCCCGAGTCCGAAGGCCGCGTGACGGTTCTCCTGCCGGTCGATCACCACCTTGTCAGCATCCGGAAACATGGCCGGATCCCGGTTCGCCGCTGGAAACGACAACAGCACCATCTGTCCCTTCTTGACTGGGCACCCCGCGATCTCCGTATCGGCGATAGTCTCGCGAGCCATCGTCACCGGCGCATAGGCACGCAACAACTCTTCGATAGCCGTCGGCATTAAATGCGGCTCCGCGATCAGCCGGTCACGGTCACTTGGCGTCTTGGCAAGATGCCACAGCGAGGCGCCGATCGCGCTCCATGTCGTGTCGATACCGGCAATCATGAGCAGCTGCACCATCCCGACCACGAGTTCCTCGGGAATAGGCCTGCCGCCAATCTCGCTTGCCATGATCATGCTGATCAGATCGTCGCTGGGAGACGCTTTGCGGCGTTGAAGCTGACCCTTGATATAGGACTCCATCTCCGCACTGCTCTTCAGCACAGCCTCGGACGAATAGATGCCGACCTCGAGAATCTCGTGAATCCACCGCACGAACAATTCGCCATCCGCTTCAGGGACTCCGAGCATGTGCGTGATCACTCGGACGGGGATGTGCCGGGCGTACTGCTGCGCGGCATCGACAATGTCGTCTTTGATGAATGTGTCGATCAAATCATTGCAGATTCTCCGCGCCTTCGGCTCGAGCTTCTCCATCTCTTCCGCAGTGAAGGGCGGAAGGAGCACCTGCTTTAAAGCCTTGTGCATAGGCGGATCAGTTGTAATCGGCGGCGCGGGCGACGGCGGCTCGATCCGCGTATCGCGCACCACGACCCGTCGCGACGAAAAATGCTTCGTATCGTAGGCGATCGCCTTTACCGCCTCATACGTTGTCGGCATGACCGCGCCTCGGAAACGACTGGTCGTCGCGATTGGACAGGTCGAACGCATCTCTTCCCATATCGGATACGGATCTTTGCTCCACCTCGGATCGAGGTGATCCCAATCGGTAAGCCAGTCGATGACGGGCGGGCGGGTCGGCGTACCATCCTGAGCCATCTGCGGCGTCTCCGTTACCGTCCACACGCTTAGTCTTCGATGATTTCAACTGCGAACTCGGGACAGTTCGACCTGGCGAGATGAGCCTTGTCCAACTCGCTCGCCGCCACGACCCCGTCGCCGATCACGTGCGAATTGCCAAACTCGTCGAGCCGGAAAAGATGGGGGGCGAGCGCCTTGCAGCGGCCATGCCCCTGACATTTCTCGGAATCGACACGAAGTATGACGCGCTTTGTCGGAGCCATGGTTCACCCCCGGATTTCCGCATAACCCGTCACGATCGTATCCACAGCGCCGCAAGGCGCAACCAGAAACCAGTGCTGCAGCGCAAGAGACTAGCGCTCCACCGTCATTGCTGACGCGGCGATGGTTCGCTACATCAAGGCCACGGGCCGGAATGGGCCCCTTGCCGGCCACCTTGACGAGATCTGATGTCCTCCTTGCCCGCTGAAAAACTCGACAAGCTTTTGACCCGCTGGGAAATCATCCAGGCGATGCTCAATGCGGGCGTCGATCAGCAGCAGTTCGTTGCGCTTTCCAAGGAGTTCGCCGAACTCAATCCTATTGCCGAAACAATTCGAGATTTGCGCCAAGCCCAGGCCGAAATGCAGTCGGCAAGAGAACTGGCAAACGGCGCCGACGCCGAGATCGCCGCCATGGCACGCGACGAAGTCCCGGAACTCGAGGCACGTATCGCCGCGGCTGAGCGTGAGCTCCAAATCAAGTTGCTCCCGAAAGATGCAGCTGACGAAAAAAGCGCGATCCTGGAAGTCCGCGCTGGCACCGGGGGCGATGAAGCGGCCTTGTTCGCAGCAGACCTTTTTCGGATGTACTGCCGCTATGCCGACCTGAAAGGCTGGAAGACCGAGATCATCTCGGAAAGCGACAGCGCCCTCGGCGGATACAAGGAAGTCGTCGCCTCGATCACGGGAAAGGGTGTGTTCGCACGCCTCAAATTTGAGTCCGGTGTACACCGCGTGCAGCGCGTGCCGGCAACAGAGGCGAGCGGTCGGATCCACACGTCGGCAGCAACGGTGGCGGTACTGCCAGAAGCTGAGGAAGTCGACCTCGTCATTCGGCCTGAGGAAATTCGCATCGACACGATGCGCGCCGGCGGCGCAGGCGGCCAGCACGTCAACAAGACCGAGAGCGCCGTACGGATTACGCACCTGCCGACCGGGCTTATCGTCGTCTCGGCCGAGAAGAGCCAGCATCAGAATCGCCGTCTCGCCATGCAGGTTCTGCGTTCCCGCCTCTATGAGTTGGAGCGCCAGAAAGTGGCCGATACGCGTGCCCGCGATCGTAAGGATCAAGTAGGGTCGGGCGATCGGTCGCAGCGCATCCGAACTTACAATTTCTCCCAAGGCCGCGTCACCGATCACCGGATCAACCTGACGCTTCACAAGCTCGATGCCATCCTGGACGGCACGGCCCTCGACGAATTGGTCGACGCGTTGATCACAGATCACCAGGCAACTCTGATGGCGAGCATGGCCGAAAGCGGCGCATCGTGAGCGGCGGTGAGAACAACCATCCTCGCGTGACTCGGCGCGAGGTGCTGGGCAACTTGATTTCGCGCTTTCGTAAAGAAGCACTCGACTCGCCACAAACGGATGCGCGGCTCTTATTTGCCCATGCGCTTGGCATCGACCGCTTGGAACTGCTCGCGACACTTGAGGCGACTGTCGAGCCAATGCAGCTTGCTCGCGTCGAAGCCGTGGCGCTTCGGCGATTGGCCCACGAACCCGTTTCACGAATCGTCGGCGAACGCTGGTTCTACGGCAGACCGTATCGCATATCCCCCGCGACGTTGGACCCACGACCCGCAACCGAAACGATCATCGAAGCCGCCAAGGCAGTATTTGCGGAACGTCACATCGAACCGCGCCGCATACTCGATATCGGCACCGGAACGGGTTGCCTCCTACTGACGTTGCTTGCCGAATTCCCGTCCGCCCGCGGCATTGGCTCAGACCTAAGCCACGATGCCCTTGCAGTCGCCACAGCGAATGCTGCAGCCCTCGGCCTGGCAGACCGCGCCGAATTCAGATGCGGCCCGGATTTCACGCCGGCTGAAGGTGTATTCGATCTCGTCGTATCGAATCCGCCTTATATTCCATCGGCAACGATCCCAACCCTCGACCCCGACGTCAGGGACTATGACCCTCTGCTGGCACTTGATGGCGGGCCTGATGGTCTTGAGATGTACCGGCGACTGGCAGCAGCCTATCGGCCATATGTGCCCAACGGCTGGCTGATCCTGGAAGTCGGACACGACCAAGCCGGCGATGTTGCGAACCTCTTCCGATCCGACGGCCAGGACCTCGATATCAGGACCTTCAAAGATCTCTCTGGCACCCCCCGCTGTGTGGCGGTTTCCCCACGGGGGGGTGATAACCAGTTGAACAAAAGGCAATAAGCCTCTTGGAAAATCATTCGCAAATGTGTACGGTCTCCCGAAATGGTCTCACTGATCCGGCTCTTGTGGGTAAGTTAACCCTTTCCGGCACAACGGATGACCCTCACTGCCCATCTATTTGACCTCGTCAAATGGGACGGGCACAATAAGATCAAGATCCTCTTTGTCGACGGATGTATCAGGTTCTGCCGACCGTTGGAGATGAATTGCCGGCTTCGAGAGCCGTGAAATTGAGAACCGCGCCCTTGAGGCAGTAGGTGGGGTAAACTATCAGACTGTGGCCGTCACGAGCGGCCGCCGACCCGGGCAAAACGGTCCCATAGAAGTCCAGAATAATCGCATGACCGGCGTCGAAGCGCCCGCGTTTGGCGCGCCCCGGTTCGAGCGACGAGAAGTCGGCTGGTAACAGCCGATGCAAGGCCGAGCCCGTTCATAGCGAACGTGCGAAACCGGCCAAAGTGCAACGATTCTACGACGGGAAGCCGGTCGGACCGCCACCGTGCACTCACGTGCCGGCAGGCCATCCATCCGAAAATGCAAGCATTCGCAAGACCCTAGGGAGCGATAAAGCCAGTGAGGCCAGGTCAGCAGAACCGCCGTGGGCGCGGCCGCAACAACAACAATCGCAAGCCGCAGAACCCGCTCGCGCGGAGCTTCGAGTCGAACGGACCGGACGTCAAAGTCCGCGGTACGCCCGCCCACATTGCCGAGAAGTACATGTCGCTCGCCCGCGATGCTCAGTCATCGGGCGACCCAGTGCTTGCGGAGAACTATCTCCAGCATGCCGAGCACTACAACCGCATCATCATGGCCTACCGCGAGCAGCTGCAGCAGCAGGGCGATGCGACGGGTGGCGGCTACCAGCCCCAGCGCTTCCGCCCGCTCGACGACAGCGAAGGCATGGACGAGGGCGACGAGGAGTCAGGCGCCGCTGACGGCGGAACAGAGGATACCGCCGCGGCGGCAGGCAACACGCCACAGCCGGCCGCAGAACGGGCTGAAGGTGGCCACCAGCCGCAGCAAGGCGACCGCCCGCCGCGTAACGACCGTTTCGATCGGCAGGATCGCTTCGACCGCCAAGATCGGTTCGGCGGCCAGCAACACAATCGCGACAGGGACCGCGACAGAGACCGCAATTTCGGCGGTGGCCAAGACCGGGGACAAGATCGCGGCCAGGATCATCGTGGCGACCGCCAGCATGATCGTTACAACGATCGCCAGTTCCGTCGCGACCGTGACCAACGGTTCGGAAACGATCGCCCTCGCCACCCCAACGACCAGCGCTTTCGCGATCAGCAAGGCGGCGAGCGCAACTTCAACCGCGACGATCGCCGGTTCGACAACCGCGATCGCGATCGGGGCCATGACCGAGGCTACAACAACGACCGCCAGAACTTCGACCGCGACCGTAGCGGCGAAGAGCGTTCGGCCAGCGATCGGCCGCCGCAGGACCGTCAAGACCGTCAGGATCAAGGCCGCAATTTCGATCGCCCGCGCTACGATCGGCACGGTGAACGCCCTCAACGCGATTTCGGCGGCCCGCCGTCCGCACAGCACACCGAGCGGGATCAGCCCTCGCGTGACGCCGAGCAGCCGATCGAACGGCCGATCCCTGTCGCAACAGAGCAACCCATGGATCGGCGGCCTGAGCCCGTCGCGGAGCCGGTACCAGCCGTCGCAGTGAGCGAGAACGCGGCTCCAACCACAAAACCTGCACCCCGCCGCCGCGCGGCAGCGCCGGCGGGTGAGCGCTTCCAGGAACACGACCAGCCGACCTTCCTGCGCCGCGCGCCGCGTCGCACGAAGACGGAGACAAAGTCGGACGAAGGGTCGGGCGACTCCGACACACCGAAATCGAGCGAGTAGTCGCTCGCAATCCGAACGCCAAGCAAAAGGCGCGGAGCAGATCGCTCCGCGCCTTTTCATTTTCTTCAATCAATCACCGACGGCTATTCGGCAGCACGTATCGCGCCCGCAGCACCATAATCGCGCCGCGCTCCTTCAAGCGTTACGTAGCCATCCGCAATGTCCTCATCGAGCGCCGCACGGTCGCGCGTCAGCGGATCGCCATAGCCAGAGCCACCCGCCAGCACCACTTCGACGATATCCGTATCGTTTGAAAGCATCACCAGCTCACCAGTGCCGCAATCCTTGACGACCGATCCGTCCGGCTTGAGCACGGAGCCCTTCGCTTCGACACCAGCGCGACCAGCGAACAAACCTTGCGTCGGATTGCGAACACCCTCGGGATAAACGGATACGAGCGTGGTCAACCCATCGCTCTTCAAGCGCCTGAGCCTGACACGCTGACCAAGACCACCGCGATGAAGCCCCGCTCCACCGCTATCGGCGATGTACGACTTCTCGAGCACCAGCACCGGCGCACGCGCTTCGAACATCTCGATGGGCGTGTTGGCAGCCGACGTCGGCCACAGTAACCCGGACTTACCATCGCCGCTCGCGGACGCACCTTGCCCGCCACCGACGAACAGCAAGTCGGAATAAGTGCGCCCGGTCTCGTCCTGGCCATACACGTTGGTCGCGACAGGCAATCCGGTGAATGCCTGCACTTGCTTCGGCGCAGCATCCGCGAGTGCTTTGAAGATATTCGGCGCGATGTACCAGCCAGTGCGCGTGCGAAGATTTACGGCCACCGGCTTGGTACAATTCAGGATAGACCCTTCAGGCGCCTTGACCGTGAAGGGACGATAGCAACCGGCATTGCCGCGCACCGAGGGCGTCAGCATGCACTTGAGCGGATAGGTAGCGTGGGCGGCTGTGTAGTTCAGCGTGGAGTTCAAACCGCCCTGCGCCAGTTGCGGCGGCGCCCCCTCAAAATCGATAGTCAGCTCGCCATCGTTCACGATCAGCTTGACGGGATACTCGAGCAGTTTGCCGAGTGGATTGTTGCTGATCGTCGAATGATAGACACCATCCGGAATTGCCCGAATGGCATCGCGCATGGCCTGCTCGGAACGCCCTTGTACCACGGCCGCAAGTGCCGAAAGGTCGCCCAAACCATAGTCACGCATGAACGCAGTAAGCCGTTCGGCACCTAGCGCGTTCGCGGCAACGAATGAATTGAGGTCGCCAATCACCTGATGGCCGTTGCGCACATTTTCTTCGAGCAGGCGATAGAGCGTCTCGTCAGGCTTACCCGCATTGAACAGCTTCATCGGCGGAATCTGGAAACCTTCCTCGTAGATTTCGCGCGCTCTGAGCGAGTCCTTTGTTCCGCCGATGTCCGAGACGTGCCCGACAGTACCCATCAAACCGACCAGACGCCCGCCGCTGAACACCGGCGTGACGACGGCGATATCGAACAGGTGCCCAGCGCACAGCCAAGGATCGTTGGTGACGAGAACATCGCCCGGCTTCAGTGTTTCTGGCGGATACTTCGCAAGCAGCGCCTTGACCGCACGAGGCAGTGTCAGATTGAACACCGGCATCGCACGTGGCGAGTGAGCAAGCGTCTCTCCGTACGGATCGAGCAGCTCACAAGCGAAATCTTGGGCTTCCGAGATGACCAGCGAATAAGCTGTGCGGCACACCGTCAACCACATCTCCTCGACGACGGTGACGAGCCGGCTCCACATGATCTCGAGCGAAATCGGGTCGCTCTCGATCAGCTTGATCGCCTCCGCAGCCGGCATGTCCGCCGTGATCCGCGCCGCTGGCGTCGCCGCCACGCGCACGTCAACCCGCAAATTGAGCGCGTCGTCGACGCGCACCCGATCGCCTGGGGCAACCACGGTCGTTGATTCCCGTTCCTCGATGATCGCGGGCCCCTCGATCGTCGACCCCTGAGTCAACGCGTAGCGGTCATAGACCGTAGTCTCCACGTAAGCGCCATCGAACAACGCCTTGCGTTTGCCTTTCACCATTCCCTTCGGATCGGCACCGCCCACCGCACCGGTGAGCGCAAGCTTCGGCAGCGGACCACGCACACGCACCCGAAGATTGATCGCCTCGAACCGCGCCCCCGCCGAAACCGTCGTATAACGCTGCGAATAGGCCTTCTCGAATGCGGCACGGATCGCCGCCAACCCACCCGACGTGAGCACACCGCCTGGCAGCGGCACGTTGATGTCGTGCATCTGTCCGACGAGACGCATGTCTGCGGATCGTTCCGCGACCATATCGGCAATAGCGATGCCGGACCCGGCCAGCTCTTCGCGTCCGCCCGACTCGAGCTCGCCGAACAGACGCGTCAGCTCGGAGAGATTCGCGTCGCCATCGAGCACCATCACGCGAGACCGAACCCGCTCTGCCGACAGCGGCGCCGCCAGGAATCCCAGCGCTGATGCAGCGCCGGACGCCTGCGGAATGATGACTTCCGCAACACCGAGTGCTCGCGCAACCTCAATGGCATGCGCCGGCCCGGCACCGCCGAATCCGACCATTGCATAGGAACGTGGATCCTTGCCCTTCTCGACCAGATGCACCCGCGCCGCCGCCGCCATGCCCTCGACGACCACACGATGAATTCCGGCAGCCGCCTGCTCGACACTCAATCCCAGCGGATCGGCAACGCGCTTGATCGCCGTCCGCGCCGCCTCGACATCTAGCTTCATCCGCCCGCCGAGGAAAAACGCAGGATCATAGAACCCGAGCACGAGGTTCGCATCAGTCACTGTCGGCTCGATACCGCCGTTGCCATAGCAAGCGGGACCCGGCGCCGACCCAGCCGAGTGCGGCCCGACGCGGAGCAAACCGACTTCATCGATCCGGGCAATCGATCCGCCACCAGCGCCGATTTCGATCATGTCGATGACAGGCGCTTTGATGGGCAGCCCCGACCCCTTCTTGAAGCGATGCACCCGCGCCGCTTCCATCATCGGCGCAATCTCCGCAGCGCCGTCCTCGATCAAGCAGGCCTTCGCGGTCGTCCCGCCCATGTCGAAGGAAATCACGTCCTTCTTGCCGGCCAACGCCCCAAACAACGCCGTCGCCAATCCGCCGCCGGCAGGACCGGATTCGAGTAAACGGATGGGAGCGGCCTTCGCCGTATCAGGCGAAACCAGACCGCCTGCCGAATGCATCAGCCGCAGCGCACCAGTGAAGCCGCGCAATCTCAACTCACGCTCCAGCTTGCTGACGTAAGCAGCCATCAACGGCTGCACCGTGGCATTCGCAGTCGTCGTCACCGCGCGCTGATACTCGCCGAGTTCGGGCACGACGTCCGACGACAATGACACGGCGATATGCGGCGCAACTTCGCGAATGATGTCCCCGGTCCGGCGCTCATGCGAGGGATTCGCATAGGCATTGAGATACATGACGGCAATCGCCTGCACGCCGCTCGCGACAAGCGCCTTAACCGCTGAGCGAACACTCACCTCGTCGAGCGCGGTGACGACACGTCCGTCGCGATCGATCCGCTCGGTCGCCTCGATCCGCAACCGCCGCGGCGCCAGTGCTTTCGGGAACTGCAGGAACAGATCGTAGATGTCGTACCGCTGCTCGGTTCCCATCTCGAGAATATCGCGGAACCCAGCCGTTGTTATGAGGCCGACCTTGGCACCTTTGCCCTCGATGATCGCGTTCGTGACGAGCGTGGTGCCGTGTACGATCTCGCTAACGTTTGCGAGTCCAATTCCAGCCATGTCGACCAACTCGCCAAGGCCGATGAGGGCGGCGTCCGATGGATCGGGACTGGATGTGAGTCGCTTGTGCAGATGCACACGCTGCGACTCCCCATCATAGAGAATGAAGTCCGTGAAGGTGCCGCCGATGTCGAATCCGATTCGCCACCGCTGAGACGTCGTTACTGTCATGTCGAAGCCAAGCCCGATAAGTTCTCCACCACAAAAATTGATACGCGAGATGCCCCCTGGCGCAAGCAACGATCGGGAATGGCAGCCACCGCCGCGGCAGGGCGCGACACCGTCACGGCACCACCCCCCTTCACACGGGCGTCATGCGTCACTACTATTGTTAATGTACGAGTGCGACGTGCCATAACCCTCGGGCCTGCCGAGAGAAATGACAGGAAGCACAGACGTGTCAGGAGCAAGTGCCGCAGAACACTTTCCGGCCCTAGTTTTGAACGCCGACTTCCGCCCGCTCAGCTACTACCCACTGTCGTTGTGGAGCTGGCAGGATACGGTGAAGGCCGTGTTTTTGGACCGTGTGAACATCGTATCGGAATACGATCGATTTGTTCGCAGTCCGAATGCTGAGATGCGCCTCCCAAGTGTCGTGGCGCTCAAAACATACGTGAAGCCAGCGCTCTACCCGGCCTTTACGCGGTTCAATGTCTTCCTCCGCGACCGTTTCACCTGCCAATACTGCGGCTGCAAGAGCGAACTGACGTTCGATCATTTGCTGCCCCGCTCGCGCGGTGGTTTGACCCGATGGGACAACGTGCTGACGGCGTGCTCCCCCTGCAATCTCAAGAAGGGTAGCCTGACGCTCGAAAAGGCTGGTCTGCGTCCCTATCACCTTCCCTATCGCCCGACGGTCTTCGAGTTGCATAGGAACGGCCGGCTGTTTCCGCCCAATTACCTGCACGAAAGCTGGCTGGATTACCTCTACTGGGATACCGAGCTCGATCCGTGATGCGAGGGCCGCAAGCAGACTGGCCAGCGTGCGCGGTCGTGATATGTGAACGCGCATGACCGATCATGCGAACCTGAAAGACCCTGATGCGCCCTTGCGATCGTTCGGCCGCCGCCGCGGCCGCAAACTCTCGCCCCGGCAGGACATGCTCTTGCGGGACCTACTGCCGCGCGTCGCCATTGATCCAAGAGCGCCTCTTAATGCCGACAGGGCGGGAAAACCGGTTTGGTTGGAGATCGGCTTTGGCGGGGGAGAACATTTGATATGGCAAGCGGAAAATAATCCCTCAATTCATATCATCGGCTGCGAACCCTTCGAAGAGGGGGTGGTCAAGGTTCTGACCGCCATCGCAGACAGGAAGCTTGCAAACATCCGTCTACTCGCCGACGACGCGCGTGCGATACTTGCAAATATGCCACCCCAATCGGTGGACAAGGTATTTATCCTCTTCCCGGACCCCTGGCCCAAGCGCAAGCATCAGAAACGCCGCCTGATTAATCGCCGCCTGCTAGCGGATCTAGCCCGAGCAATGAAGCCCGGCGCAGAACTGCGCATCGGCACCGACATCCCTGACTACGCCCGCACGATCCTGATGGCTTTTCAGGACTCGCCCGAGTTCGAGTGGACTGCCGACCGGCCGTCCGCTTGGCAGGTCCGCCCCCCCGACTGGCCACAAACCCGTTACGAGCAGAAGGCAGTGCGCGAGGGCCGTCGAAGTTGCTACTTGTTTTTTGTCCGCCGGTGATCGACGCGCCGCTACAATGCCCGAAAGTGCCTGCAAGAACTTGTGCCGATCGCCCGGCTGGAGTGCGATGATGAAGCTGCACCGCTATTGTCTGTTTGCTGCGATTGCGCTGCTGACTGTTGGACACATTGCACCGGCCCCCGCACGAGCCGATATGGAGATCGATTGCTTCTCGACCGATCTGGAAGCGAAGATTCGCGGCTGCACGGCCCTACTGGAACGCGGCAATCTCACTCCAGACGAGCGCGCCAGGCTTTACGCCGACCGGGCGCTCGCGCTGTCGATGAAGGGTTGGTATGCGGAAGCGATCAAGGACTACGACCGATCCTTGGCGATCCAGCCGAATGCGTCGATACCCCTGAATAACCGGGCATGGGCCTACTTCCGGTGGGGCCGGCCCGCGGATGGGGTTCTCGATGTCGAAAAATCACTTGGCCTCGACCCGACAAGTGGCGCGTCATACGACACCAGGGCCCACATCCGCCAGTCGATGGGAAACCCGGCTGGCGCGGTATCTGATTATCGGCAGGCCATGAAGTTCGGTGGCGAGCGGATGATTAAAATGTACCAATGCGGCCTGACCGACCACGGACTTTATAAGGGCCCAGTGGATGGCATCGTCAATCCGGAGCTCGATGCCGCACTGGATCGCTGCAGCACCGACAAGACCTGTGATCCCCTGCCGGCCAACGAAGAGTGCCGCACCGGCACCTCCTGAGAAGCTGGATGGCGATTTGATCTAGCCAAACAGATTAAAATCCCTTACGGATGGAGTCGAGCTGCCCACTCCTCCAATCGCTCGTGACTCCGCGCCGCGTTGGAATATAATCTCAAGCATCGAGCGTAGCCCGCGCTCACGAAGCTGGTCGCGCGGCCTTTTGGTCGCAGCGAGATAGAGAGCTATGGCAGATCTGAGCACCGACACGGCACCGCGCCGTCGCGGCCGTCCGAAAGGAACCGGCATCGACGACTCAACCTTGTTGCGGCAAATCGCTCGTCTCATGGCAGACGATCCGGCTTTGAAACCCACGACCGCCATCAAACTGATCGGCATCGACAATCCTTCGATCGTCCGCCGCCTCCGCGAGAAGGTGAAGGTCGCCAAGACAGAGCAACCCGCGCTACCCTCTCCAAGTAAGCGTCAGTCGCGAAAGCCGCGCGCGAAAGCAGAGGCGCGCGGGGCACAACCAGCATCTCGACCGGCGACCCGCCAGGTTGTCGAGACACCAACTATTGCACGCGTGCCAAAGCCCGGACCGACCATTCCGGAAGCGCCGAAACTCCCGCCAAATACTACGGATTCGACCGCTAAAGACCCCCATAAGGCCCGTGAGGCAGCTCTCCTTGCAGCGTACCTGAAGGCGCTTCAGGCAACGGCTGTCCAGGCGCTAGACGATGAACAGAATAAACCTGCCGCATCACCGATCACTCAGCAGGCCAGCTCGCCCCCGCCGCCGCGACCCGTCGATCAGACCACAACCAACCCTCGTCCACCCTCGCCCCCTGATCAACCGACGTCCACGCCGCCAAACCCGTTTGCGGCCTTCTTCCCTCAGGCAAGCCAACATCCTAGCCAGCATCCGGGCCAACACCCTGGCCAACACCCCGGAATGATGTTCCCCTTCATGCCCCCGTTCTTGCAGCCCTTCGCACCGAAGCCGCCGCCCGCCAATCCGCTGGTCCAGAACCAGATGGAGGCGCTCAAACTTTCCGTCGAAGTCATGACTGCGGTGGCGAAGCTGCAAATGTTCTCCTATCAGAGCGCACTTGCGGGAACGCCATTTGGAAATATGCTTCAAGCGCAGACGATGATGGGTCAGATGTTGCTAGCGAGTTTTACCGGGATGATGAGCGGCAAGAAGCCAACGGACAAGGCCTAGGATCTAAACCCGCCTCAGGTCCACGGTCTCGGTCAAATGGTTCGGACCCTTGCGGATAATAAGCCCTGCCCGCTGCCGCGTCGGGAGGATATTTTCTTCCAGATTCTTGAAATTGATCGTCTTCCAGATGTGCAGGGCGCGCTGCCGGGCTGCCTCATCAGATAGACTTGCATAGCGATGGAAAAACGCAGCCGGATCGCGAAACGCCGTCTGACGCAACCGCATGAAGCGGGTGACGTACCACTTCTCGATCACCTGGACATCGGCATCGATATAGATTGAGAAGTCGAAGAAATCCGAGACGAACGGAATTGCCTTCCCGTCCTTCGGCAACCGTGCCGGCTGAAGAACATTCAACCCCTCGACAATCAGAACATGAGGCCGGTCAACAGTGATCTCTTGCCCTGGCACAACGTCGTAATGGAAGTGGGAGTACACCGGCGCCTTGACGTTCGATTTCCCGGATTTGACGTCGTTTAGAAAGTTCAGCAAGCGATAGGTGTCGAAGCTCTCCGGAAAGCCTTTCCTCTCCATAAGATCGCGCTTCGCCAACTCGGCATTGGGGAGAAGAAAACCATCGGTCGTAACCAGATCGACCCGAGGGTGATCCGGCCATCGCGCAAGCAGTGCCCTGAGAACGCGCGCGGTTGTGCTCTTGCCGACAGCGACGGACCCCGCGACCCCGATAATGAACGGGACCTGCCCATCGCGCCGCCCCAAAAACCGATTGGTGACGAGATGCAATTCCTGCGATGCAGCGACGTAGAGATTGAGTAGGCGCGAAAGCGGAAGATAAATCTCCTCGACTTCTCTCATAGAGAGCTCGTCGATGATGCCGGACAATGACTCGAGATCGCGCTCCACCAGCGTCATCGGCGTATCTGCACGCAGCTTCGCCCAATCCTCTCGCGAAAAGGTACGATAGGGCGAAAATTCGATGGCTTGACGGTAAGGCATGGCGGAGCGGATCCCAACAAGGGAGAATTAGAAATCTGCCGGAGATTAGGAGGTCTTGCGAGCAGCCTTCTCCGCCAGTCCGGACTGCTGCGTCCGCGAGTCCAGCACGCTGTAGACCTCTGCCACGTCGATTCCGCGAACTTCAAGCAACACCAGCAGATGATAAATAACGTCGGCAGCTTCGGCCGTCAGCGCTTTGTCATCCCCGGTTAGGCCTGCAATAACCGTCTCGATGGCCTCTTCACCGAATTTGCGTGCGCAATACTCAGGCCCCCGATCCAGAAGCTGGCGCGTATAGGATTTATCTCCCGTCGCAGATCGACGGGACTTGATCGTCTCCGCAAGACTGAGAATGGTGTCTTTGGCCATGGAGCGGCTCGCTGTTTTGCTCGCGTTGCAGCCGACCAATGCACGAAGACCTGTTTGCCTACAAGATCGGCAGCGGCAAATCTGATCACTAGCAGTGCGTTAGGCTTTCTATTGCCCGCCAGCTAGCCGAGCCCGAATGTAGTCGAGCTGATCGAAGTTGCCGTACTTTATGACCATCAGGCCGCTCTCGCCCGACCCACGCTTGATCTCCACCTTGAGGCCCAACAGATCGCCGAGCTCTTTTTCGAAAGCTTTGGTGTCGGCATCCTTCTCGCGCACACGGCTCACGGGCGGCTTTGGGCCCCCCTTGTCGATCTGCTGAACAAGCGCCTCGATATCGCGAACGCTGAGATCCTGTTCGATGACCCGCTGAGCCAACGCGTCAGCATCCTCGCGTCCGACCAACGCCCGGGCATGACCCGCCGTCAACTTTCCTTCGAGAACCAGCCCCTGCACGCTGTCAGGCAGCTTGAGCAGCCGGAGCATATTGGCAAGATGGCTACGGCTCTTGCCGATCACCTCGGAAAGCTGCTCTTGCGTGTATTGGAACCTTTGAATGAGTTCATTGTACCCAGCGGCCTCTTCGATCGCATTCAAGTCCGCCCGTTGGACGTTCTCGATGATCGCTAGCTCCATAACTTCTTGGTCGTTGAGCTCGCGCACGATCACAGCGACCTGGTGCAGACCGGCCTTCTGGGAAGCACGCCAACGCCGTTCGCCAGCGACGATCTCATAGCCACCAGCAGGATCGGCCCTGACTAGAATGGGCTGCACGAGCCCCTTCTGCGCAATCGAGTCCGCTAGTTCCTGTAGTTCGCTCTCGTCGAAATGCTTGCGCGGATTGGTTCGGCTGCCATGGAGCTGATCGAGAGGAACGACGCGCTGCTCGCCTTCCGACGGCAACCGTGGATTCGCCATCGCTGGCTCGCCAATCAAAGAGGCAAGACCGCGGCCCAACCTGTTGCGCGGCAGGGGCATGTTCATGGAAAAAAACCCGTTGTTTGAGAGGCTACCGGACGCAATACTACAAATATCGACGACTTGACGCCGCTCATCGTGCTGGCGCACTCACACGAGCCTCGCGGCCCATCACTTCCGAAGCGAGCTTGATGTAAGCCTGCGACCCGATACAGTCGGGATCATAAATGAGGATCGGCTGCCCGTACGACGGTGCTTCCGCCACCCGAATGTTGCGCGGAATGACCGTTTCGTAGACCTTCGCACCAAAAAACGTACGGACGTTATCGGCAACTTCGCGGGAAAAAGCCGTTCGAGCATCATGCATGGTGAGAACGACGCCTTGAATTTCTAATCCCGAGTTGAGCGTCGCCTTGATCTGATCGATCGTCTCCTTGAGCTGCGAAATACCCTCGAGCGCGAAGAATTCGCATTGAACAGGAACGATGGCCGCTTGCGCCGCCGTCATGGCGTTGAGCGTCAGTAGGTTGAGTGACGGAGGACAATCGATCAGCACGAATGCAATCGGAAAATCTCCAGGCTTCACTCGCTGCTCGGCGACCAGCCGGGCGATCGCGTCCCGAAGACGGTAGGGTCGGTTTACATCCGCATGAATCTCGGACTCGAGCCCAACGAGATCGCCGTTTGCCGGAACGATCGAAAGCCCTGGAACCCGCGTCTCAATAATGGCCTCTGACAGCGTGCAGTGCCCGGTCAGCACATCGTACATCGTTCTTGGCCGCTGATCGGGCCCAACACCGACACCGGTCGACGCATTGCCCTGGGGATCGAGATCGATAATCAGAACTTTCTCACCGGCTGCCGCGAGTGCCGTACCAAGATTGATCGCAGTCGTGGTCTTGCCGACGCCGCCCTTCTGATTGGCGAGCACGATAACACGAGGCCCGCGCCGGACGTTGCCGGGAGCAGCAGGAGCAGCCGTTTGTGTCATCGCCAGCCTCCGCAGTTCGACTAACGAACTGAAATAAAACTACTTTCTGCGCACACCGCGCACCGACAACAACTGGCCACTAGGGTCCGTGCGACTCGGCACGATGTCGAATGCGAACGCAAACTCCTTTTCTGCCTCGGCAATCTCGACCGCCAAGTCGCGCCCTTTGAGAAAGAGCCCGACTGACTGTGGCCCCATATAGCCCCCAGCCAAATCCAGAAGCTTATTCAATGGTGCGAGCGCACGGGCAGAAACCACATCCGCTGGCCCGACCCTAGTCTGATTTGCCGGGCTTTCGATCCGCCCGGCCACAATATCCACTGTCAACCGCGACGAAATCCCGGTCGAACGGGCCACTTCACGCAAAAATGCACCCTTCCTGGTGTCGCTTTCAACGAGCGTGAGCCGGGCCCCACCGCTTTCAGCGAGCAGAATTCCGACCACAAGCCCTGGAAAGCCGCCCCCCGACCCGAGATCAACCCAATGCAGCGGCCGAAAGACGGGGGTCATCGACACAAGTTGCGCGCTGTCTGCAAAATGCCGTCCCCACACCTCAGAAAGCGTCTTCGGGGCAACCAAGTTGATCGTTCGCTGCCACTTGACCAGAAGCTGCTCGTAACTAATCAGCCGCTCGATCGTTTCACGTGAAACGCCGAACGCCTTTTCAAAGTCTTCAGGTCCTTGAATCGACTCCGAAATCTAAGTCGCCTCCGATTCGCGAATAAGAGCCCGTGCTAGGCGGAACCGCGTTGCCTTAAAGGGCACCAAACCGCTGTTTGCGGTCGCGCTGCCCCTTCTTCACCGCCGCCAAAACCAGCATCAGCGCGGCCGGCGTCATACCGTCGATCCGACCCGCCTGCGCGATCGTAGCCGGCTTGTATCGGTCTAATTTCTGTTTCAGCTCGGTCGAAAGACCAATAATCGCCTGAAAGTCCATCTCACCGGGGATCGAAAGCGCCTCGTCCCGCCGCAACGAATCGACGTCTACCTGTTGGCGCTCGACGTAAGCTGCGTAACGAGCGTCAACCTCGATCTGGGCTGCGATTTCGGGCTTAATTGCCCTCAATTCAGGCCAGATCGCCCGGACACGCGCAAAATCAACCCCGGGATGAGCCAAAAGATCGAACGCAGACCGGCGCCGACCGTCCTTGTTGACGCTCAAACCCGCAGCCTCGGCCTCGTTAGGCGTCAACACGAGAGCTGAAAGCATCTCCCGCGCTTCAGATAGTTGTACCTGCTTCGCACCAAACAGAGCCTCGCGGTCGGTTCCAACGCAACCGATCGCGATCCCAAGTGGCGTAAGCCGCTGATCAGCATTGTCAGCACGAAGGCGCAGCCGGAACTCGGCTCGCGACGTAAACATGCGGTAGGGCTCGCTCACCCCTTGGCTCACGAGGTCGTCGATCAT
>JAPXTA010000006.1:0-66460 GCA_033812735.1 Hyphomicrobiaceae bacterium | reverse complement strand
GGTGGCGCAGGGGCGTATGGACTCAGGTGTCGCCAATTCGGTTGATACGGCGGTCGGATACGGCGGCATCGGCCTCGCCGCTCTGATCTCCGTCTCCTATGCCGGGTTCGACATCACGAGCCTCGCAATCGTCGCGGGCGCGCTGTCGGTCGGTATCGGTTTCGGCTTGCAGTCGATCGTCAACAATTTCGTTTCCGGCCTCATCCTGCTGGTCGAGCGTCCCATCAAGGTCGGCGATTGGGTCGTCGTCGGCGGCGAACAGGGCAACGTGCGGCGCATTTCCGTTCGCTCGACCGAAATCGAGACGTTCGATCGCGCCAGCCTGATCGTGCCGAATTCGGAGCTGATCTCGGGCCGGGTGCTGAACTGGACACACCGAAATATGCTGGGGCGGGTCGTGCTCAAGCTTTGGACGGACGGCCAGACGGATCCGGCAAAGGTGATCGAGATCCTAGAGGCGTCGGCCAACAAGCATCCGCAGGTTCTCAAGCAGCCGGCGGCTCTCGCCACGCTCGATGCATTTGCCGCCGATCGGCTCGACTTCTCGCTGCGCGTGACGCTGGCGGATGTCACGGCCAGCACGCGCGTTCAATCGCAACTGCGGATCACCATCCTCGAGGCGTTCCGCACGGCCGGCATCTATGCGACGGTCAGTCCGCTGCCGCCGACTGTCATGCAGCCGTTGTCGACGCAGCCACCCGCGCTACTGCCTATTCCCGCGGCGGCCCCGCAACAAAAGGTGTGAGCCTCACGCCTGCCCCGGGAAGGGGCGCCGGCAGGGCGCGTGCAGGGATGTCACTCGGCGGCTCTGGGTGCCGGCACGGTTACCGCCTTGCCGTCGACGCGGGTCTCGCCCTTGATGTTGTCGATGGTGATATGCGTGTCGTACCAGGTCAGACGCGGACGGACGCCGATCCGCTTGGTCAGGTCGGCCATCAGGTCCTCGGTGAACCAGGCTTCGGCTGCCTTGCGGCTTTCCCAGAGATAGACGCCGCCGACACCGTTGTCGCCGTTCACATAGTCTTTCCGGATCAGGCCCCTCTGGCCGAGATTGCGATAAACGGGCGTGTTTGGGAGGCTTCTCGCGATTACCTGATCGGCGGGGGCATTCGGTGTATCGAACTGCACGATGACGATGCATTGTGACATGCGGCTTCTCCTCGGTGATCGGGCCGAATGGCGGGCGCTGGCACGCCGGCAGACTTGCCCAAGGATTGAGCAGATGCCGACGCGGCCATGCTGGACATCGGCGCGGCGGCGGTCAAGGCGGCAACGGCGCGCCGGTGCATGCTTGACGGCGGCCACGGGTCGCGCTTGACCGCATCCCCTCTCGACCGCTAGCCAGTTCCCATCCGTCGTAGTTTACCTGGAGGTTCCAGCATGGGCGATCGCAGCATCCGCCGGCAACGTTACGCCGCATCCCTCACCGCACTTGCCGCAGCAGGGCTGTTGTGCGCCGCCACCGGCGCCGCACAGGCGCGCGACATCAAGGTTTGCCTGATTGCCGGCAAGACCGGGCCGCTCGAAGCCTACGCCAAGCAGACCGAGGCCGGTTTCATGATGGGCCTCGAATACCTCACCAAGGGCACCAACAAGGTCGGCGACGACAAGATCGAGGTCATCGTCAAGGACGACCAGTTGAAGCCGGATCGCGGCAAGTCGCTGCTGGAAGAATGCTATGGCGACGACAAGGCGGATCTGGCGGTCGGAACGACGGGCTCGCCGGTCGCGCTTGCCATGCTGCCGGTTGCGGAAGAGCGCAAGAAGGTCTTGATCGTCGAACCGGCGGTCGCGGACTCGATCACGGGCGACAAGTGGAACCGCTATATCTTCCGCACCGGGCGCTCGTCGTATCAGGATGCGCTGGCTGCCGCCGCCGCTGTGCCAGCCAACGAAGACGTGTCGATCGGCATGCTTGGCCTCGACACCGCGTTCGGCCGCGACGGTGTGAAAGCCTACAAAGCGGCGCTCGCGGCGCTGCGTCCGAAAGCCAAGATCGTCGCGGAAGAATATGCGGCCGGCAACACCGCGGACTTCGCGCCGTTCGCGGAGCGGCTGTTCAATGCGCTCAAGGACAAGCCCGGCAAGCGGATCATCGGCTTCATCTGGGCCGGCGCGCATCCGATGGCGAAGTTCGTCGACATGAAGCCTGAGCGGTTCAACATCACGCTCGCACCGGGCGGCAACATTCTGCCGGTCATGAACGGCTGGAAGTCGTTCGCGGGCGCCGAGGGCGGAATCTATTACTACTACGACTTCCCGAAGAACCCGATGAACGACTGGCTGAAGGCCGAGTATCAGAAGCGCCATAACGCGCCGCCGGATTTCTTCGTGGCCGGTGGTGTTGCAGCGGCGTCGGCTGTCGTGACGGCTCTGCAGAAGACGGGCGGTTCAACGGATACCGAGAAGCTGATCGCTGCCATGGAAGGTATGTCGTTCGAGACGCCGAAGGGGCCGATGACGTTCCGCAAGGAGGATCACCAGGCGCTTCAGGACATGTACGCTTGGCGGATCAAGAAGGACGCCAAGGACAACGACGTGCTCGAACTAGTCGCGACCATCCCGGCGAAGGACATGCCGCTGCCGATCACGAACAAGAAGTGAGAGGCCTCCCCTCTCTCCGCGAAAGACGGGGAGAGGGGATGACATCATGGCCCCCGTCATCGCAACGAAGGATCTGACGATACGCTTCGGCGGCCATACGGCCGTCGATGCGGTGACGTGTTCGTTCGATGCGGGGACGCTGACGGCCATCGTCGGGCCGAATGGCGCCGGCAAGACGACCTATTTCAACCTGATCTCCGGACAGCTCCCTGCCACATCAGGCACCGTGCATCTCGATGGCACCGACATCACGAAGCTGAGCACCGCCGAGCGGGCCCGCCGCGGTATCGGCCGCGCGTTCCAGATTACCAACCTGTTTCCCAATCTCTCAGTCGGCGAGAATGTGCGTCTGGCCGTACAAGCAAAGAGCGCGCAGGCTGCAAACCTTACGACGCGGTGGCGATCGCATGCCGAGTGGATCGAGCGTGCCGAGCATTTTCTCGAGCAGGTCGCCCTCGCCGACAAGCGCGAGATCACTGCGGCCGCGTTGCCGCATGGCGACAAGCGCAAGCTCGAAGTCGCGCTGATGATGGCGCTCGAGCCGCACGTCTTCATGTTCGATGAACCGACCGCCGGCATGTCGGTCGACGAGGTCCCCGTCATCCTCGATCTCATCAAGCGGCTCAAGGCCGAGGGCACGCGCACGATCCTGCTGGTCGAGCACAAGATGGATGTGGTCCGCAGTCTCGCCGATCGGATCGTGGTGCTGCACAACGGAAAGCTCGTTGCGGACGGCGAACCTGAAGCGGTGATCGCGTCGCCGATCGTGCAAGAGGCTTACCTCGGCGCGGCGCCCGGCAGTGTCAGTGGGGGCGGCCATGGCTGACGCATTGCTGACGCTCGACGGCGTTCACACCCACATCGGCCAGTATCACATTCTGCAGGGTGTGGACTTCACGGTGCCGCGCGGGGGCATCACGGTGCTGCTCGGGCGCAACGGCGCCGGGAAAACAACGACGCTGCGCACCATCATGGGGCTCTGGCAGCCGAGCCAAGGGCGGGTCGTTTTCGACGGCAAGGACATCGGCGGTGCCGGCACGCCCGACATCGCGCTTTCGGGCATCGGTTATGTCCCTGAGAGCATGGGCGTGTTCTCGGACCTCACCGTTGCCGAGAACCTGCGCCTCGCGGCGCGCAAAGGCCCGCCCGATCCGGCACGGCTCGATTGGATCTTCAGCTTTTTCCCGGCGCTCAAGAAGTTCTGGCAGTATCCGGCGGGCGTGCTGTCTGGCGGGCAGAAGCAGATGTTGTCGATCGCGCGGGCGATCATCGAGCCGCGCACATTGATCCTCATCGACGAGCCGACCAAGGGCATCGCACCCGCGATCATCGAAAACATGATTGGCGCGTTCGCGGAATTGAAGCGGTCGCATACGACGATCCTGCTGGTCGAGCAGAACTTCCGCTTCGCGGCGAAGCTCGGTGATAGCGTTGCCGTCATGGACGATGGCCGCATCGTGCATCGCGGCAGCATGGCCGATCTTGCCGCCGATGCCGGCTTACAGACGCGCCTGCTCGGACTATCGCTTGCCGCGCATCAATAATGCGGGACGGCTCGCAAGGACCATTCGCAGGCTACGAACGGACGGACGTTGATGACTTTTCGCTTCACTTTTCTCGGTACGGGGTCGTCGGGTGGCGTGCCGCGGATCGGGCATGTGTGGGGCGCTGCGGATAGGTCGAACCCGAAGAACCGGCGGCGGCGCTGCGCCGCCATCATCGAGCGGTCGTCGCGGCAAGGGCGAACGACGATCCTGATCGATACGCCGTGCGATCTGCGCGACCAGTGCCTCGAACGCGACGTGGTGCATGTCGATGCCGTTCTCTACACGCATGACCACGCCGATCACACGCACGGCATCGACGATCTGCGCGTGTTCGCGTTGCAGACACGGCGGCGCGTGCCGGTTTGGATGGACGAGCCGACTTGGGCGAGCCTTTTTCTGCGGTTTCGCTACTGTTTCGAGAGCAATCCCGGGTCTAGCTATCCGCCGATCCTCGAACGGCACAAGATCACGCCGGGCGAGGCTTTCACGATCAATGGTGCCGGCGGGCCGATCACCGTGATGCCGATCCTGCAGGAGCACGGCGAGATCAAATCGCTCGGGTTTCGCGTCGGGAACGTATGCTATTCGCCTGATATCGTCGGCATTCCGGAGGAGTCGCGGCCGCATTTCGAGGGGCTCGACTTGTGGATCGTTGATGCGCTCCGGCCGATGCCGCATCCGTCACACTGGAGCGTGAAGCAGGCGGTCGGGATGGTCGAGAAGATCGGCGCCAAGCGCGCGATCCTCACCCACATGCACATCGATCTCGACTACGACACGCTGCGGCGCGATTTGCCTTCGCATATCGAGCCCGCCTACGACGGGATGACGTTCGAGTTCAAGGTGTGAGGACTGCGCGCTCAGCCACCCGTCGTGCGGCGGCGGCCGAAACCGGCGGCACCCGCCGCCTCCCGGCTGCCGACAAAGCGCTGCCCGACCGGCGGTTTCTTCAAACCGCTGGTGCGCTGCTGGCGGTCGGCGATGGCGCGATCGATCGCCGCTTCAGCAGACTCAAACGCGCGTGAGGGCCGTTCGACAACGGGCTCTTTCGGCACGCGGACCGGCAGCACCGCTTTCTCATCAAGCGGCGAGGTCGGTATAATGCCGAGGCCAAGCGCGAGGGTCTGCTCGTCCATGACAGGATTGCGCATTCGCCGATAGAACGGCGACAGCATGATGAACAGGCCGCCGGTCATATAAAGCGGATTTCCCGTTCCAAGACCGATCAACCCGGTCATGAGCGAGGCGCCGATCATCATCTTGCCGGAGACCGCGATCTTCTTATGGCACTTCGTGCACGCAAACTCGACTTGAGTGAAAACGAAGTTGAAATACAAAGTCTGGCACGGCAGCATCGCCGACCCGCACTTGTGACACCGCCTCGCTTCCATGACGCCAACTCCGAACCAAACCGGAGCAGCGAGGATAGTTCAGTACGCTTAATATTCGGCGAAGGCGAGTTGTAGAGAGTTTGGCGCGTCACGGCTTGGAGACGAGGTCCACGTCAACGAGGCGCCATGAGAGGCCCTGCAGCGCCAGGATGGACACGATCCGGCCGTTCGGCACGCGGGGGTGCTCGGCTTCGATGCGGAAGCGGGTCGGTGTCTCGAAGAACGCCCAGCGCAGGCGGCGCGGCGGGACAGGGTCTTGCGGATCGTCGGCGTCCGCCTCGTTCTGCTTGGCCGGATCGTTTTTTTCGGGCGGCACCGGCTGCGGCGCCTCCTTCATGCGGGCAAGAACGAACTCACGCCCGGCGAGAACGCGGCCCAGATTTTTCGGCGTCACGATGTAGTCGACGCCACGTTCGACGGCGGCGGCGCCGATGGCGCGCTTGAGGACGCCTGATACCCCGGTGCTGGTGTCTGCATTCTCGCGGACGGCAGTTGCAAGACGCGGCTTGAGATTGGCGCGCAGGGTTGTCCAGTCGACTTGCGTCTCGAGCGCCGCGAGATCACGTGACTTGATGGCCTGCCGCAACTGCCAGCCCGACCAGAGAGGCCATGCGACGTAAGCGACCGCGACGGCCAGGACGATCGAGAGAACGCGCTTCATGGTCCACCTTCGCCCTGATGGCAGAGATCTGCGTCTTCATCGCGGCGAATATAGGCACCAGAATGGCATCAAGGCGCGCCGGCCGTGAGGTCCATGGGGCCTGACGCATCCAGATGGGATAGCACGAAGCGCACGAGGCGTGCTTCGGCGACAGGCGCGAGGGCGCCGAGCGTGAACACCGTCATCACGATGTTGGTGATGCAGATCCAGAGATACTTGAAGCGCGGCAGCTTCAACGAAAAGCGTTCGCCGCCAAAGCAGATGCTGGAGACGAGGTGCTCCAGCCAGGCCTTGCGGTAGAGCAGCATCAGAACGGCGAGCGGCACGAGGCCTGCGCCTAGAACGAGGGCGCCCTGGCGCAAAACATCCGCATTGGCGAGCGGCTTCAGCGTCATGCCTTGGACGGCCGCGACGATTTCAGGGCCGATATAGCGGCTGAGTACCAGGAGCGTGCCGACGTAGATGACGCCGCCGCCGAACCAGAGCACCGCGAACGAGGTGTAGAGCGGCTTCAGTTCGCCGCGAGATTCGAAATGGCGACCGCCGTAATGCATCTCGGCGATCTTGCGTTGCTCGAGCTTGCTCGACCGCCAGGGTGCGGCCCAACCGAGCGTCAGGGGGACGAGGAACGCACTCCAGAAGTGCTGCCACGCGTAACTCCAGGCCCAACCGGACATGTCGAAGCGCTGGCCCGATAGCCAGGTGCGGCGGAGGATGTGCTGGCGCTTGCGGTAGACGACCGAGCCCAAGAGGAAGAGCATCGGCAGTGAAATTGATAGACGCTGCCAGCGCATCTGGCGCACGCCCTCGATGCCGGCGCCGCCGGCCGTGGCCTTCTGGAACAGGCCGAGCATGACGGTGATGACCGCGCCCGCGACGACGGCGCCGATCAGGAACGAGACGAAGGCTTCGCGGCCGGTGCCGGTGTAGTCGAGCGGACGGCCGTTGATATGGATCGCATTCATCACCTTGCGGCGGGCTTCGACGCGACCCCAGAAGTGATAAACGCCAAGTGTTGCGAGGGTGAGACCGAAATTCTTGAGGGCGAGCAGCCAGAAGCTCTCGGCCGGTTCGACCCATTCGACGACGTTGGGGCCATTGCGGGGGACGGATGAAGCCGGCGAACCGGCCGCCGGTGCGAGGACGTGCCGTTCGGCCGCTGCGGTGACTTCCGCGTACGGAACGGCGGATGGCAACACGCCTGCGGATATGCCGCGATACGCTACTTCGGCTTCGGCCATGTACCGGTTCCCACAAACGCCGGGCGACAAACCATACGACATCGCTGCCGGGCGCAACCGGCAGACGCTTTCCAGACCTTAGACGGTCAGGGTTAATACCCTGCTAATCTTTGAGCCGGCACCTTATCTCAGATCGAGACAGAGCGGCAGCCGTCGCGCCTTTCGAAGGATTGTCTCACTCGGGTTGCGCGGGCATAGTCCACTCGACTCTATTGGTTAGCGCTCGTCCGCCTTTGCGGCAGCCACAAGCTGGAGCATTGCAAGATGTCCAAGACGGGCTCGAACAACAATTCCTCGTTCGCTATTCCCAATGCCTTTGGCCTGCCGAATGTGTTCGGGCAAGGGGGCATGCCGATGCAGATGCCCGGCTTTGCCAACGTCGACTTGTCGCATTTCATGACGGCCAATCCGGAGGCCTTCGTGCAGAACATGCTCGCCCTCATGCAGGAGAGCGGCAAGGTGATGGCGACGTTGATGGAGCGTGGCGATTTCATGCGGCCCACGCCGGTCAACGCTTCCGACGTGACGGAGAACTCGCGGCTGTGGTCGGAGATCTGGCAGCACTGGCTGTCGAACCCGAATAAGCTCGCGGAGCATCAGGGCGAGCTGCTGCAGAAGTACATGGAGTTGTGGCAGGCGACGGGACAGCGGCTGATGGGGCAGGATGCGCCGCCTGTCGCCACTCCCGATGCGGGCGACGCACGCTTCAACGATCCGGATTGGAAGAACAATCCCTACTTCGACTTCTGGAAGCAGGCGTATCTGCTCACCGCGCGCTGGATGATGGATAGCCTCGAGGAGACCGAAGGGCTTTCAGAGCGCGACCGGCACAAGGCGGACTTCATGCTCCGCCAGATGGTTTCGGCGATGTCGCCGACGAACAATCCGATGACCAACCCCGAGGTCATTCGCGAGACGATGAAATCGGGCGGGCAAAATCTCGTCGCGGGCATGAGTAATTTTGCGGGCGATCTCACGCAGTCGGGCGATCTTTTGAAGATCAGCCAAGTGGACACGACCGCCTTCGAGGTCGGCACGAATATCGCGGTGTCGCCGGGAAAAGTCGTTTTCCAGAATGAGATCATCCAGCTCATCCAATACGCGCCGACCACCGGCGAGGTGCACGAGATCCCCTTCCTGATCGTGCCGCCGTGGATCAATAAGTTCTACATTCTCGATCTCGGGCCGCAGAAAAGTTTCATCAAGTACTGCGTCGACCAGGGTTACACGGTCTTCGTCGTCTCTTGGGTCAACCCCGACGCCAAGCTCGCGCACAAGACGTTCCAGGACTACATGCGCGAAGGGCTTATGGCTGCGACGGAAGCGGTGAAGAAGGAGTGCGGCGTCTCGAAGATCAACGTGCTCGGCTACTGCATCGGCGGCACGCTCTTGGCGACGACGCTCGCCTATCTCGCGGGGCGGCACGAGGAGCACTACAATTCGGCGACGTTCCTGGTCGCGCAGGTCGATTTCACGCGCGCGGGCGACTTGAAGCTGTTCATCGACGAGGAACAGCTGAAAGCGATCGAAGACATCATGGCCAAGGACGGCTTCCTCGACGGGGGGCGGATGTCGACGGTGTTCAACATGCTCAGGCCAAAGGATCTCGTGTGGCCGTACATCGTCAACAACTACATGCTCGGTAAGAAGCCGCCGGCGTTCGATTTGCTCTATTGGAACCAGGATTCGACGCGCATGCCGCCGGCGAACCATTCGTTCTACCTGCGCGAGTTCTATCACGAGAACAAACTTTCACGCGGCAAGATGGTGATCGACAACGTGCAGCTCGATCTTGGATCGGTGCGGCTGCCGGTGTTCCAGCTGGCGACGCGGGAGGATCACATTTCGCCAGCACGCAGCGTTTTCACGGGTGCCAAACTGTTCGGCGGGCCGGTCGAGTTCATTCTCGCGGGATCCGGCCATATCGCGGGCGTGATCTCGCCGCCCGGCAAGACGAAGTATCCCTACTGGCGCAATCGCCGGCCGCTATCGCATCCGGAGTGCAACACGCTCGACCAGTGGATCGCGGGCTCGGAGGAGATCAAGGACAGTTGGTGGCCGCATTGGTCGAAGTGGCTGCAGCAGTTCTCGGGCGGCAAGGTGAAGGCGCGCGTGCCCGGCGCCAAGCTCGGCACAATCGAGGACGCGCCTGGGAGCTATGTGAAGGTGAAGGTGTAGGCGGGACGAATAGCGCGGGAGCTGTGTTGGGTTACGCCGCTGAAACGCGGCTAACCCAACCTACATGCTTTTCGCTCAGATAACGTTGTCATGGCGGGACTTGTTCCCGCCATCCACCGTGCAGCGAATCCAACACGGTGCGAGCGGCGCACTCAGCGCAGCAACATCGGCATCCGTCATAGTCTGACCATGGATGGCAGGGACACGCCCTGCCATGACAAAATCCTGTGTGTACGAACGGGGAGAGGGAACAAGGCATCCTTAAATTAACGCTCGCAGCTCGCGAAACTGGTCATCACTCACAACTCTGCGCATAGTTGCGCAATCTTCGACTGGGCCGGGATGTCTACGTAGCGTCCAGACAGGGTCGAGGCTGCTGCGGGGCGTGCCGGATATGGTCTTCGATGCGAAGACGTCGGCTCCCTGTCGAACGATTGCGTTGGTGCGACGCTCCACTTAGGCGCCCCGGTGCCTCAGCCCGAAACAACGGGCCTTCGTTCGGCGGTGTACAAATCGCAGCTAGCGGATCGAAATCGAGCCGCATCCCCTCCCCCTTATCCGCGGCTCGTATAGTAGATCCGTGCCCGGCCACTTTTGTTTGCGCGTGCCGACACGCGTTCCGCGAGCCGGCCGCCACGCGCGTTAACCTAGATCTCGCCGGCCGGTTGGCGCGTCTACCGTATTCGAGCGACGGATCGCAAGTCGCGCTAGGCTTCCTGTTGGCGACCGAATCAAGCGGGAGGCTGCGCTTCTCCGCGTTCGGCAATGACGCGCTCGAGAATCATTCGCTCTGCCGCCCGTATCGACGGCGCAAAACCTACATAGGGCGTCGGGCTTCGGCCCGCCTTGTCAAAGATGACGTAGCATTCGCCTTGCCAGCGGGCGTAGCCGTACCGCGATGTTTCGATCAACTGCTCCGGCGAAACGTCGCCAACCTGTTCGATCAACCATCGCTTCCATCGGCGATTTTCCATCCACCTCCCCGCCGCTGAGCGGAGTGCTTGCGGGAGTTGCGGGAGCGATGTCAGGCCAAGCCAAGTCAAGTGGAACGGTGTCGCCAGTATCTGTCCCGCAATCTGCATGCGCACACGGCGTGTTCGCGGCTTCACATAGAGAAGCGGCGCAAATGGCAGGATGTGTCTGAGGCGCATGGAAAGGTGTCCATCGAGGCTCTGCATCGTAGGTGGAACGATTGCGACCGTCCACGGAACAAATGGCATTCGCGACTTGTGACAGCCGTGGCGTCTTGCATCAGCAGTTCGATGCAGCCGTTTGAGCCGGGTGGCACTCCAGACCGGCTCACTTCGACGTCTTGATGTCGGTGAATTTGATGTCGGGTGTGCGGTCGGTGGTCCATTTGAGGTCGAACTCGGAGGCCGCCATGAAGACGTGGTCGCCGTCGAGATCGGTGGCGATGGACGAGCGCTTGCTCGCGATGAACTTGGCGAGTTCCTTGGGGTCGTCGGCGGAAATCCAGCGCACGGCCGCGTAGGGGCAGGTGTCGAAGATGATCGGCAGGCCGTACTCGTTGGCGAGGCGGTCGCCAAGCACGTCGAGCTGGAGCGCACCGATCACGCCGACGATGGGCGACGAGCCGTCGAGCGGGGCGAAAAGCTGCACGGCGCCCTCCTCCGCCATTTCCTTGAGCGCGTCCTTCATCTTCTTCGCCTTGATCGCGTCTTCAAGACGGACGTGGCGGAGGATTTCCGGGGCGAAGCTCGGAATGCCGACGAAGTTCAGGTTTTCGCCCTCGGTGATCGTATCGCCGATGCGGAGCAGCCCCTTGTTCGGGATGCCGACGACGTCGCCGGCATAGGCTTCCTCGGCGAGCGAGCGATCCTGAGCAAAGAAGAACTGCGGCGCTTGCAGCACGAAACCGCGCTCGGAGCGGACGTTCTTCACTTTCATGCCGCGCGTGAGGCGGCCCGAGCAGACGCGCATGAAGGCGATGCGGTCGCGGTGGGCCGGGTCCATGTTCGCCTGGATCTTGAAGATCAGCCCCGTCATCGCCTTCTCGTTCGGCTCGACGAGGCGGGTCGAGGTTTTTTGTGCGCCGGGCGGCGGCGCGTGTGCAATGAGCGCGTCGAGCAGATCCTTGACGCCGAAATTGCGCAGGGCCGAGCCGAAGAACACCGGCGTCAGAGTGCCCTCGCGGAACGCATCGCCATCGAACTGGCCGCAGGCGCCCGCGACGAGTTCGATTTCAGCCGCCCAGTTGCCGGCGTCTTCTTCGCCGAGCAATTCGACGAAGAAGGGATCATTGGGGCCTGTGACCTTCACGCCGTCATCGTCGCGATCGATCTGGCGGACGCGTGGATTTGAGAGATCGTACGTGCCTTGGAAACTGCGCCCCGACCCGATCGGCCAGACCATCGGCGCGGTGTCGAGCGCGAGGGTCTTCTCGATTTCGTCGAGCAGGTCGAGCGGCTCGCGGGCCTCGCGGTCCATCTTGTTGATGAAGGTGATGATCGGGATGTCGCGGAGACGGCAGATCTCGAACAGCTTGCGGGTGCGCGCCTCGATGCCGCGTGCGGCGTCGATCACCATGATGGCGGCGTCGACGGCTGTCAGCGTGCGGTAGGTGTGGTCGGAGAAGTCCTCGTGGCCCGGCGTGTCTAGCAGGTTGAAAACGGCGCCGCCGTATTCGAAAGTCATGACCGAGGTCGCGACGGAGATGCCGCGGGCGCGTTCGATCGCCATCCAGTCGGAGCGCGTCGAGCGCTTGTCCTTCTTCGCCTTGACGTGCCCGGCGAGCTGGATCGCGCCGCCGAACAGCAGGAGCTTTTCGGTGAGCGTCGTTTTACCGGCGTCGGGGTGCGAGATGAT
The DNA here is from genome assembly GCA_033812735.1 of Hyphomicrobiaceae bacterium. Classification (GTDB taxonomy): domain Bacteria; phylum Pseudomonadota; class Alphaproteobacteria; order Rhizobiales; family Hyphomicrobiaceae; genus JABFRJ01. The sequence goes on along the minus strand of JAPXTA010000006.1, from coordinate 54,012 downwards.
CGCGAATGTCCGGCGGCGGGCGATTTGATCCGCCATCGTTGCGGAGAGGCTGGCGGCCGGGGACGCGGCCGGATTGGCAGTATCGCTCATAGTCGTTTGGATGGCCTGAATTGAAACGGGACTTCCCGCACTTTCGCCCCCGATAGCAGGTCTCCGACGAGATTGCAGGCGAATTCGACGCGCGGCCGGCCGCGTGAGACGCCCTTGCTGCGGCTGACGGCGGCGGGCAAGCTGGCGGGGATTTGCAGGAGACCGCCGTGACAACGCCATCGACACTCGACCCGCAACTCGCCCGACGGATCAAAGCCGCGGTCGCAGCCAACTTCGAGCGCCAGCTCGACATGACGACGGCACTGATGCGGTTCCCGTCGACGCGCGGGGCGGAGCACGCGGTGCAGGATTATGTCTTTCGGGAGATGAGGGCACGCGGGCTGACGATGGACCGGTTCCCGATGGATGCGGAGGCGATCGGCCGGCATCCCGGCGGTGGGCCGATAACGCCTGAGCATTCGGCTGCGCCGATCGTCGTCGGCATCCACCACCCGCGCGAGGAACGCGGACGGTCGTTGATCCTGCAGGGGCATGTCGACGTGGTGCCGGAGGGTCCACACGACATGTGGTCGAGCCCACCTTACGAACCAGCCGTACGCGGCGATTGGTTGTACGGGCGCGGCGGCGCCGACATGAAGGCGGGGCATGCGGCGAGCTTCGCCGTGCTCGATGTGTTGCGTTCACTCGGCTTGCAGCCGGCGGCGACGCTGTATTTTCAATCCGTCGTCGAAGAGGAGTCGACCGGCAACGGCGCGCTGATGACGCATCTGCGCGGCTACAAGGCCGATGCGGTTCTCATTCCGGAACCCGAAGAGGAGATGCTCGTTCGCGCCAACGTCGGCGTGCTGTGGTTCGAGATCGAGGTGCGCGGACAGCCGGTGCACGTGCGCGAAATGGGGCACGGCGCCAACGCCATCGATGCGGCGTATCGGGTGATCGCCGATTTGAGGCGTCTCGAAGACGAGTTGAACCAGCGCAAGGCGCAGCATCGACACTTCGAGACGGAAGCGCACCCGATCAATCTCAACATCGGCAAAATCGAGGGCGGCGATTGGGGATCGTCGGTGCCGTGCTGGTGCAAGGTGCAGTGCAGGCTCGCGGTTTATCCTGGGGTCAGTGCAGCCGATGCCGCCAAAGAGGTCGAGGCCTGGATCGCCAATTATGCGCGCGGCGATCGCTATCTCGCGAACAATCCGCCGCGCGTTCGGTTCAATGGCTTCTTTGCGGAGGGCTATGTACTGGAGCCCGGATCGGACGCGGAGGCCGTTCTCGGGCGTGCGCATCGCGAGGCGACCGGCGAGCCGCTCAAGACGTTCATGACGGCCGGCTATCTCGATACGCGCGTCTATGCGCTCTACGACAAGATCCCGGCGCTTTGCTATGGCCCAATCTCGAAGAACATCCACGGCTTCGATGAAGCGGTGCATGTCGGCTCGCTCAAACGCATTACGACGGCGATGGCCTTGTTCGTCGCCGAGTGGTGCGGCGTCGAGGCGCGGTGAGATGCTCGCTCAATCGTGAGACAGTCATCATATGTCACAATTGACCAATCGCCTGACGCACGCGCTCGGCGTCCGCTATCCGATCATTTCGGCGCCAATGGCGTTTGCGGGCGGCGGCGCACTGGCGACAGCCGTCAGCCGTGCCGGCGGCCTTGGACTGATTGGCGGCGGGTATGGCGATCCGACATGGCTCGACGAACAGTTCAGCGCGGCGCAAGGGGCGGATGTCGGCGTCGGGTTCATCACCTGGTCTCTCAAACAATCACCGTCGCTGCTGACGGGCGTGCTCAAGTACAAGCCGCGCGCGGTGATGCTGTCGTTCGGCGATCCGCGCCCGTTCGTTGAAGAGATTCGTGCGGCGGGGGCCAAACTGATCTGTCAGTGCCAGAGTATCGACCACGTGTGGGACGCCATCGACGCGGGCGCCGATGTGATGGTGGCGCAGGGGGCTGAAGCGGGCGGGCACGGCGCGTCTCGCGGGCTCGTCAGCTTCGTGCCGGAAGCCGCAGATCTCATCGCCGCACATGCGCCGGGGATTTCCCTGGTGGCGGCCGGCGGGATCGCCGATGGTCGAGGGCTTGCGGCTGCGGTGATGCTCGGCGCGGAAGGCGTTCTCATGGGGACACGGTTCTGGGCGAGCACTGAAGCCTTGGTCGCCAAGCGACACCACGACGCCATCGTCGAGGCGACCGGGGACGAGACGATCCGCACGACCACGCCGGACATCGCGCGCCAAATCCGATGGCCGCGCGGCTTCACGGCTCGCGTCCGGCAAAACACCTTCACGCAGCGCTGGCACGGCCGCGAGGACGACTTAGAGGCGTCGATCAAAGTCGAAGGGCCGAAATACCGGATGGCGTTTGCGGAGGGCGATCCCGACAACACCGGCGTTTGGTTCGGCGAAGCGGCTGGGATTATCCGGTCCGTCGACAGCGCGGGCGAGATCGTCGCACGCATCGTTCGTGAGGCGGAAGCTTTGCTCTCGCAGGGCCGACGCTAGCCCTGCGGCGTCTTGCAGAGCGCGGAGCCCTTGCCCCAGCTATTGCAATAGAGATTGCGGGCGCGGAGATCCGTCGCCGGGACGGGGCATTCGGCCCGCTTTTCCTGGCAGCGCAGAACCTGCCGGGCCATACCGACGGCGAGACCGGTCATGGAGTGCTGGAACTCCTTGCGATCGTTCACGGCGTCCTGGCGATAGTGCTTGTAGGTCTCGGTCTCCTTGTCGACGAAGAACAACCGCTGCAAGCGCGTCAGTTCGTCCAAGTCCTCGAACGTGTGGACGATCAGCGGATCGTACGGCTCGGCGAGGCGGAAGCGGTTCTCGACGACCGACGAGTTGAAAACGACCGCAGACGCACATGGGTAGGCTGATGCGAGATGGCGAGCGAGACCGCCGCCCAGCGAGTGACCAGCGATGATGAAACTGACCTTGCGACCGTTGGCTGCGTCGTAGGCTTGCTTGCGCGTGGCCTGAAATACCAGGCGTGCCTCGTCGTACTTGGTTTCGACGGGTGCCCAGGCGAAAGCCCATGAGAAGTTCGCCATCCAGTCGGCCCAGTCGAGCCCATCGGTCCCGCGCATGACGGTCAGGACCGTCAGCCGGCCGGGATCATCGCGATGGTAGACGCGAAAGCCCAACCCGTTGTTGTCCCAGGTGCCCACTTTGCGCCACTCGGGACTGTGCTTTTCCAGCGAGAAGCCCTTCGGCTCGCCGTCGGCATAGGCGTTGAGGCTCGCGACGGCATACCCGAGATAATCATTGGCGGCGACGCGACGCTGATACTTGCCTTGCGGATAGATCTGGAGCTTCGGCGTCTCGCAGCGCTGCGTCTCATCAGCGGCGATCGCCAGGGCAGCGCGCGGCACTTTCGGCCGCAGTTGGGCGGCGGCATAGCCAGCGCCTGACAGCACGGCGATGGCAACGATCAACTTGAGTACGGTTCGCATCAGTCCCCCGGAACGCCGTTTGGCGCGGGACGCGTATGACCGATAATTGCGGCAACGTCAGTACGCCCGCATTTCGCCGGTGGAGAAAGTCAATCAGCCGACATCACGCCGCCGCGGGCGGCTCAGGCTGCTCGGACGGATTGATGCGATCGACGATGAGGATCGATGCTTCGTAGAGGAGCATCGTCGGTAGCATCATAGCGATCATCGAGAAGGGGTCGGGCGGGGAGAGCACGGCCGAGATGGCTGTGATGACGATGATGGCGTAGCGGCGGAAGCCCCGCAAGGCGGGCCCATCGACCACGCCTGCCTTGGCGAGAATGGATAGAACCACGGGTAGCTGAAAGCAGATCCCAAAGCCGATGATCATAGTCATGATCAGCGAGAGATATTCGGAGACGCGCGCTTCGAGCACGATCTTCACATCGCCGGTTGTCTGCTCCATGGCGAGGAAGAACTTCAAGGCCATCGGCATGACGAGGAAGTAGACGCACAACGCGCCGAGCGTGAAGAGAAACGGCGTCGCGATGAGATAGGGTACGAAGGCCTGGCGCTCGTTCTTGTAGAGGCCTGGCGCGACGAACTTGTAAAGCTGATTGGCGATAATCGGGAAGGCGAGGCAAACGGCGCCGAAGAGAGCCAGCTTCAGCTTGGTGAAGAAGAACTCTTGCGGCGCAGTGAAGATCATCTTGGTTTCCTGATCGCCGCGCGCCCATTTATAGGGGCGGACCAGGATGTCGTAGATTTCGGTGGCGAAGGCGAAGCAGAAGACGAACGCGATGGCGATCCCGATGAGCGTGTATATGAGGCGCTGGCGCAGCTCGATCAGGTGCTCCATCAACGGTGCCTTCGAGGCGTCGATGTCCTCCTGCCCGTCGCGGTAGTTCGGATCGCGCTTTGCGGGCTCGCCGCCGGCGTTCGTTACGGTCATGTCCTGCATCGACACTTATGCCCCTGTCTTGGCCGGCGCGGGATCGGCAACGGTCGGCGCGGGCGCGGCAATCGCCTCGGCGGCGGCACCCGACACTTCGTCCATCGGGGGCGGGGGGCTCAGTTCCGGCGGCGGCGTTACGGCCGAGGTATTCATAGCGCTTTCGACTTCGGCGTTGGCGGCGGCGACTTCACGCTCGACGCTCAACTCGGCGTCGCGGACGGTCGCCTCCATGTCGCGGCCCATCCCTTCGACATCCTTCTTGAGCTGGTCGAGCTCGGTCTCGCGCATCGCGTCGTCGAACTGAGCGCGGAACTCGTTGGCTTGGCGGCGGATGATCGCCAGGTACTTGCCGACCGTGCGCAGGAGCGCCGGCAACTCCTTCGGGCCCACGACGATCAACGCCACGAGCCCGAGGATAAGCAGCTTGGATGAAGTCAGGTCGAACATGATCGGTCCGCGTGCGTGTTCGACGTCGGCAAGTCAGTGCCTCCCCGAGATGCCAGAGCGGACCGGCGCTGCGCCTCGAGCGCTGCGACCTGTCATCCGTTCGACAATCAGGACGTCAAACCTTCGTTGTCGTGGCGTTGTTTTCAACCGGCTTGGCCTGTGCATCGAGCGACTTGGGCGCCTCGGGGGCCTTTGCCTGCTGGGCGTCGTCCTGCATGCCCTTGTCGTCCTGCATGCCCTTCTTGAAGCTCTTGATGCCCTCGGCCACGTCGCCCATGATCGAAGAAATCTTTCCTTTGCCGCCAAACAGCAGCAGGGCCACGGCGAGGAAGATCAGCCAGTGCCAAACGCTCATGCTACCCATTTGAATTACCGCTCCTTTTTCGGCGTGCGCGGCGCAGGCCGAGACTGTTGAATTGGGGGCACTATCGCAGAAACACCAGGGGTCTTCAAGTAAAGCGGTCGCGATTCGTTCATGTTGCCGAGGCATCTGCCGGGAAGGCCAGAACGCCTGCTGGATCGACCGCCAGATGAACGTCCGTACCGCGCATCTCGGCCTGATCTTCGCGAACCAGCATGATCAGCGGCCGCTCGAACCCTTCGGTGGCGATTTCAAGGGTGGCGAGGTCGCCGAGGAAGCGCACGGCTATGACACGGCCCGGCACGCCCTTGCCCGGCTCCACGAAACGAAGTGACCGGCGGCGGATGCACAACGTCGCCTGTTCACCTTCCGACAGTTCCGGCACAGAGAAACTTCCAAACGGCGTTCTCAGCGCGCCGCCTTCGATCTTCATCGGGATTTCGTTGATCTCGGAGAACAGGCGCGCAACCAGCAGATCGGCGGGGTTGCGGTAGAGTTCCTCCGGGCGTCCGATCTGGACGAGTTTGCCACCGCGCATCACTGCGATCCGGTCGGCGAGCCGCATGGCCTCGTCGGGGTGGTGCGTCACCATCAAGCAGGTCGCGCGGGTCTCGCGTAGCAGCGAAAGCGTCTCTTCCTGGACGGACTCGCGCAGCTGGACGTCGAGACCCGAGAACGGCTCGTCCATGAGCATGACGGCCGGGCGCGGTACGATGGCGCGGGCGAGTGCCACGCGCTGCTGTTCGCCGCCGGAGAGCATGTGGGGATGGGCGTTCCGGTAGCGTTCGAGGCCGACGCGCGAGAGGACGGCCATTGCTTGACGTTCGGCCATCTCGGGCGGGAGGCCTTTGAGGCCAAACATGACGTTTTCGAGGATCGACAGATGCGGGAAGAGCGCAAAGTCCTGGAACATCAGGCCGACGCTGCGGGCTTCCGGCGGCACGAACGCCTTGGGGCCTGCGACTTCGAGATTGTTGATGAGGACACGGCCGCCGGTCGGGCGCTCGATGCCGGAGGCGATGCGCAGGAGCGTCGTCTTGCCGGAGCCGGAAGGACCGAGCAGGCAGACGACTTCGCCTGGCTCAACTGTGAACGAGACGCCGCGGAGGACATCGTTGCCGTCGAATGAACAGCGGACATCGTCGAAGACGAGCTTTGCGGCAAACAAGGCCGCCGCACGCCCACCGGTCGGACCGGCAGCATCGGTCGCAGCGATCTGAGCGGATGGCCTATCCCGCCGGGAGCCTTGCAGGCGCGTCAGCCAGTCGATCTTCTTCACAACACATCCACTGAGCAGCCACCGTGCCCGCTAGAGCGCCACGTCTCTTCGGAAGAGCTTATGGCGCGACGTCGTTCGCGTCCTCGTCCGTAGCCTCGTCGTCGGCCGCGTCAAGCGGCAGTTCGAGGTTCGCTTCCTTCTCTTCGATGGCATCCAGTGGCAGCTCGTCCGGCATCAGTGCCGCAACGTCGGTCGGCTCCGGCACTGTGAAGTCGGGCGGGAGATTACTATCGAGCAAACCTGCGCCCTTCAACTCGGCGAGGCCCGGCAAGTCCTTGATGCCGTCGAGACCGAAGTGCTCGAGGAACTGCGATGTCGTGCCGTAGGTGATCGGGCGGCCTGGCGCACGGCGGCGGCCGCGGGGGCGAATCCAGCCCGTTTCCATCAGCACGTCGAGCGTGCCGGCCGATGTTGCGACACCGCGAATTTCCTCGATCTCGGCGCGCGTGACAGGTTGGTGGTAGGCGATGATGGCCATCGTCTCCATGGCGGCTTTGGAGAGCTTACGCTCTTCCTTAGCGTGACGTTCGAGCAGATAGGACAGGTCATCAGCGGTGCGGAACGCCCATTTGCCGGCAGTGCGCACGAGATTGATGCCGCGGCTGGCGTAGAAGCCTTTCAACTCGTCGAGCAGGGCCGCAACATCGTCCGTCTGCTTGAGGTGGCGCTTCAGCGTCGCCTCGTCGAGCGGCTCGGACGCCGCAAACAGCATCGCCTCGAGAATGCGCAATTGTTCGCGCCGATCGGCGGACGGCAGTTGCGCGACATTACCAGGCAGTCCACGGCGGTCGACGGCTTCGGCAACGTCTGCCTCTTCGGACGCATCTTCGCTCTCCGCGCGGATCTCGTCCTCACGTTCGGCCACGTTCAGCTTGGGCGGAACCATGCCTGTCCCCTTGCGCTTCGACATTGCTTCTGAACTCTGAACTCCAACGCGAACAATTGAATTTCGACCCTAGCCTGCAGATGCCGGCTGCAGCACGCTTGTAGTGCCGTCCTCGCGGCGGCGAAGATAAATCGGTGCGTACGGTTCGGCTTGCTGCAATTCGACGAGACCATCGCGCGCCATTTCGAGCGTTGCACCGAACGATGCGGCCATCGCCGTTTTCGAGAGCTCCGGCGAGGGCAAATACTGTTCGAGAAAGAGATCGAGCTGGACCCAGCCGCCCGTCGATTGGCCGACCAGGCGATGGAGGTGTACGCGTGCCTCCTTGATCGACCACACTTGACGCCGCTTCACGACGTGCGCGCGCTTGACCACGCGGCGCGAGCGCTGATCAGAGAAGGCTTTCAGGAGGTCATAGATCTCGGCGGTATACTGACGCTCGCGGATGGTCTTGACGCCTTCGGGCATGCCGCGCGGGAAGATGTCCAATCCCAAGCGCTTGCGCGTCATCAATTGTGCCGCGGCATTGCGCATCGCCTCGAGACGCATGAGTCGGAACTGGAGGCGTGCAGCGAGTTCCTCGCCGGTCTCTGTGTGGTCTTCAATTTTTGCCTTCGGCACGATCAGGCGCGACTTGAGGAACGCCAACCAAGCGGCCATGACGAGATAGTCGGCGGCGAGTTCGAGGCGAATCTTGCGGGCGTCGTGGATGAACGACAGATACTGCTCGGCCAAAGCCAGGACAGAGATCTTGGCGATGTCGACCTTCTGGGTGCGTGCGAGCGCCAGAAGCAGATCAAGCGGACCCTCGAAACCGTCGACGGCGATCTGCAGCGCGTCGATGTCGCGCGGCGCGTCCTCGCCAGTCGGGGCGGTCCAACCCGTCTGGTCGAATTCAGGTGTCGGCTGATCGGGCAGATCCATCAGGGACCGCTCTTGCTCCTCTGTTAGCGTCGCGACTTGCTGCGGCACTGAACCGTGCCGGATCGCAAGTCGGGTCTCCCTCTGCGACTTGCTGCGGCACTGGCGTGCCGGATCGCAAGTCGTGTCAGACACCCCAAGTCGTCGACAGCAACGCGGATGCAATTTTGCTGTGGATAACCTGTGAATCAATTCCTTAATTCAAGCACTTAGAGCCAAAACCCTGGACAGGCAAGCCTCGGCATCCGCGACATTGAACGGTGTCTGTTGATGCGTGGCCGCAACCGCACGCAAGAACCGCTGAAGTGGCTCGGCTGCAAGCGTACCGGCGCCCGCTGCGACCGCCTCCATCTCGCTCAAGTCGCCATTGCAATGGAGGGCGATGTCGGACCCTGCCTGCAAGACGGCTTCGGCACGTCCGCGCATCGGCCCGCCCAGCGCTTTCATCGAAAGATCGTCGCTCATCAGCAGGCCGTCGAAGCCGATATGGCCGCGGATGACTTCGGCGTGGACCTTCGGCGAGGTGGAACCGGGCAAGGCGGGGTCAATCGCGGTGTAGACGACATGGGCTGTCATGGCGGCGGGGCAACCGGCGAGCGCCTTGAAAGGCGCGAAGTCCGTCGCTTCGAGTAACGCACGCGAGGCGTCGACGACGGGAAGTTCCAGATGGCTATCTGCGCGCGCGCGGCCGTGGCCCGGGATGTGTTTGATGACGGGGACGACGCCGCCGGCGAGATGGCCGTCGATCACCGCGCGGCCGCGCGCCACCACATCGGCGGGAGTCGTACCGAAGGCGCGATCGCCGATGATCTCGTGGCTGCCTTCGATGGGAAGATCGAGGACGGGTGTGCAATTGCAATTGAAGCCGAGGGCGCGAAGGTCGGCGGCGATTAGGCGGGAGACTTGCTCGATTGCGGCGACCGTGCCCGCGCCACCGCCACCGTATGACGCGATGGTCCGAGCCGACGGCAGAGGACGCCAATGCGGCGGCCGAAGACGCTGCACACGCCCGCCCTCCTGATCGACAAGGACGAGACACTGATCGTTGCCGATGGCGTCGCGGGCGGACGAAATCAGACTGCGAACTTGGCCGGGATCGACGATGTTGCGGGCAAACAGGATGAGGCCTGCGGGCCGCGATGCGCGGAGGAACTGCCGCTCGGCGTTCGACAATTCAGGGCCGGCAAGACCGGTGAAGAATGCGCCAATCATCGGGGTCTCGTGAGCTTGGTTGCCGTTGAAGCTAGCAGATGCGGTGCCTCAAATGGAAATGGCGGCACAGGGTGCCGCCATCTCGATAACGCCAAGGACCCGGCTCAGTATGCCGTTACCCAGCAGCCGGTGTAGCCGGCGGTTTTCAGCTGCGTGCACAGCGTTGTCGCGGCTTCGCGCGAACCAGGAGGCCCGACGACGGCGCGATAGTAGACGCCCTTGTCGCCAAGGTTGGCTTCCTGCACATCGGCCGGTTTGTTCGATAGGACTTCGCCATACTTCTGCTGCAGGTCGGCGTAGACCTTCAGCGCGTCCATACGGCTCTTCTGCGAGGCCAAGACGGCGACGTAGCCATTGCCGCCAGCCTTCGCTGCGGGCGCTGTGGCCACACTCGCCGTTGCCGTGCCGACGGGCGCGTAGGCATCATTGCTCTTGGTCTTGGCGACCGGTGCCTTGGCCGTCTTGGCTGGCGGCGGCTCGGCGGCGGCTGGAGGCGGGGCTGCGGGCGCCGGACGCAAGGGAACGGCGGCTTGGCGAACCGGCGGTTGCGGCACCGGCGTCGGCACTGCGGCCGTTGCAGGCGGCGGAGCTGCCGCAGGCATGCGAACGGGCGGAGGCGGCGCCATATTCTCAAGCGTCACGCCGGGCACGTTGATTGTTGGGCGACCGGCCGGAGGTGCCCCGCCGGCAACCGCCGTTCCCGGTACGCCGGACGGCGTGATCGGGATCAACTGCACTTTGCGCGGACCACCCATATCCTGTGGATCGGAAGGCGCAGCAGCCGGGGCCTGAGGCACGGCGGCAGGCACGACATCCGGCAATCGCTCGGCAATCTTGCGATCCGGGGCAGGCGCGACAGAGATGGGCGCCGGCGACTTTTTGGCCGAATCGGCCACAGCGATCTGCTTGCCGGCCGTGGGACCAGCGAACTTCTTGTAGCCGTAGGCCAGCCCACCGCCGATGCCGATGGCGCCGACGAGTGCCGCCACGACCATTAGAGAGCGACGGCCGCGCCGCGGCTCTTCCTCTTCGGCGAACTCCTCGTCGAAGTCATCCTGCGGCTCGCCATGTCCATGCTCGCCCGGTGGCACGGCCAACGGCTGATCGTAGCCGGCATGCTGGCCGGCATGCTGACCGGCGGGCGCACGGAACTGATGCTGGCCCTGTTGGCCATAGGGATCGGCTGCGTAAGGTTGCTCGTAGCCGCCCTGTGGCTGCGGATATCCCTGCTGGCCGGGTTGGGGCGGGTAGTAGCCCTGCCGCGCGTGTGGCGCGGCCGCGTACTGACCGAACTCGGCTGGGGGTGGTTCAGCGGCGCCTGGATAGCCTTGGCCTGCTGCGTAGTGGCCGAGGTCGTAGCCCTGCGGATCGTTGTAGTGAGCGTCGCCGGGGGCCGGCCATGGTGCGTTCTGCGGGGCTGGCACATAGCTCGACAGGCTCGGCACGGGTGGTTGGCCGTGCTGCCCCGGCGGCGGCGCGTGGCCGGCGTACTGCTGACCATACGGATCGTGCTGAGCTGCTGCCTGGGGCGGGAAGTAGTAACCCTGTTGCGACGGATCGTGGGCCGGCGATGCCTGGGCCTGATGATTGTGCGGCGCATGCGGCGCGGCCAACGGCGGCGGAATATAGCCCTGCTGGGGATGATGACCGGCATCTTGCTGCGGCCAAGCAGGCTGCGGCGCGTGCTGCGGATGGGCCGGCTGACCATTACGGGGCGGCGCGGGCGGGGGCGGCGGCACGTGACCGGCCTCCCCACGTTGATTGTTCGAGCGAGACATGCTGCGTTCCCTCGACGTTAGTCCCCTGCCCCACCCCCTGCGGTCCGCCGTCTGCGAATCGGTCCGTGGAACGGTCCGACCTCCTTAGCCCACCTAGCGCAACTCGTCTGGTGCCGACGCCCCAAGTATCCCCAGGCCAGAGGCCACAACTTGGGCAAATGCGTCGACCAGCGCGAGGCGCGCGGCGGTTAGAGTCCGATCACCTGCCTGTATGAAGCGCAAATGTGGCGAATCATTGCCTCGTGACCAGTGGCCATGGAGGGCCGAGGCCAGCTCGTAGAGGTAGAAAGCCAAGCGATGCGGCTCGTGTGCCCGGGCTGCGCCTTTGACCAGCTCCGGCCACCACGCCATGCGGCGGATGAGATCGATTTCGCCCGCATCGGTCAGCTTCGACAGATCGGCGTTGGCAATCTCGGCGCTGTCGGCGGTCATGCCTGGAAAGATATCCTGGACGTTGCGGAACACGGAGCGGGCGCGGGCGTGACCCATCTGCACGTAGAAGACCGGATTTTCCTTCGATTGCTCGACGACTTTGGCGAGGTCGAAGTCGAGCGCGCTGTCGTGCTTGCGATACAGCATCATGAAGCGGACGGGATCGACACCGACTTCGTCGACGACCTCGCGCAGGGTGACGAAGTTGCCCGAGCGTTTCGACATCTTCACCGGCTCGCCGTTGCGCATCAATTTAACGAGCTGGCAGATCGGCACGTCCATGTCGACGCGGCCTTCGGAGAGGGCAGCGACGACGGATTTGATGCGCTTGACGTAACCGACGTGGTCGGCGCCGAGCACGTTGACGAGGTGGTCGAAGCCGCGACTGATCTTGTTGTGGTGATAGGCGACGTCGGACGCGAAGTAGGTGTAGGTGCCGTCCGACTTCATCAGCGCGCGATCGACGTCGTCGCCGAATGTGGTCGAGCGGAACAGCGTCTGCTCGCGGTCTTCCCAATCTTCCCCGTCGTGGCCGAGCGGCTTTTCGAGGCGGCCTTCGTAGATGTGGCCCATCTTGCGCAGAACGGCGATGGATTCGGCGACTTCGTCCTTTTTGCCGGCTTTCAGCGACGCTTCGGAGAAAAACACGTCGTGGCGGACATTCAGCGCGGCGAGGTCATCCTTGATCATGACAAGCATTGCCGCGACGGCCTTCTCGCGGACCAATGCTAGCCATTCGCTTTCGGGCTTGCCGACGAGCGAGGTGCCGAACTCCTTGGCGAGCGCCTCGCCAACGGGCTTCAGGTATTCGCCGGGGTAGAGACCTTCTGGGATTTCGCCGATGGTTTCGCCGAGCGCTTCGCGGTAGCGCATGTGGGCGGAACGGGCGAGGACATTCACCTGGCCGCCGGCGTCGTTGATGTAGTATTCGCGCGTGACCTTGTAGCCGGCGAAGGCGAGCAGGTTGGCGAGGGCGTCACCGAACACCGCGCCACGGCAATGGCCGACGTGCATCGGGCCGGTCGGGTTCGCGGAGACGTATTCGACATTCGCGGTTTCGCCTTTGCCGAGGGAGCCGCTGCCGTAGCTTGTTCCTACTTTGCGGATGGCGGGGACGAGCGCCGACCAGACCTCCGGCTTGAAGGTCACGTTGAGGAAGCCTGGACCGGCGACATCGACCTTGGCGATATCGGGCTGACCCATCAGCTTCGCGGCGAGGGCATCGGCGATTTCGCGCGGCTTTTTCTTCGCGGCCTTGGCGAGCACCATCGCGGCGTTGGAGGCGACATCGCCGTGGGTGGCGTCGCGCGGCGGCGTCGCCTCGATACCCTTGATCTCGAGGTCAGCCGGCAGCGTGCCGTCGCGCTTCATCGCTTCGAGCGCGTCGGAGATGCGGGCGGCAATGTCGGCGTACAGGTTCATCGTCATCTTCCGGAACTCACTCACCCGTCATCCCGGCTGCAGCAACCGCGCCAGCGGATGCGTAGAGCCGGGATCTTTACCCGGTAAAGGTCCTGTGTCTGCGGTGCGGCACTTCGCACCGCACCGCGCACGGGATGACGGCAATTGTGGGCTCGCGCTATCGCAATTCCAGGGGGACGTCAAACCGGGCTTCAACCGGAAATTAGGGCGGGGGCGGTAGGTTGGCCGGGATCATGGCGTTCGAGTTGTAGTGATGATGTTAGGTTTTACCACCGTATTGTTGGCAGGCGTGATCTTGTTGGTGCTGCTTGGCAATTTGAGGCTCTTCCTCGATACTCGCGAGACGCCAAGCCCGAAGCGCTCAATCTCGTCTTGGACATCCGTGTCCATAATCTGCTTGGCACTAATCATCTCCTCTAGCACTTGCCTATGGCTGATCGGGCAAGCGACTCAACATCTCATTCGCCACATCGATCTGACGCAGAACCTCCAGCAGACGCAGGGCATCGTCCTGCGCAGGTGGTCGGCAAAGGGTGAAGGTTACGTGGTGGCTTATCGGTTTGGCGATCGGAACGGTGCGGATAAGCTGTGGCGTGCCGAATGGAAGTTGGCAGAACCCGGTCGTCCCATTACAGTCTACTATTCAGCGGCGCGGCCGGATTGGCACGCACTCGACCCGTGGTCGTTTCTGACCCGGGCGCTCTATTCGGCCATGTGGTCGATCGTTAGCGGCGTCCTCACGCTGATCCTTTGGCGGGAGCGCTTGCGGGTGGAGTGGGGCAATGTGCCGGGGCCAACTGTTGATCCGACTCGATCGAGGGCATCTTGATGCCATGCTTGGGTGGCCGCCTTCGCGGCCATGACGGAATGTGGGCAGTACCGCCTTGGGTCCCGCAAGAAATCCGCGCTTCAGCCTGCACATACTCCGGATCGCGAACGCTTAACTTCGTCATGGCCGCGAAGGCGGCCACCCAAGCAACAAGCGACGTGTCGGTCGGCACTTTTTTGCCCTTGCTCACCTCAACTCCGGCGTCTGCGCAAACAACCGCCGGTGTTCGCTGATGGCGTAGCGGTCGGTTTGGCCGGCAACGAAGTCGCGGACGAGAGCGGCGCGTTCGGCGCGGTCGAGCTTTTGAGCGCGCTCGTCGTAGGGCGACGGTAGCGACGTGGGATCGGCGAGGTAGTGACCGACCAGATCGCGCACGATCTGTTCGGCGCCGCGCATGACGCGCATCACTCGTTCATGGCGGTAAACGTTGGCGAATAGATAGCGTTTGAGCGCGCCGAGTTCGCTTGCCATACCCTTCGAGAAAGCCACCATCGCGCGACCGGCATTGGCGATGTCGTCGCTGGATTGCGGTCCGACCTCGGCGATGCGCGTGCGCGCGGTTTTCACCGCATCATCGATCATGGCCGTGATCATGCGGCGGTTGACCTCGTAGATGGCGCGCGTGCGATCTGGCGGGTTCAGCGACAGCGCGGCGACGACGTACACGCCAGCGAGTGGGGCTTCGACGAGTTGGTCGAGTGTCAGCAGTCCGGCGCGGAGGCCATCGTCGATGTCGTGGTTGGTGTAGGCGATGTCGTCGGCGAGCGCGGCGGCCTGTGCCTCGATCGATGCGAAACCGGTGAGGTTGAGATGACCGGACAAGCCGGCGCCCGCGACCGCCGCCATGACGGGGCCGGGTGCGACCGGACCGTTGTGGGCGGCGAGACCTTCCAAGGTTTCGAAGGTGAGGTTGAGGCCGTCGAACGCGGCGTATTTGCGTTCGAGCGAGGTCACGACCTTGATTGATTGCGCGTTGTGGTCGAAGCCGCCGAAGTCGCTCATGGCGGCATCGAGCGCGCGTTCGCCCGCGTGACCGAACGGAGAATGACCGAGATCGTGCGCGAGCGCGAGGGCTTCGGCGAGGTCTTCGTCGCCGCCGAGCAAGCGCGTGATGGCGCGGGCGATCTGGGCGACTTCGAGCGAGTGCGTCAGGCGCGTGCGGAAATGGTCGCCTTCGTGGAAGACGAAGACCTGCGTCTTGTAGGTCAGGCGGCGGAAGGCTGTCGCGTGGACGATGCGGTCGCGGTCGCGCTGAAAGGGCGTGCGCATCGGACAGGCTGCTTCCGGCACGAGCCGTCCGCGCGATGCGGCGGCATCGGCGGCATAGGGCGCGAGGGGGCTACGAACCATCATGGGTTGCTTCTACCGCGATTCCGCGCGACATCTCAAAAGCAGCTGCATCCACAGGTTACCGCCATGACCGACCTGCCCGAGAAAATCGCCAAGTATCGCGGCTACGTGCCGGACGACGAGCTTGCGGCTTATGCGCGGGCGAAGTTCGGCAATCGCATCGGGTTCGGGCAGAAGCCGGCGTTGCTCAACATCGATACGACCTTCATGTTCGTCGATCCGGCCTATTCGATGACGCGGGCGGAAGACCCGAAGCTGCGTGAGGCGCTGGTCACGATCACCGGTCTGTTCCGGCATCTCGATCTGCCGATCTACTATTCGCGGCGGGACGATCGCTCGCACCCGACGTATCGCGGCATCTGGAACCTGAAGCTCGGCACCGCCGACGACTATCAATACTCGAAGGACCCGCGCGCCGATCAGTGGCCAGAGGCTTACGGGCCGCGGCCGCAGGACCGGATCGTGTTCAAGAACAAGCCGTCGTGCTTCATGGAGACGCCGCTCGAGAGTTTCCTGCGCTACGACGGCGTCGATACACTCGTTGTGGTCGGCATCTCGACGTCGGGCTGCGTGCGCTCCGCCGTCACCGACGCGTTCAGCCACAACTTCCGGGTCATTGTCGTTTCAGACGCAGTTGGGGATCGCAGTGCGTCCGCACATCGCGCCAACCTGTTCGACATGGATATGAAGTACGCCGATGTCGAGACGCTCGACTACGTCGTCGAGCAGATGAAGTGGGCCTACAGCGGGCGTGCCTAGCGCTGGCAGCAGCAGGCGCCGCGCGCGAGTGCCAACATCGGCTGCAACACATTGTCTTGAAAGCGTAATGTCGCCACACGGACGGCCTTGAATCTTCGCCGAACTGTTGCAGACTTCCCGCGTTGGAGTTGTTCCAATCAGGAGGTCTGAAACAGATGACAGATCGCGCCTTCCTCGAGCAACTGAAGGGCTTCAGCCTGACGACGGCGGAAATCCTCTACAAAATGCCGGATCACCCTTCGCTGCTGCAAAGCTACGTTTGGCAGGACTACGATCTTTCGCCGCGCTTTCCGAAGCTGAAAGCGTTTCTCGATTATTGGACGCGTAATCTCGACGGCAAGCTCCACCGCATCAGCATTGCGCATGCGACGCTGATCAAGCCGGCGGAACTCAAGATGGTCGACGGCGAGTTCAAGCTGAACTGAGCAATCTAGGCGCGCGGAAAGGCGCCGAGGCGCTTGGTGTGCTGGGCGACGAGTTCTAGTCCGAGGGGGGTTGGGCGCAACGCCGGGCTGCGGTCGTGGATGGCGACGCTGGCGCGCGCACCGAAGATGCGTTTGCCGTAGCAGATCAGCGATTCGATCGATTGCATGATGAAGAGGATCGACGGTAGCGCCTCTTCGTAGAGGCGTTCGGCATCTGCCTCGCGCCGGTCTTTCATGGCGCGCCAGATCGCCACCTGCTTGTCGATGGTATCGGGCGCCAGGATCATGCCGACGCAGCCGGCGCGATAGTTGTCAGTCAATTCGAGGCCGCCGCGGCCGTTGAGGACGGGCAGGCGTCCCTCCGTCGCATCGATCACGGCCTTGATGTCGATGACCGAGCCTTCGCCCTTCAAGAGCTTCACGTTCGGATGCTGGGTGACGAGGTCGCGGATCTCCGTCGCGTTGAGGCCGCGGCCCATGTAGGCAGGTGCGTTCTGGATCGCGACCGGAAGCGTGGTCTGGTCGGCGATGCGGCCGAAGAAGCGGATGTACTCGATGCCGGCGTAGCTGCCGATGTTCGGCGGCTGCAGAATGACCCAATCGGCTTTCACGCTTTCGGCGTGGCGGATGAGCGCGACCTGCTCGGCGACCGAATTGCCGTAGATCGTGAAGGCGAGCGGTTTGCGGCGGGCGACGTCCTCGGCCATCCAATCCATGATGTCGCGGCGTTCGCTCTCGCGGAGTTTGGATACTTCCGTTGCGAGCCCCAGCGCCGCTATGCCGTCGACGCCTG
This sequence comes from Hyphomicrobiaceae bacterium, assembly GCA_033812735.1. Taxonomy (GTDB): domain Bacteria; phylum Pseudomonadota; class Alphaproteobacteria; order Rhizobiales; family Hyphomicrobiaceae; genus JABFRJ01. The sequence continues at coordinate 36,684 of JAPXTA010000006.1, read as the reverse complement.
AGGCGATGCAGATTTCGGTCTGGCGCTTCATGGCCGCGCGATCGAGGCGCTCATCGGCGTCGAACAGGGCGAAGGCGATGGCGTGAATACCTGGGAACATGGCGGTCCTCCAACGACGGTGGGATCAAGAAAAGCTCACTTCGCCGCAATTGGAAAGCTGGAACGTTTTCTCGTATCCGGGCGTTGTGCGACGCGAGTGAGATACTGCCATTCTCGCACTGCCACTCGGAACGACCCAATCCCATCGCGCCATCATGAGGTCCGCTATGAAAACGCTCGCCGATGTCTTCGAGCATACGCTGCAGGACGTGTATTACGCCGAGAATGCCATCGCAAAGGCGCTACCTAAAGTGATCGATGCGACATCGAACACCGAGTTGCAGAAGGCGCTGAAAGAGCATCATGCCGAGACCAAAGATCAGGTTAAAGTGCTCGATCAGGTCTTCAAGTCCATCGGAGTGAAGGCAAACGGCGAAAAGTGCGACGCGATCGAAGGCCTGATCAAGGAGACCGACGGATTGGCCAAGGAAGCCAAGTCCGACAAAGCACGTGACATTGCCTTGCTCGGTGCCTGCCAAGCGATCGAGCACTATGAGATCGCCCGTTACGGCACCCTTCGAGAGTGGGCCAGGGAACTCGGCCATCAAGAGGCGCACGACATGCTCGGCCAAATTCTCGATCAGGAAAAAGCGGCGAACAGCAAGTTGACCAATCTGGCCGTGGGCCAGCTCAATAGGAAATAATTGCCCTCACCGTCCGTCTTCTGACATTCGCCCGGCCGCTTTGCTGCCGGGCGTTTTCGTGATTTGTGTCGCTCAAGATTCACCGGAGAAGATCGGTCGGGGCATGCGCCGGATTCAGACGTTCGAAGTGAGCCTCAAGGCGTTCATTGTGGGCGACGGCAAAGCGCTGCTGGTGCAGGAGGCGGATACGGGGTTCTGGGAGCTTCCGGGTGGCCGCATCGACGTCGGCGAGGAACGGCTGGCGCATCGCGAGATTCTGGCGCGTGAGATGGCAGAGGAACTTGGCCCGCAGTTTCGGATCGAGGTCGGTACGGAGGCGGTCAGTTGGGTGCGGCAGCGGCCGACGGACGGCGTGTTTCAGTTTTTGATGGCGCGGGTGTGCCGGCACACGGGCGGCGAGCCCGTCTTGAGCGACGAACACGCGGCTTGCCGATGGGTCGGGCCTGAGGATTGGCAGGCGATGACGTTTCCGCCGCTCTCCGACTACGCGCAAGGGCTGGCACAATTGTTCGGCCAGTTGCGGCGGTGAGCGTCAGGCCTTGCCTTCGGCCTTGAGTTCCAGATGCCGCTTCAGCGACGCCGCCGCGTCCACGTAGGCCTCCTGGCGTTCGACGCTCCAATACTTCAAGTCTGGCAGCGCGATGACTTCGCCAGTCACGGCGCAGCGTACGAAATCGCCGGCGCCAAGTACCTGATACTCGCCATCGAGGTAACGGACCTTAGCTTCGCCCTTTAGGCCGAAAAAACGTTCGAGTTTGCTCATCACGGCAGCACCCCTTTCCGGCGAGGCCATAGCACAGCCACCCTCTTCAGGCGAGCGGCGTTGCAAATGTAGAAGGCCCCGCCTTGCGGCGGGGCCCTCGTCTCAGAAGCCGTTACCGGCTCGTCCAATCAGTTCACTCGCGGTCGCCGAAGAGGCTCAGCATCGAGGTGAACATGTTGATGAAGTCGAGGTAGAGATTGAGCGCACCCATGATCGCCGACTTGGCAGCCAGAGCGGCATCGTTCGCGACTTCGTAGTAACCGTCCTTGATCTGCTGCGTGTCGTAAGCCGTCAGGCCAGCGAACACCAGAACCGCGATCGCCGAGATGGCGAACTGCAGGGCAGGCGACTGGAGGAAGATGTTCGCCAAGGAGACCACGATGAGGCCGACCACGCCCATGATGAGGAAGTTGCCCCAACCGGACAGATCACGCTTCGTCGTGTAGCCCCACAGGCTCAGGGCGCCGAAGCCCGCAGCCGTCGCGAAGAACACGTTAGCGATCGACCCGAGCTTGAAGATCAGGAAGATCGACGACAGCGACACGCCCATGACGGCGGCGAACAGCCAGAACGACAGCTGCGCGGCTGCGACGCTCATCTTGTAGACGCGGAACGACAGGAAGAACACGAATGCCAGCGGCGCGAACATGACGACCCATTTGAGCGGGCTCGTGTACAGCATTTGACCGAACGGCGTCAGCGCCTGACGGCCTGCTGCGCCTATGGCGCCACCGGTCGCCGCTTGCACGGTCAAATAAGCGGTGATGGCCGACAGCAACACGCCGCCTGCCATATAGTTGTAGACGCGCAGCATGTAGGCGCGCAGTCCCTCGTCGACATACGCGACGGAACCGGCTCCAGTGGCCACTCCGCGCTGCGCCATGCCGTTATTCCATTCTGCCATCTTCTTGACCTTCCCTAAGAAGCTCAGCCCTATGTGAAGCTCAGACTGCCGACGGGCTCTCACCCGGCAACCAGTGGCCCTTACAATGGGCACTCGTGGGGGCGTTTTCAAGGCTCGCACCCAGCCACTCGCAGCACTGTGCCTGAGTGGCGGTGGGCTGACAAGCAGCGGAAAGATTTGAAAAATCCGTCCATCGGGCTTGGGTGATTGCTTATTCCGATCGCAGGTGCGGGACAGGGCGGGCCTGTAGAACGCGCCAGGTCCCATAACCTCCGAAAATGCCTACGAGAATCACCGCAAGTCCGATCGCTTGCGCGATGGCGGGCAGCGAAAGCACGAACTCGAGGTCCATGACCCTTTTCAGCGTCGCGAAGGCGGCGAGAGACCCGATCAGAACCGAGATCAAAGCGGTGACAAGAGCCAAAAGGCCGTACTCGAGCATATGAGCGGTCAGAATTCGCCGCCGGGTGGCTCCGAGAACCTTGAGAATCACCGCCTGTTTGACACGCCGGCGCTGTGCCGTGGCGAGAGCACCGGCCAGAACGAGTGCGCCGGCAACGAGGGTGATCGAGCCCGCGGCGCGGACGGCGACCATCACGCGGCTGAAAACGGCGTTGAACTGATTGATGGCGTCTTTCACACGGATGGCGGACGCGGAGGGAAACTCGCGGCCAATGTCGCGGGCGAGTGCCGCGTCAGTGGCGAGCGAGGCCTCTTTCGGCAAGGTCAACGTCGCCAGCACGTTATGCGGGGCGCTGCGCAAGGTGTTTGGTGAGAAGACCATCACAAAGTTGATGGCGAGGCTTTCCCACTTCACTTCACGGGTGTTCGAGAGCTTTGCCGTGACGTTGCGACCAAGCACATTGACCGTGACGCTATCGCCGATCTTCAGGCCAAGGGCCTTGGCGAGTTCGGCCTCGAATGACACCAGCGGTGGGCCGTCATAGCCGGCCGGCCACCACGCCCCCTCGACGACCTTCGATCCCTCGGGAACAGCGTCGGCGTAGGAGAGGCCGCGGTCGCCGCGCAGTACCCATTGATGTTCAGGCTTCAGCTTGATCTGTTCGGTCGGCGTGTCGTTCACGCGGACGATCCGGCCGCGCAGCATCGGCGCGCTGTGGAGTTCGGTTCCCGGGTATCGCGTCGCCACAAGCTTCTCAAATGCCGGAAGTTCGGCCTTTTTGACGTCGAGGACGAAGTAGGTTGGGCTGGTCGCTGGAACGCGGCCGTAAAGTTCTTCGACGATGGAGCGATCCACCAGGGCGACGGCGGTCAGAAGCGACAGGCCGGTTCCCAGTGACAGCACGACCGATCTGGTGAGCCCGTTCGCGGCGCTGATGTTTCCGATGGCAATCGCCAGTTCCGGACGGCGCGCGCGCGGCAGGCGGCGTGCCACCCAACCAACCGCGATGCCGAGGCCGTAGAAGAGCGCAAGAACCGCGACGACTGCGAGGGAAAAGTAAGCGGCAAGCCACTTCGCTTCAGCACCAATGATTGCCAGTGCGAACAGGGCCAGCGCGAGAACAACCGTCGCGACAATGATCGCCTTGCGCGGGTAGACGCGTTCGCCGGCGGCTTCGTCGCGAAACAACACACCGGCACGCACGAGTTCGGCGCGGCCAAGCGGCCAGAGCGTGAAAACGAGCGCGACCATGAGACCGTACAGGCCGGCTGCCAGAAGGCTCAACGGACGGATACCGACATCGGCCTGGATCGGAAGCGCGGGGCCGAGGCCCGATGCCACGAGCAAGGGCACGACCATGCCGATGAGCACGCCGATGGCTATGCCGATCAGTGCGATCATGATGACCTGGGCCAGATGCAGGCCGAAGATCACGTTGCTGGTGGCGCCTAATGCCTTCATCGTCGCGATGACGGGACGGCGGCGGTCGATGTAGGTGTTGACCGCATTGGCGACGCCGACGCCACCGACGAGCAGCGCGGTCAGGCCCAACAGCGTCAGGAACTGCCGAAGGCGGTCGAGCGTGCGCGTGACGGAGGGCGAGGGATCGCGGCGATCGCGGATAATGAAGCCTGCTTCGGGCAGCGCCGTTTTCGCGCGGTCGGCAAAGCGAACGAGATCATCAGGCGCATTGCCCTTCTGCGGATCGAGTACCACTGCATAGCGCCACGTCACGAGACTGCCGACGTCGATCAGCGTCGTCTTTTCGAGTGCTGCGGTCGGCAAAAGGACGCGAGGGCCTACCGTCAGGCGGTCTGCGATCTTGTCGGGTTCGGCCTCGATAACCGCCGCGATCGGAAGGTTCTGCGTTCCGAGTTGGAGCTGATCGCCGACCTTCAAGCGCAGGCGTTCGAGCACAATCGGGTCTACGGCGACGGCGCCGGCCCGCATCAGATCGGCCGTCTTGAGGCCGCCGGAAAGCTTGATTTCACCCGCGAGCGGATACGCCGCATCGATGCTTTTGACCTCGACGAAGATCTGCTCGCTGCCGTCGGCCGTTCGAGACATGGCCCGAACCGTTGCACTCTCGCTGGCGCGACCTTGAGCGTCGATCCAGGCGCGTTCCGCAGCCTCGGCGCGCTTGTGAGGGCGATGTAACGTGACGTCACCGCCAAGCAGTACGCTGCCCTGGCGCTCGAAACTCGAACGTAGTGCATCACCCAGCGCGCCGACACCGGCGATGACGGCGACGCCCAGCGCGATGCAGGCGATGAACACATAAAATCCACTCAGGCCGCCGCGGAACTCGCGCAAGGCGAGGCGCAACACGAGCGGCATCTGGATTGAAGACGGGCGAAGGGGTGAAGAGGCTGCAAGGCTCATGCGATTGCGACCTCGCGGGTGTCGGCGACGATCTTGCCATCGCGCATGGAGACGCGGCGTTCGCAGCGCTTGGCGAGTTCGAGGTCGTGGGTCACGAGAACGAGCGTTGTCTTACGGCGGCGATGGAGGCCGAATAAGAGCTCGGTGACGGCCGCGCCGGTCGAGGCATCTAGGTTTCCAGTCGGTTCGTCAGCGAACAAAATCTTGGGGCTCGGCGCGAGTGCGCGGGCGATGGCGACGCGCTGCTGCTCGCCACCTGAAAGTTGCGCCGGCAGGTGTTCGAGGCGATGGCCGAGACCGACCTCGGTCAGCATGGCCGCAGCCGTTTCGAAGGCATCGTCGCGACCGGCGAGTTCCAAGGGTAAAGCGACATTCTCGATCGCCGTCATCGTCGAGACGAGATGGAAGGACTGAAAAATGATGCCGATGTCCTTCCCGCGCGCGAGGGCGAGCTGGTCCTCGTTCATGCGGCTGAAGTCGTGGCCGGCAACTTGAACTTGCCCGGCGGTGGCGCGTTCGAGCCCGGTCATGATCATGAGCAGCGACGTCTTGCCCGAACCGCTCGGGCCGACGATGGCGACCGACTGACCGGGTGCAATTTTCAAATCCACTTCGCGCAGGATATCGACAGCGCCCGCGCGGCTGGCCAAAGTCAGGGCCACCTTGCCGAGTTCGATCACCGGCCCCAGATTTACGGCTTCGTCCACGTGGCGTCCCTTTGGTCGGTGCGCCGGGTGGCGCGAAGGCTGGTCGTGCGGCTGCCACGATCATGGCAGATGTCTTCAACGATCTACTTGCCGCTCAGCAACGTGCGGGGCGGATGAAAGGCGCAATGTGACAACGAACTGGTACTGCCGTTTCCGGCGCATTGGCGTGCACGTAGTAGCCCTGGCCGTCCTCTACAATGGCGTTCTCGGAGCTGTTACAGGCAATCTCATGGCCGCGTCTCCCTCTAAACCGATCAAAATCGTGGCATTCGGCGACAGCTTGACCGCGGGCTACATGCTGGCGGAGGCGGATGCTTTTCCCGCCAAGTTGCAGAAAGCACTGACGGAGAAAGGGCACAAAGTCGACGTCATCAACGCCGGTGTGTCTGGCGACACTACGGCGGCGGGCCTCGATCGGATCGCCTGGGCGGTGCCGGCCGACGCCGACGGCGTCATCGTCGAGCTCGGGGCAAACGATGCTCTGCGCGGGCTCGATCCGGCTGCGGCACGCGCCAATCTCGATAAGATCCTCGCCACGCTCAAGTCTCAGAAGGCCGAGGTTTTGATTGCCGGCATGAGGGCGCCGCGCAATCTGACGCCGTCTTATGTGTCAGAGTTCGATTCCATCTTCCCGGATCTTGCAGCGAAGTACGGCGCGTTGCTGTATCCGTTCTTCATCGAGAAGATCGCGATGAATGCCAGCCTCAACCTGGCGGACGGCATTCACCCGAACGCAAAGGGCGTCGATGCGATCGTCGCCGACATTTTGCCGAAGGTCGAGGAGCTGATCGCGCGCATCGAAAAGCGGCGAAACGGGTCGTGAGGACGTGATCCCGGCCTGATCGCGCACGCTCGATCGCAGGGACGGCCATGGTGCGGCCGGTACAGACGTTACTGGAAATCGTGCACCGTCAGGATCGCCGTAAAGGGAATGCCCGCGGCTTTGAAGGTATCGGAGGCGCCTTCGTCGCGATCCACGAGCGTTACGACACCGAGCACTTCAGCGCCTTCAGCTTTTGCAACTTCGATCGCCTTCAGCGCCGAGCCGCCCGTCGTGGTCACATCTTCGAGGATCACGACGCGCTTGCCGGCGAGGGTGTGCCCCTTGGGCAGGCCTTCGACCAGGCTCTGGGTACCATGGTCCTTCGGCTGCTTGCGGATGAAGAACGCTGGCAGCGGATAGTTCTCGGCAAAGCTGACGGCGGCGACCGCGGCGGCAAGCGGTACAGCGCCAATTTCGAGACCGCCGACCATGTCGACCTTCTCGCCGCGCAACGCTTCGACGATGAGCAACGCGAGCAGGTGCGCGCCCTCCGGGTCCATCATCGTCGGCTTCATATTGAAATAGAAGTTCGACGTACGGCCCGAGGCGAGCTTGATTTCGACGCCCGTGCCATAGGAGCGGCGGCGGATCACCTCGATCAGTCGCATCTTTGCAGCAGCAGGCGTAATGGCGCTCGGCATTGGCTCAGTCCACTCGGTCGATTATCAGGCCCTCCAAAGCCGTCTTAAGGCCGCCTCTGTCAAGTCGCGAGTTGTTGTTTTGATCGGCTTTTCGGCCGTGGTGCGGGCGGGGGATTGCGTCTAAGCTTCCTCCTTCAACAAAATTGCGAGTGATCATGTTCGATCCGGAAAATCCGCCAGAGTTGCAGACCATCGGCTGGCCCAATGCCAAGGAGCCGCTGACGCTCGAAAAATTGAAGGGCCGCGTCGTCGTTCTCATCACCTTTCAGATGCTGTGCCCCGGCTGCCTGGAGCATGGTTTGCCGCAGGCGAAGCGGCTTGCCGAGCGGTTCAATCCGGCGGAAGTGGCCGTCATCGGGTTGCATACGGTGTTCGAGCATCATGCCGTCATGACGCCAGTGGCGCTCGAGGTTTTCCTCAAGGAGTACCGTTGGCCATTTCCGGTCGGGATCGATGCTCCGGGCGAGGATGGCATCCCCCAGACGATGGCGGCTTACGAGATGCGGGGTGCACCATCGCTGTTGATTTTCGACCGCGCGGGCCGCTTGCGGCGGCACTACTTCGGCCGGCCCGACGATATCACCGTCGCCGCAGAAATTATGGCGATGGCGACCGAAGACAAGTCCTCCCCGCGCGAGCAAGCCTCACGGGTCGAACAGCGCATCACGGCTGCGCTCAAGGCTCCAAAGCACGATCATGGGCACGATCATGGGCATGATCATGGGCATGCCCACGATCATCACCATGATCACGATCATGGCCACCATCACCATCACGGGGACGACGCCTGCGGCTGCGGGCATGACCACAGCCACGATCATGGTCATGATCATCACCACCACGCCCATGATCATGACCATGATCACGCGCACGGCCACCATCACGGCCACGACGAGTCGCCGAAGGCAAAAAAGAAAGCCGGCGCGAAGTCCAAATCGACGTGAGACCGAACGCCATGACAGTGAAACCGGACCTTTCGCGCGCTGCCTATATCGATCCGACCTCCCGCGTCTTCGGCAATGTGACCTGCGGCGAGGGCGCATCGCTGTGGCCCTATAGCGTTATCAGGGCCGAGCATACCGGCGTCACCATCGGCGCGTTCACGAACCTGCAGGACCACGTCATGGTCCACATCGGCTATACGACGCCGTGCACGATCGGCGCGTACTGCTCGATCACGCATCGCGTCGTGCTGCACGGCTGCACGATCGGCGACAACTGTCTGATCGCGATCGGTGCGACGATCATGGACGGGGCTGTCATCGGCGCGAACTCGATCGTTGCGGGCCACGCGTTCGTGCGCGAAGGGACAATCATCCCGGACAATTCGATCGTGATGGGGACGCCCGCCAAGGTCGTCGCGACACGCAACAACTACGTCGCCAACCGCGTCAACGCGATGTACTACCACCGCAATGCGGTTGCTTATGCGAAGGGCGATCACCGCGCCTGGGACGGGACTGAATTCGAGGCGCAAGTGAAGCGCTGGACGACTGCGTTCGAGGCTGAGTTGGCGGCGGCGCAGTCCTGATCAGTTCTTTTTAGCGGGCGCGGCGGGTGCGGCAGCTGCGGCACCAGCGGGCTGCTTCGCATTGAGCGTCGTCGGCTGGACGGTGGGCTGGGCCGCGGGTGAGGCCTGCTTCTGCTGCTGCATGTCCTTCTCGATCTGACGCCAGCGCGCGACGTTGGCGTTGTGGTCCTTGAGCGTTTCGGCAAAGAGGTGGCCGCCTTTGCCATCGGCGACGAAGTAGAGTTCCTTCGTCTGGGCAGGCTTCAACGTCGCCTCGATGGCGGCACGGCCGGGATTGCAGATCGGCGTCGGCGGCAGTCCTTTGATCACGTAGGTGTTGTGAGCCGTGTTGGAGCGGATTTCCGAGGCCAGAATGGGCTTGCCCCAGGACACCTTGCCAAGAAACAGGCCGTAGAGAATTGTCGGATCGGACTGCAGCTGCATGTTCTGGCGCAGGCGGTTGACGAAGACGGCCGCAACGCGCTCGCGTTCGTCGTTCTTGCCGGTTTCCTTTTCGACGATGGATGCCAGCGTAATCGCCTCGGCTGGTGTCGAGACCGGCAGGGATTGCTGTCGCTCTTGCCAGAGTTGATCGACGAGCTTCTTCTGCGCCGCTTGCATCAGCTCGATGACTTGTTGCCGGGAAGAACCGCGCGGCATCGAATAGGTCTCGGGTAGGAGCGAGCCTTCGGGCGGAATTTCTTTGATGTCGCCCGAGAGCGAGGGGTCCGCCTTCAAACGTTCGACGATTTGAAAGCTCGTCAGCCCCTCCGGCACGGTCACACGCGTCATAACGGTGCGTCCCTCGGAGAGCGTGTCGATGACGCCTCGCAGGCTCGCCGCCTGTTTCAACTCGTAGTCGCCGGCCTTGAGTTGCACCAGCTTGCCGTTGTTCCAAGCGGCAAGGCGGCCCAGCATCCAGTAGGAAATCAGAAAGGTGTAGCGATTTGCGATGACGCCTTCGCGCTCGAGGCGTTCGGCGATATTGAGCGTGCCGTCGTTCTTCGGCACCGCGACGATCTTCGTTTGGTCAAGGGGGCCTGGCGCGTCGAGTGAGCTGTGGACGTGCCACAGGCCGCCTCCGATGGCCAACGACACCACCAGCAGAAACGTCAGCGTTCCGTTGATGAGCTTCAGCACGTAGCCAAATTTCCTCGGTTCTGCTCGCCGCGGTTTGCTTGCGGGACGCTTGGCCGCGCGCTTCGGCGCAACACGCGTTCCAGCACCACGCAGCGGCACGGTCGTCGTCACTGCGGTCCCGGCCGCGACGTTTTGCGCCGTGGGCTTTTGGCTGGTGCGGTCCGGTGCCCCGAGATCACTCATAGCATGCTCCGCGTCCGGATGGACGCCACTCCGTTCCCAAGCCCCTCGAACGGTTGATAACGCTGAACCCTCACTTCGGTTTGCTCGTCTGCAAACCGGCGCATCACCTTGCCGCTCCGGTGACGTGCCGTTCGACACTGCCCGCGGTCCCCCGGCCCGTCAACGCAACTCGGGAGCGAAAGACCGCGTCGCTATGAAGCGGAACGGCCGCTTCATCATTAACCGAAGCCGCAGAAATATGGCGAAAGGCTGTCGCGACCAACCCTGTCAGGCGCGGCGCATGACAAGCGATGCATTCGTGCCACCGAAACCGAACGAGTTGGACAGAACCGTATTGATCTCGCGTTTGCGCGGGGTATGCGGGACGAGGTCGATCGCGGTTTCGACGTCGGGATTGTCGAGGTTGAGGGTTGGCGGGGCGATCTGGTCGCGCATGGCAAGGATCGAGAAAATCGCCTCGACCGAACCGGCCGCGCCGAGCAGGTGACCAATCGACGATTTTGTCGAGGACATCGACAACTTTGCGGCGGCGTTTCCGAACAGCCGCTCGACGGCGCCGAGTTCGATGGTGTCGGCCATCGTCGAGGTGCCGTGGGCGTTGACGTAGTCGATGTCGCTCGCCTGGAGACCTGCGCGCTTCAAAGCAGCCCGCATGCAGCGATAGGCGCCGTCGCCGTCCTCGGACGGCGCGGTGATGTGGTAGGCGTCGCCAGACATGCCATAGCCGATGATCTCGGCGTAGATCTTGGCGCCGCGCGCCTTGGCGTGTTCGTACTCTTCGAGAACGACGATGCCGGCGCCTTCGCCCATTACGAAGCCATCGCGGTCTTTGTCGTAAGGGCGAGACGCCTTTTCAGGCGTGTCGTTGAATTTGGTTGCGAGGGCTCGGCACGCGGCGAAGCCTGCAATGCCGATCCGGCAAACGGAGCTTTCAGCGCCGCCTGCAATCATCACGTCGGCATCGTCGAGGGCGATAATCCGTGCCGCGTCGCCGATCGCATGGGCGCCGGTCGAGCAGGCGGTGACGACAGCGTGGTTCGGCCCCTTGAAGCCATGGCGAATTGAAATTTGCCCGCCGGCGAGGTTGATCAGGCGCCCCGGCACGAAGAACGGGCTCACGCGGCGCGGGCCCTTTTCCTTCAACAGCAGAGCCGTTTCCGCGATGCCGGCAAGGCCACCGATGCCCGAGCCGACGAGAACACCTGTCCGCTCCTGGCGCTCTTGCGTGTCGGCCTTCCAGCCCGAATCGGCGATCGCCTCCTCGGCCGCGGCCATTCCGTAGACGATGAAATCATCGACCTTGCGGCTTTCCTTCGGCTCCATCCAGTCGTCTGGATTGAACTTGCCGTCGATCTTCGATCCACGTGGGATGAAGCAGGCGATTTGGGCCGAGAGGTCGGAGACTTCGAATTCTTCGATGCGCCGCGCGCCGCTTTTGCTGGCGAGCACATTTTTCCAGGTCGGCTCAACGCCACAGCCCAATGGCGTGACCATTCCGAGACCCGTGACGACGACACGACGAAGCATAGGCCCTCACGAAGAACTGTCAGCTGGTTGCAGCAACGCCGCCCGCAGGACGGAAGCGGATCACCGATAAACAAACGGCCCAGGCGGGCTAGCCGTCCGGCTGCTCCGACCTGGGCCGCTAACTCGTCAGATCTTAAGCAGCGCTGGCGTGCTTTTCCAAGAACTTCACGGCGTCGCCGACAGTCTGGATCTTTTCGGCGGCGTCATCGGGGATTTCGCAGCCGAATTCTTCTTCGAACGCCATCACCAGCTCGACCGTGTCGAGGCTGTCGGCGCCCAGATCGTCGATGAAGCTGGCGGCTTCGACGACCTTCTCGGCCTCGACACCCAGCTGTTCCACAACGATTTTCTTCACGCGGTTGGCGACGTCGCTCATCTCATCTCCCCTGGGGTTTCAATCGATCTGCTACGAGGCTCAGAAACCCGCTCTGGACCTACCCAGTACGGCCTTGACCGATTCTCCGCAACCCTTGCAAGGAAGGGAATATTCCGGTTTCCACGTCGCAATCGGGGGGTCGGTAACACACTTTTCCCGCCCTTGCCAACACCTGGGTTGCCGATCCACCGCGCCGAAACTTCGCGCCTGGCGTGCACAAAACAGACTTCGCGAGTGCGGATTGGCACCATTCTTGCCGGTAACGCGACGATGGTAGCGGTATCCCGGGGTATCCCATGACTTCGACGAATTTCAAGGCTAAGCAAAACGCGGGCAGCGTTCGATCGCCCATGCTTCACACCGGCCGGCGGCTCAAGGGCGCCCTTTTGCGGCGGGGACACCTGTGGCTCGAAAGGGGGCGCGCAGACCCCACTGCCGGCAAGCACGAACTCTCGGATCTCGCCATCGACAGTGCCAACCGGGATTCGGGCGTGCACTACCTCGCGACACCGTGGCGAGTCCTCGACTGGGTTCAGGCGACGTTGCCAGCCAACAAGGCCGACTGGACGTTCCTCGATCTCGGTTGTGGCAAGGGCCGTGCGTTGCGGTCGGCGCTGGATCACGGGTACGGGAAGGTTCTCGGCGTCGAATTTGCCGCAGATCTTGCGGCCACCGCCCGCGCGTTCGTTTCTGCGCATCCACACGCAAGGCAGGCGACGGTCCATCATGGCGATGCAGCCGAATTCCCCCTGCCAGGCGGGCCATTGGTCGTTTTTCTGTTCAACCCGTTCGGTCCGCCCGTCATCAACGCGGTGGCCGAGCGTATTGCGGCCTGTCACGCAGCCGCGCCGCGGCCGATCGTCGTCGCCTATCTCAATCCTGTGCATGACGAGGTCTTCCGCGGCCATCCGGTCCTGGCGCCACTTCTGCCCTGCCGGACGTCGCAACTGCGCTTCAAGACGCTCAGCCCCTACGGACTGAAGCTCCACGCCAGTCAGGACGCGCTCCGGTTCTGGTCGTAAGTCACGGGAGTTGTTTGACGCCACGCACATAGCGGCTGATGATCGTGTCATCGCTCGGCCAGTTGGCGGCCGCGACGGGCGTCAGTTGTGCCTGGATACATAGCCAGCGGCCATTCTCGCGAAGGTAAGTGTCGGTATAGGCAGTCATGCCGACGATTTCTTGGTCGCCGCGCAGATCGATATGTTTGTTGGTCGCCCGAACCAAAGCAACGTCACCAAACACGTCGATCCGCTCGTCCCTGACGTCCCAATAGACGGTGACTTCGGGATCGAACCCTGTCGCCCAATAGCGCAAGTACGCGGGCTTGGCGGTATAGCCGCCAGCAGACCCTAGACAGATGAAGCGGGGGTGGGTGATCGCATCGTGCGATGCGACATCGCGGGTGACCCAATTGTGGATGAAGCGCGCGTTGAGCGCCCGTAGGTCCGCCAGATCTTTTGCCGGGTCATTCATTCGAGTCTCCAAGCCGTGACATGAAAAGAGCCGCGGAGTTTGCCGCGGCCCTGTTTGCAAGACTTGGGGAAAGTTGCTGTGGTTACGGCATCACCATGCCGCCGTTCACATGCAGCGTCTGCCCCGTCATGTAGTTGGCTTCCACGCTCGCCAGATAGACGGCTGCCGAGGCGATATCCTCGGGCTTACCAAACGTTTGCGTCGGAATGTTCTTTTTGATCTCGGCTGTCAGCTTTTCGTCGAGCACGTCCGTCATGGCAGTCTGGATGAAGCCCGGCGCAATGCAGTTCGCGGTGATGCCGCGCGAGCCGACTTCGCGCGCAAGACTCTTGGTCATGCCGATCATGCCGGCCTTGGAGGCAGCGTAGTTGCCCTGGCCGGGGTTGCCGATGATGCCCGAAACGGAGGAGATATTGATAATGCGGCCATAGCCGGTCTTGGAGCGCATCATGTGACGCGCGCCGGCGCGCATCAGCATGAAGGTCGAGGTCAAGTTGACGGCGATGACGTCGTCCCACTGTTCGTCCTTCATCACCATGAACAGGTTGTCCTTGGTGAGGCCGGCATTGTTGACGAGGATATCAAGGCGGCCACCGAGGGCCTTCACGGCCTCGTCGATCAGTTTGGCGACCTGCTCTTTGCTCGCAAGGTCGCATGGAACCACCACGCAGCGCTCGCCTAGTTCTGCCTTCAGCGCCTCAAGCTTGTCGACCTGGCGGCCCGAGATCGCGACTGTCGCGCCTTGCTTGTGGAACTGGCGGGCGATGGCACCGCCGATGCCGCCCGTGGAGCCCGTGACGAGTGCCGTTTTGCCGGTCAGTTCGAACATGTCGGAAGTCCCCTGCTTGGCCGGTCACGGCCGTAAAACCCTAGGCCTCTTCAATGGTGGCGGGTTGTAGGCGGTGGGTCACTGCGAGGCAAGAGCCTGCGCAATCGTGCGTTTCCGGGGCTGCGGCTGGTAACCATGCCGACGGCCCGCAGACAGGCGCGCAGACGGACGAGACGAGGCGCGCGCGGCGGGGTATATCAGACGATCTTTGCCAGGGACCGGAACTCCCATGCCCACGAAGCCAACCTCGAAGCTCACGCACCTCGATGCCAAGGGCGAGGCGCACATGGTCGATGTCTCCGGCAAAGAGGTCACATCACGCACGGCAACCGCGCGCGGCTTTGTTGCGATGTCGGCCGGCACGCTTGCCCTCGCAACGGCTGCTACCGCCAAGAAAGGCGACGTACTCGCAACGGCGCGCATTGCCGGCATCATGGCGGCCAAGAAGACGCATGACCTCATTCCGCTCTGTCACCCGCTCGCCATCACGAAAGTCACGATCGACCTCGCGCCTCAATCGCAGCCGCCCGGAATAACGGTTACCGCGACCGTCCGCGTCAACGGCCGGACTGGTGTCGAGATGGAGGCGCTGACGGCGGTGTCGGTAGCCTGTCTCACGATCTACGACATGCTGAAAGCTGCCGAGAAAGGCATGCGCATCGAGGATATCCGGCTGATCGAGAAAACCGGCGGCAAGAGCGGCGACTGGCGCGTGGAAGGGTGATCATGACGGCTGCGAAGCAAGGTGCTTTGACGGTCGAGGACGCGCTTGAACGCATACTCGCAACTGTCGAGCCGATTTCGGACGTGGAGGAGGTATCGCTGTTCGATGCGCAGGAGCGCGTGTTGGCGAGACCGTTGCCGTCGAAGCTGACGCAGCCACCATTTACGGCTTCGGCGATGGATGGCTACGCCGTGCGTGCCTTGGATGTTGCCTCGCTTCCGGCAACGCTACGCGTGATCGGCGAGGCGGCCGCTGGGCATGCGTTCAACAGACCAGTTCTACCAGGCGAAGCCGTTCGGATCTTCACCGGGGCGCCGCTTCCACCTCTTGCCGATGCCATCGTCATTCAAGAGAACACCAAGCGCGAGGGCGATTTGGTGCACGTGTTGGACGGCACACCGGATGGCGAGCATGTGCGGCCGCTCGGGGGCGACTTTGCTGCGGGTGATGTCCTCGTCGACGCCGGCCGCGTTCTCAACGCACGAACGATCACGCTCGCCGCTGCCGCAGGGTATGCGTCACTGCCGGTCCGCCGGCGACCCGTCGTTGCGCTTCTTGCGACCGGCGACGAGTTGGTTTTGCCGGGCGAGGCGCCACGCGAGGATCAGATCGTCTGCTCCAATCCCTTGGGCATCGCGGCGATGGTACGCCAAGCCGGCGGCGCGCCGCGCTTTCTCGGCATTGCGCGCGACAACCGGGAAGATCTCAAAGCACATCTCGAGCGAGCTCGTGACGCCGATATCATCGTCACCATCGGTGGCGCATCGGTCGGCGACCATGATCTGGTCGGGCCGGTTCTTGCCGAAATGGGACTTTCGCTGGCGTTCTGGAAAATTGCGATGCGGCCGGGCAAGCCGCTGATGTTCGGGCGGCTCGGCGATCAGCGCGTGATCGGCCTGCCGGGCAATCCCGTGTCTTCGCTCATCTGCACGCGCATTTTTCTCGTTCCGCTCATACGGGCCTTGCTCGGGCTTCAACGAGCCGACGCGCAGACGACCACCGCCGCCACAACAGTGGAACTCGAGCGCAACGGACCGCGCGCCCACTACATGCGCGGCAAACTCGGACGTGCTGCCGACGGCACGGTGACCGCGACGCCGGTTCGCTCGCAGGATTCCTCGCTGCTCACCCCTCTCGCCGATGCCGATTGCCTGATTGTGCGGCCAATCAATGCCGCTGCGGTGCCTGCCGGTGAAAGTGTGACGGTCCTGCCACTGGAGTTCTAGTTGTAGAGATTCTGGTTGCTTGTGCCGGCTAATATTCGTATATTGTTCCTGCTTTGTGCAGATTTGGCGGCTCGGACCGTAAACAAAACAGGAAATCCGGCGCTGCTGCTTGGCGCAGCCGTCGTGCAGAGGGACGATCGAATGCTCACCCAGAAGCAAAAAGACTTGCTGATGCTGATCCATGCGCGGCTGCAGGAGACAGGGGTGCCGCCGTCGTTCGACGAAATGAAGGAAGCACTCGATCTCAAGTCGAAATCTGGGATCCATCGCCTCATAACAGCTCTCGAGGAACGCGGTTTCATCCGCCGCCTGCCGCATCGGGCGCGGGCGCTTGAGATCATTAAGATGCCCGAAGCTTCAGCTGGCCCGGGGTCGATCCAGTCACCACCGGGCATGAGCGATTCAGGGAATGGCAGGTATGGCGGTGGTTTCCAGCCGTCCGTCATCGAAGGTGGCGGCGGCAAGCCATCGCCCGCCGGACCGCAGCAACTTACGCCGCTCGGCTCATCCTTCGATCATAACGTCATCGGCGTGCCGCTGATGGGCCGGATCGCTGCGGGGGTTCCGATTAGCGCCATCCAGAATCACGCCAGCGATATTCCCTGCCCGCCCGATCTACTCGGGCCCGGCGAGCACTTCGCGCTCGAAGTGAAGGGCGATTCGATGATCGACGCCGGTATTCACGAAGGCGACATCGTCATCATCAAGCGGCAGTCCTCGGCAAACAACGGCGATATCGTCGTTGCGCTCGTTGAAAGGGAAGAGGCGACACTCAAGCGGTTGCGCAAGAAGGGTGCGTCCGTCGCGCTAGAGGCGGCCAACCCGAAATACGAGACGCGGATTTTTGGGCCTGATCAAGTCGATATCCAAGGCAAGCTTGTCGGGCTGATCCGGAAGTACTGAGCGCCGGTTTCGTGCCGACCGACGGACGGTACACGGTGCGGTGTGTAAAAAAAGGGCGGCCAGTGGCCGCCCTTTTTGCTTCTGCGAGCTCTGCTCGATCAACCGATCTTGTGGACCCAACCGTGAGGATCGGGCGCGACTCCGCGCTGGATGTCGACGAGCTTCTGCTTGATTTTCGAGGTGACCTGTCCTGGACCGCCTGCGCCAATCTTGAACTCGCCGTCGGCGGCGACAACGCGGCCGATCGGGGTGACCACGGCAGCGGTGCCGCACGCGAACGACTCAGTCACCCGTCCGCTCGACGCGTCGGCCTTCCACTGGTCGATCGAGTAGGGTTCCTCCCTGACGGTCAGCCCCTCTGCCCGGGCGAGGGTCATAAGGCTTTCGCGCGTGATGCCGGGAAGGATCGTGCCCGATAGCGGTGGCGTCTGCAGCGTGCCGTCGGCGAAGACGAAGAAGACATTCATTCCGCCCAGTTCCTCGATCCACTTGTGCTCGGCGGCATCGAGAAAGACGACCTGATCGCAGCCATGCTTGGATGCTTCGGCCTGGGCGACGAGACTTGAGGCGTAGTTGCCGCCGCACTTGGCTGCACCCGTACCGCCCGGTGCCGCGCGCGTGTAGTTCTGCGAGACGAAGATCGAGACAGCAGGCGCGCCACCTTTGAAGTAGCCACCGACCGGCGACAGGATGACGAGATAGAGATACTCGTGGGCGGGGCGTACGCCGAGGAAGACCTCGTTTGCGAACATGAAGGGGCGGATATAGAGCGAGCCACCTTCTACGGTCGGGAACCAATCGCGGTCGATGTCGACGACCTTCTCGATCGACTCGACGAACAACTCGGCCGGCAATTCGGGCATCGAGAGACGGCGCGCTGACTGTTGGAACCGGCGCGCGTTGGCGTCAGGGCGGAACATTGCCATGCTACCGTCCGCCAGTTTGTAGGCCTTGAGGCCTTCGAAGATTTCCTGAGCGTAGTGCAGAACGGCAGCGGCCGGGTCCAGCAACAATGGTTTGCGGGCGGTGATTTCGGCGCTGTGCCAGCCCTTGCCTTCGCTGTAGCGGATGACCGCCATATGATCCGTAAACGCCTTCCCAAAGCCCGGATCGGCCACGATCTTCTGACGCTCGGCGACCGGCAGCGGGCTTTCGTTGCGATGGATGGCGAACGGCAGCTTGGTCATGTTCCCGTCTCCGGTCAGGCCGCCTCGATCGGCACCGCCTACGCCCGAAAAGCGTCCGCGATGCCTATGAGAGCAGCAGATGTCATCGATAATTGCTTGCCAGACACTGACAACCGGAGCAAATTATGTCAACATGGCTGACATAATTTCCGGACCCGCTGCACGGCAGTCCCCCGCCGAGGGGATGGCTCGACCGTCCGATGACGATCTCATCCGGCTCGTCGAGCTGTTTTTCTTCGCCTACCGTGACTTCACCGGTGAGCCAGATGCGATCCTCGCAGAGTACGGCCTTGGCCGGGCGCAGCATCGTGCGCTTCACTTCGTGGTTCGGCATCCCGGCATCCGCGTGACCGACCTGCTCGCCATCCTGAAGATCACGAAGCAAAGTCTGGCGCGGGTCCTCAAGCCGCTCATCGACGACCATTGGATCGACAGCCGCCCCGGCTCGGACGACAGGCGCGAGCGCCTTCTCTATCCGACCGACAAGGGGCGGGAGCTGATCAGGCTGCTCGCCGGACGGCAAATGGAGCGGATCGCCAAGGCGCTTGCCGCCGTCCACCCGGCAGGTCACGATGCGGCCGGTGCCGGGGACCTTCCCACAGAGGAAGGGCTCAGGCGCTTTCTTTTCGCCATGATCGGCGAGAACGACCGCGGGGAGGTTGACGCCCTCATCGAGGCTGCCGTCAAAAGGACCCGATCGCAGGGATTGGGTCCCTTGTGACCGCTTCGATCTCAGGCAACGGGGGACACAATCGTGAGTCAGGGCCAGCATAGCCACACCGCCAAGCCGCCGGCCGCGCCGCAGTCATCGCCGCAACGGCGGGCAGACCCTTTGCCAGACAACGCGCCGCACGTCCTCGTCGTCGATGACGACCAGCGCATCCGCGATCTTTTGAGCCGCTATCTGGTCGACAACGGATTTCGGGTGACGTCAGCGGCAGATGCTGCGAATGCGCGCGCATCGATGCGTGGACTTGCCTTCGACCTCGTCATCCTCGACGTCATGATGCCGGGCGAAGATGGGCTCTCGCTCGCCAAGAGCCTCAAGGACATTTCGAGCGTCCCGATCTGCATGCTGACGGCGCGAGCGGAGACGAGCGACCGCATCAAGGGGCTAGAAATCGGGGTCGACGAGTACATCACCAAACCCTTCGAGCCGCGCGAACTCGTGCTGCGTCTGCAGAATATCATGCGGCGTTCACGCGGCGGGGCGGCTGTCCGCGACGAAGTCAAAATGGGCGATTTCTCGTTTTCGCTTGGCCGTGGTGAGTTGAAGCGCGGCGAAGAGACGATCAAGCTCACCGAACGCGAGCGTGATCTCATGCGCATCTTCGCACAACGTGCCGGCCACCCGGTCGCGCGGCACGAACTCGCCAGCGACGACACGACCGGCAGCGAACGCGCCATCGACGTGCAAATCAACCGTCTTCGGCGCAAGATCGAGACTGATCCGTCAAACCCGATCTATCTCCAGACCGTCCGCGGCAAGGGATACATCCTCTATACCGATTGAGGCTTTTGAAGCGTGGCGATTTCGGCCGACAACAGCGACAGGGAGCGAACGCCGCCGCGCGGCTCGCCCGACGTCGCTGCGCTCGACCGGCTCGATTCACCGCTGAAGCGACTGCCGAGACGTTTGCGAGCCTTCATCCGAATGACATGGGCGCGCTTTGCGTCCTTCGTCGGCGATCTTCTGCCGAAGGGTCTCTATGCACGCGCGCTGCTCATCATCATCGCCCCCATCGTGATGCTCGAAAGCGTCGTTGCTTTCACCTTCATGGAGCGGCACTGGTCGCAAGTGACGGAACGGTATTCGGAGGCGACCGCGCGCGATATCGGCGCTCTGACGGAACTTTACGAAACCTACACTTGGGACACCGATTACTCGCGACTGGTCGAATTGGCGCAGAACCGACTCGGTCTCACGTCGCTGCAGATCCTTCCGGACGGCGATCTTCCGGCGACGCAGCCGCGTCCGTTTTTCGGTATTCTGGAGCGCAAGCTTTCCGATCAAATCCGGATGCACGTGCGCAAGCCATTCTGGATCGATACGGAGGGCCGATCGGGTCACGTCGAAATTCGCGTCAAGGCCGAGGATGCGGTACTCAGGATCGTCGCGCCGCGCAACCAGCTCTACGCGTCGAACAGCCACATCTTCCTGGTTTGGATGGTCGGCACCTCGGTCGTGCTGCTGACTGTCGCGATCATTCTGTTGCGCAATCAGATCCGGCCGATCCTCAAGCTCGCAGAAGCTGCCGATAGCTTCGGCAAAGGGCGCGGCATGCCGGATGATTTCAAGCCGCGCGGCGCGCGCGAGGTGCGGCAGGCGGCGACGGCGCTGCTTGAAATGGGCGACCGCATCACGCATCACGTCGAGCAACGCACCCATATGCTGGCGGGCGTCAGCCACGACCTCAAGACCGTTCTGACACGATTCAAGCTCGAACTCGCATTGCTCGCGCGCGACGAGGACACCAAGGCGATGCGCGCCGACATCAACGAAATGCAGCATATGCTCGACGACTATCTCGCTTTCGCGCGCGGCGATGGCGGCGAAACGTCAGCGCCGACCAACATGGACGAGTTGCTCGAAGAGATCCGCGACGATGCGGAATACTTCGACGCCGAGGTCACACTCGAATTGCCGAAGCGGCGGCGGAACCTTGTGCTGCCGGTCAAGCGGCAGGCGCTGAAGCGGGCCATCCTCAATCTGGTCTCCAACGCCGCACGGTTCGGCGACAAGGTTGTCATTCGCGCACTCGTCGATCGCTACTCACTCGAGATTCAGATCGAAGACGATGGCCCCGGCATTCCACCGGACGAGCGCGAGAATGTGTTCAAACCCTTCTACCGCATTGACCACGCGCGCAATCAGGATCAGGGGAACTCGGGGCTCGGGATGGCGATTGCGCGCGACATCGTTCGCGGTCACGGCGGCACGATCGAACTCGACCAGAGCGTGCTTGGCGGACTGCTCGTTTCGGTCAAGCTTCCGCTCTAGTAGAGGCGACGATCATCGCATGGCCGCTTCGCCCGCGTTTCTCGAGACGATTGCCGAGATGCTCACCCCACTCGGACACATAACGACACGACGGATGTTCAGCGGCGCGGCTATTTATGCCGAGGGACAAGTGCTCGCGCTGGTTCTCGACGATGTGCTGCACCTCAAGTCAGACGAGACAACGGCGGCGACGTTTGCAGCCGAGGGGTGCGATCCCTTCAGCTACGACACCAAGGAGGGCCGCCGCGTCTTGACGTCGCACCGGCGCGCGCCCGATCGCCTGCTCGATGAACCGGACGAACTCGTGGCATGGGCACAGCGCGCGCTCGGCGTGTCCCGGCGCGCGGCTGCTGCGAAGTCCGCCAAGGTGCGCAAGAAGCGCTGAACTACATGGCCGTGCGAACGCGCCAGAGTTCCGGGAACAGTACGACGTCGAGCATCTTGCGCAGGTAACCTACGCCGTCTGTTCCGCCGGTGCCGCGTTTGAAGCCAATGATGCGCTCGACCGTCGTCACATGACGGAACCGCCAGAGCCTGAAGGCGTCCTCGAGGTCGACCAGTTCCTCGGCGAGTTCATAGAGTTCCCAGTACGTCTCTGGCTCCTTGTAGACCTTGGTCCAGGCAGCCTCCACGTGCGCATCGAGTGCCGTCGGCACGCCGCGATCGCGATTGAGTACTGTCTCGGGAATATCGAAACCACGCCGCGCCAGCAGCGCGATCGCCTCGTCGTAGAGTGACGGCGCGGCGAACGCAGCTTCGACTTCGCGCAGGCGCGCCGGATTGTGCTTGTGCGGATTGAGCATGGCACGGTTCTTATTGCCGAGGCGGAATTCGATCGCGCGATACTGGAAAGATTGAAAACCGGATGAGCGGCCGAGCGAGGGGCGGATCGCACTGTATTCCGGCGGCGTCATTGTCGCGAGCACATCCCAGGCCTTCACGAGCTGTTCCAATATTCGCGACACGCGCGCCAGCATCTTGAATGCCGGCGGCAGCGCGTCGGCGCGTACCGCCTCGATAGCGCGGTCGAGTTCGTGCAGAATGAGCTTCATCCAGAGTTCGCTGGTTTGATGCTGGATGATGAACAGCAGTTCGTTCCGGTCTGGGGAGAGCGGACGTTGCGCTGCGAGGATGGTGTCGAGCTGGAGATAATCGCCGTAGGACATGTCGGTGGCGAAATCGAGCTTCGCCGCGTGCCATTCGTCCTTCGCTGCCGGCGGATCGATCTTCTCGCTGCTCATGGCGTTCTCCTTCCAATGACGCGGCCATTGAAGCTGATCCGGGCAACGGCTGCAAACCGGGATGCAAGAGGGCGGTGAATGAGCTAAAGGAACGGCAAACCGGCGGAAAGGCCAAGACGACGTGAAAGTTCTCACAATCGGCAGTGCGATGATCGATTCGATCGCGATCATTCCGAGCGACCGGGTCGAGCGGATGACGATGCGCAATGCGGAGACGTCCTTTTTGCTGCTTGAAGAGGGCAAGAAGGTCGAAGCGGAGACCATCTCGACGCATTGTGGCGGCGGCGCCATCAACACGGCCGTCAGCTATGCCCGGCTTGGCTGCGACACGTCGGCGCTCGTGAAGCTCGGACAGGATGCCAGAGCAGAGCAGATCCTGCGGCGGCTTGCCGACGAAGGCGTTTCATCCCGCTACGCTCTTAGGGACGGCCGAGCGCCGACCGGGGCGTCCGTGCTGATCTCTTCGCATGATCGAAACGCGGCCGTCTTTGCATTCCGAGGCGCCAACACGCTCCTCGAAGAAGCGGACCTAAAAGGAGATGCGTTCGCCGTCGATCTCGTCCACGTCGCAAGTTTGTCGAACAAGTCGGCCGAATGCTTTCCGGCCATCGTCGCACATGCCAAAGCCGAGAAAGCACGAGTGGTCGTCAATCCCGGCATCCGGCAGCTGTCGCTCAAGACCGCCGAGTTTCTTCGTCTTGCGCCTGATATCGACACCATCTCCGTCAACCGGACGGAGGCTGAGGCACTGGTGCCAGCGATCGTCTCGCGTCACGGAGAGGGCGGTCCTGCACTCGATGGCAGTGGCTTCGACGAGGTCCCGCGTGTCTTGAAGCGCGGTTTCACGGGCGGCGGCTTCGAGATCTCTGCGGCACGCTTTTTTGCGGCGATGGCGGCCTTCGGCTTCCGGCAGGTCATCGTCACAGATGGCGGCCAGGGCGCCTACGCAGGCACTGGCGGCTATCTCTACTATTGCCCGCCGCGGCGCGGCCCCGTCGCGGGCACCGCTGGTGCAGGAGACGCGTTCGTGTCCACGTATTCGGCGTTCTCGATCGGTGATGGCGACGTTTCTCGAGCCCTGCAGCTCGCCTCGCTCAATGCAGGGTCGGTCATCCGGCTCACCGATACCCAGAGCGGCCTGTGCAAACGTGCCGCGCTCGAGGCATTGCTCACGAGCGAGGGGGCCAAGCTGCCGGTGCGGCGATGGGCGCTCGATTGAGCGTATTCAGCCCGTCACGCCGGGCATGCGCTACGGCGGATTGCGTCCGGCGGATTTGGCGGCTAATCGACTGGCAAGCACAATGATCCGGGGAAACGCCAGTCGTGGAAACCTTCGACTACATCATCGTCGGTGCAGGCTCCGCCGGCTGCGTGCTCGCCAATCGCCTCAGCGAGGATCCAAGCACGAGCGTACTTGTGCTGGAGGCAGGCCCCAGCGACTGGCATCCCTACATCCATATACCCGCCGGGTTCATCAAGACGTTCTACGACAAGCGGGTGAACTGGCTCTACGAGATGGAGGCGAGCGAGTGGACCGGCGGGCGTAAGATCCTGGCGCCACGAGGCAAGACGCTCGGCGGCTCGTCATCGATCAACGGCAACGTCTTCAACCGTGGCCAGCGGATGGATTTCGACACGTGGGCGCAACAAGGCAATCGCGGCTGGGGATATGCCGACTGCCTGCCCTACTTCAAACGGATCGAACGCAGGCTTGGTGAGGACACCGACAACCTGCGTGGGCGTGAGGGCAATCTTCCCGTCACCGACATCGACTGGACACATCCTTTGACCGAGGCGTTCATCAAAGGCGCGGGCGAACTCGGCATTCCCCGGAACACCGACTACAACGGGATCAAGCAAGAAGGCATCAACTACACGCAACGGACCATCCACAAGGGTCTGCGCGTGAGTTCTGCCAAAGCGTTCCTGAAGCCTGCGATGAAGCGCAAGAACCTGACGGTGCGCACGCATGCGCACGCGATGGAACTGACCATGCAGGGCAAGCAGGTCACCGGGGTTCGCTATGCGATCGGCGGCCGGGGCGGCGACGAGCGGGTCGTGACGGCCAATCGCGAAGTTATCCTGGCAGGCGGTTCGTTCAACTCGCCGCAGCTGATGCAATTGTCGGGTATCGGCCCTGCGCCACTGCTGCAATCGCTTGGTATCCCCGTTCGCCACGCCCTCGCCGGCGTCGGCGAAAACCTGCGCGATCACTATGCGCCGCGCTTTGCCGCCCGGGTCAAGAACGTCGATACCATCAACGAGCGCGTTCGCGGCATCAAGTTCCTTCAGGAAGTCGCCAACTGGACACTCGGCCGCCCGAGCATCCTCGCGCTCGCGCCGACCGTCGTCTATTGCTTCTGGCGGTCTGACCCGGCGGTTCAATACTCCGATCTTCAGCTGACCTTCACGCCGGCAAGTTATCTGGAAGGCGTGCAGGGCCAGCTCGAACGCGAACCGGGCATGACCGTCGCCGCCTGGCAGCAGCGGCCCGATAGCAAGGGGTATGTACGACTGCGCTCGGCGGACCCCTTCGAAGCGCCGTCCATCAATCCGAATTATCTGGCGCTCGAAAGCGACCGCCGGGTGCTTCTCGCCGGCATGAAGCTCGCGCGCAAACTTCTGCGGACCAAGCCGTTGGAGCCCTACTTCGACCGGGAGGCCTATCCCGGGCCGAACGTCAACACAGACGACGAGTTACTTGCCTGCGCCAAAGAACGCGGAACGACGACGTTCCATCCGTCGGGCACATGCCGCATGGGGCCGGCCACTGATCCCGTGGCCGTGGTCGACGATCAGTTGCGCGTGCATGGCATCAAAGGGCTTCGGGTCGTCGATGCGTCGATCATGCCGACAATGCTTTCAGCCAACCTCAACGCCGCGACGTTGATGCTTGCAGACAAGGCATCCGACATGATCCGCGGGAAAGCGGCGCTCGAGGCGGAACTCGTTCCGGCCGCCTGACGCTCAGTCGAACCATTCGACTTTTTTGGATGCGAGTAGTGCCTCGACGGCGTCGAGTGTCTTGATGCCAGTGCGGATCTTTGCCTGCACCTCGGCTTCGGCACGGCGGATCTCGTCCAGCAGATCGGCGATGCGGGCGGCATCACCTGCGGGTACCGTTACGACACCATCGCGATCGCCCACGACCAAGTCGCCCGGC
This sequence comes from Hyphomicrobiaceae bacterium, assembly GCA_033812735.1. Lineage (GTDB taxonomy): Bacteria > Pseudomonadota > Alphaproteobacteria > Rhizobiales > Hyphomicrobiaceae > JABFRJ01. The sequence continues at coordinate 10,832 of JAPXTA010000006.1, read as the reverse complement.
GCAACGTGACGACCGCCGACGACGACTGGAAAGCCGACCCGGCCGGGGCCGTTCCTGACGCAACTGTTCGGCGTCACACCGCGCGCATGAACCGGCACGCCGGCAGCGACGATGCCGTCGAGATCGCGGACCATTCCATCGACCACAATCGCTCGCACTCCGGCATTCTTCGCCATCAGACAAACATTGTCGCCGACGACGGCGGTCCCCCTGAAGGCATCTGCTGCGACGATCAGCACGTCGCCCGGCTCGGCGCGCGCCACAGCTGCAAGTATCGCAAGATTGTCGTCCGCGAAGGGTTCACACGTCAGCGCAGAGCCAACGAAATGGGCGTTTGCGGGATCGATCGGCTTTATCTCGGCGTCGAGTGCACCGCGCCCGACCATCGCATCGACGAGATGGCCGGTCTGCACGCCCCTCAACCGCTCGAGCAAGTTCGGCTCCAGACGTTGCCAGGATCGACGCATTTTTAGAAGTGGTGGATCTTTCAGCATGCCGTCCCTCGCTTGCCTTTTTTCAGAGCCATCAAGTGTCAAGCATGACGCGGGGCACGGCCTCAATCAATTGGCCTCGGACGAACCGGTTGAACGGGCGCTCCAGGGGGGGTACTGGATTCACAAGCAGACCGTTTGAAAAGGATGTCGGCATTTGCCTCTCTATCTGCCGATTGCGGGATTGTCGCTGGACCTGGTGCTCCTGTTGGGCATGGGGCTGTCGGTCGGTGTGTTGGCGGGGCTATTCGGCATCGGCGGCGGCTTCATACTGACACCACTGCTGATCTTTCTCGGGGTACCACCGCCTGTCGCGGTCGGCACCGGCGCGGCGCAGGTCGTTGCGTCATCGATCTCGGGCGCGCTTTCGCATTGGCAGCGTAAGAATGTCGACGTGAAGATGGGGACTGTGCTGATCGCCGGCGGCATTCTCGGTTCGACGCTCGGCATCCGGCTCCAACAACTGCTGAAAGCGTTGGGCCAACTGGATTTCTTCATCGCTGCCACCTACGTGATCATGCTTGGCGTGGTCGGCTCGCTGATGCTGATCGAATCTACGCGCGCCATTCGCGGTGCATCGGCCGGTGCCGTAGCAAAGAAGCGCACGGGCGACCATTCGGTGTTGCAGCGCCTGCCTTTCAAACTGCGCTTTCGGACCTCAAAGCTCTACGCCAGTGCGGTTCCGCCGTTCGTCATCGGCGCGTTCGTCGGCCTGCTCACGGCGATCATGGGTATCGGCGGCGGGTTCCTGCTCATTCCGGCCTTGATCTACATGATCCGGCTGCCGACGCGGCTCGCGATGGGCACCTCGGCGTTTCAGATCATCTTCATCACGGCGATTACGACGATCATGCAGGCGACGCAGAATCAGACTGTTGACGCCATGCTGGCTGCGCCGCTGATCTTAGGTGGCGTGATCGGCGCGCAAATCGGGGTCATCCTGGGCAATCGACTGAAGGCGGAGCAATTGCGCCTTCTGCTCGGATTGCTGGTTGTCAGCGTTGCCATTCGCATGGCGGTCGATCTCGTGAAGCCGCCGTCCGATCCATATAATCTGACGGTAGAAGCAGGCTTGGTGTCAGACAAGTGAGACGTCAGGTCTTGCGAGGCAATAGATCCGGGCGGCGCGCGCGGGTCAGACTTTCAGCTTCCGAACGCCGCCAAGCCGCGATCTTAGAATGATCACCGTTGAGCAATACATCGGGGATCGTGCGGCCCTCCCACTCGCGCGGGCGCGTATACTGGGGATACTCGAGCAGTCCGTTCTCGAAGCTTTCCTCGGATAGGCTCTCGCTCGCGCCGAGCACGCCGGGCAGCAGACGCACACAAGCGTCTATCATCACCATGGCGGCAAGTTCGCCGCCCGATAGCACATAGTCGCCGATGGACACCTCTTCGAGGCCGCGTGCATCAAGCACCCGCTGATCAACACCTTCGAAACGGCCACAAAGCAATAGGACGCCGGGTCCGGCAGCGAGCTTGCGAACGCGCGCTTGTGTCAACGGATTGCCGCGGGGCGAAAGGTAGATGGCCGGCAGATCGCCGGTGCGCTGACGTGCTGCGTCCACGGCCGACGCGATCACGTCAGCCCGCATGACCATGCCGGCGCCGCCGCCTGCCGGCGTGTCGTCGACTGTCCGGTGCTTGCCGAGGCCGAAGTCTCGGATCTGGAGCGTGTCGAGCGCCCAACGGCCGTCCTTCAAGGCGGTGCCTACAATCGACACGTCGAGAGGGCCCGGAAACATGTCCGGAAAGAGCGTCAGAACAGTCGCGCGCCAGGGCGTCTCATGCTTGGTCATTCCGCCTGTTTAAACGGAACGCCCCGCGACGGGAAGGCGAGCGGCACTGCTTGGTTAGAGTTTCACGTCGCCCGCAACCGGTACCGCGGCGGCGATCTCTCCGGCATAATCGCGCGGTTTGCGAACGACCGTGACCGTGCACGGCGCTTTCTGGACGATTTCAATCGATACCGAGCCAAGGATATTGCGCAGGCGGGAGTCCGTGCGGGCCCCGAGAACCACGTGGTCGACATGGTTCGCCCTCACGTAGTCGAGGATCGAGGCGCCTGCATCGGTCGCTTCGAGTACGTGATAGCTCAAACGGTCTTGCGGCAAACCAAGCGGCCGTGCCCAGTCCTTCAACTGCACCAGTTTCTGAACGTGAATGCTGCGCCCCTCCTCGTCGACCGTCTGGTCCATCGAGATAAGGTTCGTCTTCATAACATTCAGGCACGCTAGGCGCGCGTCGGGCACGGTCGACATCACGCGCTGCACCGTCGTGAACAGCGCGGCCCGCAGATCGGCGTGACTCTCCTGCAGATCAATGGCGACGGCGACGATCGGCGCCGCGGAGAGGTTCGATTCCTCGCCGCGATCACGTCGCGGGACGGGAATGTAGGTGTTCGGGTGATAGCGGCGCTTGACGCGTTCGGACCATTTGTCCCGCTTCAACTTTTCGGCGCGCGGGCTCAGCGCCACCTGATCGGGGTGCGAGAGATCGAAAGCGAGTTGTGCCGCCGTCGGGTACCGGTGGTCGGGGTTGGGGGCGAGGCAACGCAAGATGATCTCTTGCAGCCAAGGCGGCACATTCTTGTTGAGCGCGCGCGGGGGTGTCGGGTCCCACCACAGCCGCTTCTTCAGACCTTTCAGCGATTGCGGGTCGCCAAACGGACGGCGTCCCGTGACAAAGAAGTACAGCATGCAGCCGAGTGCAAAGAGGTCGCTGCGCGGTTCGTTACGGATGCCATAGACCTGCTCGGGAGCCATATAAGGAGCCGTACCATACGGGAGGCGAAACTCCTCTGCCATCAAATCCGGCAGATGAAGATGGCGCGACAGCCCGTAGTCGATCAAGACGATTTCACCACTCCCGGCGCGAATGATGATGTTCGACGGCTTGATATCGAGGTGGATGACATTCTGACGATGGAGGTCGTTGAGTGCGGTTGCGACCTTGGCGCCGATCGCAGCCGCGTCCTCGATCGCCATCGGCAGATTCTCGATGCGCTTGTAAAGCGTCTCGCCGGGAATCCGCTCGTAGACGAGATACGGCTGTACCGCGAAATCTCCCGCCGCGATGAAGCGGGGAACGTGGCGGCCCGAGAGCTTCGGCAGGATCATCTGCTCCATCTCGAAACCGACGATCGCCGCGGGGTCTTCGCCCTCGTTCAGCATCGGCACCTTCATGAGCATGGGAATCGCATGATCGGGATGCGACACCTCGTAGAAGACGGCCATGCCGCCTTTGTGGACGCGCTTCCCGATGGTGAACCCATCAATCACGCTGCCTTCGTCGAGATGAACCTTTGCCATGCGTTCCGTCTATTTCCGTTATCTGCCGGCCGATAGGCGTTGCCAGAGAATGTCGGGCAGGCCTGCGGCACGAATTTTCGCGGCAGCGCCTTCGACGTCGTAGGGTACGCGGTTGTAAAAAATCTCATTCGTTTTGGTGTCGAGGATGCCGTAAGCAGCGGCTGGGTTGCCATCGCGTGGCTGCCCGACCGCGCCCATGACGGCCAGCCAGCGCCGCTGCGGCGACAAGGGAATGCCCGTGTTGACGATAGGGATGAAGCCCATGACCTTGCCCGTCGCGGAGATATGATAGAGGGCGGGGTCGTGGACGTGACCGACAAGGGTCACGAAAGCCTTCGTAGCCGTCAGCGATTCACCTGCATCGCGCAGACCGTGGATGTAGGGGAAGGTGGCAGAGCGTGCGGCCGACGCGTGCACGAACAGCAGGTTGCCCTCATTGATTTCCATCGGAATGTTGGCGAGCCAAGCGCGGTCATCGGCGGACAGCCGGGTTTGCGTCCAGGCAAGTGCCTTTGCTGCGACATCGCTCGCCTTGAATGCGGAGATGCCCATCGCCTCGTCGTGGTTGCCGCGAACGACCAGGGCGCCGGTGCCGCACTTTTCGCGAACGATGTCGAGACATGCCTTTGGATCGGCACCATAGCCAACGACATCGCCCAGAAAGACGAGCCGATCGACCTTCTGGCTCGCGATATCAGCGAGGCATGCGGTGAGCGCTTCGAAGTTCGCGTGGATGTCCGCTAAGAAGGCAATGCGCACGCGCTCCTCCGATCCGATAAACTGTATTGATCACGTTGAGCAATCAGGCCATTTGCGCTCGATCAATCGGCAACAAGCATGGCGACTTCGTGCGCAATCGGTGGCACTTGGCGGACGCCGTGCCAAGCTGGCTTTTGGTCTGATCGCGGGGAATGCCGACAGGCCGCGACCACGGCCTTAAATGGTGAGCCGCGGGCAGCAGGCGCTCAGTTGGCAGCGGCCACGCTTGGTCCGGGTACATCCGTCACCAGACGCGCAAAACCTTCAAGACCGCGCGGAACGGGACCGCCGTAGGCCCAATCGATCAGTTCCACGGTATGCACGATCGGCGTTTCGGTGCCCTGTGCGATCTGCGTGATGCAGCCGATATTGCCGGCCGCGATGATGTCGGGACGGACGCTCTTGATATTTGCGACCTTACGATCGCGTAGTTGCTTGGCGAGATCCGGCTGAAGGATGTTGTAGGTGCCGGCAGACCCGCAGCAGATATGTCCCTCCGGTACTTCGACGACGGTGAATCCTGCCTTGCGCAAAAGCGCCTTCGGCTCGTCGGTGATGCGCTGGCCGTGCTGCATCGAACAGGCCGAGTGATAGGCGATCCGCAAGCTCGACCAGCGCTTCGGCGGGCCCATGTCGTAGTCGGACATGAACTCAGTCACGTCGCGGGTAAGATCGGATATACGCTTGGCCTTCGCCGCGTAGTCCACGTCGCGCGCCAGAAGGTGGCCATAGTCCTTCACGGTCGTTCCGCAACCAGAGGCGTTTACGATCACCGCATCTACCGGCCCCTTGTCCATCACGCGCAGCCAAGCATCGATGTTCGCTTTCGCCATCTCGACGGCTGCTTGCTCGCGCCCCATATGATGCACAAGGGCACCGCAACAGCCGGCACCGGGCGCGACTTCGACGTCGACACCGCTGCGCGCGAGCACGCGGATTGTTGCGTCGTTGATTTCCGGCCGCAGCACCTGCTGGGCGCATCCGGCCAGCATGATGACGCGGCGCTTCCTCTCGCCATGGGTCGCCGCGGTGCCAGGTCCGGCATACTTTGCGGCACGGCCGATTGCTGTCCTTGGCGCGAGATCGAGCATCGCTGCAAGTTCCTTGAGCCCGATGCGCTGGAACAGACCCTTAAACGGTGCCCCGAGCGGCACGAGCTTCAGAGCGAGCCGGAAGCGATCCGGGTAGGGAATCACGGCGGCGAGGAGGTCCCGCAGCCGCTTTTCTTTCCAAGTGCGGTTGCCTGTTTCTTCGATGTGCGCGCGGGCGAAGTCGACGAGGTGCATGTAGTCGACGCCGCCAGGGCACGTGGTCATGCACGAGAGGCAAGAGAGGCAGCGGTCGACGTGGTATTTCACTTCATCGCTGGCGTCCTTGCCGCCCTCGAACATGTCTTTCATCAGGTATATGCGCCCGCGCGGGCTGTCGCGCTCATCACCGAGCAGGACGTATGTCGAGCATGTCGCCGTGCAAAGGCCGCAATGGACGCAGCGGCGCAAAATCTTGTCGATCTCGGCGGTTCGCGGATCGGCGAGCTGCTCGGTCGTGAAGTTCGTCTGCATTTCGGGACCTGCCGGTTGCCGTGCGTGGTGTCTCGAGAGTCTGTTCAGTCGGACGCGATCAGAACGCCGTGGACATGCGCCCTGGATTGAGGATACCGGCCGGGTCAAACGTCGCTTTAAGGCGTTTGGTCAGCGCTAGGACACCGGGCTCCAACGGCTGGAAGACTTCGACGCCGGCCCGCACATTCGCGTCAGCACGTATCAAGGTCGCGTGGCCGCCGTAGTGTGCGACGACACGGCGAACGTCGGCCGCACCGGCATCGGCGGTTGGCGAGGCTTCAACCCATACGAGGCCGCCCGACCAGTCGTAGAAGGCGTTGCATTCCATGTAGCGGCCCAGTGCGGCGACGACCTTTGGACCGTCTGTGGGCGCTACGGAGATACGCCACACTTGCGCTGTGGTCTGGCTGAAGAAGCCGAGGCGCCGCATCTCGTCCCAGAAATTGATCGAGTTGTCGCTATCGAGATCGTGGATGCGGCCATAGGGCCGCAAGAGTTCAGCCAACTTGTCGCGGCGATAGACGACGGAGTTGGCGGACGCCGCTTCGAGGCGTATCGCGGTGATCGCTTTGCCTTGCGAGCGCAAGCCGGTGTGATCGAGACAGACGGCGAGCGGCAGTTGCAAGTGGATGGCACCGGAGACCTCGAACGGCGTGCCCATGGCAGCGCATAGAACCTCGATGGCGATCTCATCGCTGAGGCCGAGCAACACGATGGTCGATGTGGCCGCTGGTACAGGCATGACTTTAAAGGTCACCTCGGTGATGAGCGCCAGCGTGCCCCAGCTGCCCGCCACGCCCTTCACAAGATCGTAGCCGGTGACATTCTTCATGACGCGGCCGCCGGATTTGAACTCGTTACCCGCGCCGGTGATGCCGCGAACGCCGAGCAGATGATCCCGCGCCGCGCCAGCGGTGATGCGACGGGAGCCCGATGCGTTCATCGCAAATATGCTGCCGATCGTCGCGTTTTGTGCGTCGGTACCGAGGACACCCGCATACTCTGCCGGTTCGAATGCAAGCATCTGGTTGTTGCGGGCGAGTTGCGCCGCAACGTCGGACAACGGCGTGCCGGCGCGCGCGCTCATCACGAGTTCGTTCGGCTCATAGAGGGTGATGCCGCGCATCATTGCCGTGGAGAGCATGTGCGTCGCGCTGCTCGGGCGGCCGATACCACGCTTGGACCCGCCGCCCACGATCTCGACGCCGATGCCGTTCGCGCTCGCCTCACGCAAGATCAACGACGCATCCTGGTCGAACGATGGGCGCATCGATTGTTGCAGTAGCATTTTCAAAGTCCCGTCATCGACGCCGGAGCACATCGCGACCGTATCGCTGGTGTGTCACGGAAACAATCTGTTGCGTCGGCGTTTCGGCCGCCATCCTCAGGCCGCGCGAGGCTCTACGCTCTCCGGTGCGTCGGCAGCTTCGCGGCCGTCCAGCGGGAACACCTTGGCTGGATTGAGGAGCCATTTCGGATCGAACGCCGTCTTGATGCGCATCTGCAGCGCGAGATCGCCATCGGTGAACTGCACGCGCATGAGATCGCGCTTCTCGATGCCGACCCCATGCTCGCCAGTTAGGCAGCCACCAAGCTCGACGCATTTCTTGAGGATGTCGGCGCCTGCGTGCTCGGCACGGACCGATTCCTCCGGGTCGTTTGCGTTGTAGAGGATCAGCGGATGCAAGTTGCCGTCGCCGGCATGGAAGATGTTGGCCACGCGCAGGCCGTAACCTGCACTTATGGCGCCGATCGATTTGAGCATCTCGGGCAGGCGGCCGAGTGGGATGGTGCCATCCATGCAATAATAGTCCGCGAGCCGGCCCACAGCGCCGAATGCACTCTTGCGGCCCTTCCAGATCTTCGCACTCTGTTCGGGCGAGGAGCTGATAAGAATCGATTTCGATTCGAAGGGTTTGGTGATTTCCTGGATACGGGTCAGCGCTTCGTCGATTTCCTGCGGCGAGCCTTCGACTTCGATGATGAGCAGAGCCTCGACATCCCGCGGGTAGCCGGCCTTGGCGAAATCCTCGCAGATCTGGATCGCGGGTTTGTCCATGAACTCGATCGCCACGGGAATGATGCCCGCAGCAATAACGGCTGCGACGGCTTGGCCTGCGACCTCACTCGATGAAAACCCCATGAGCATGGGGCGCGCGCCTTCGGCCGCCTTGATGATCCGCACCGTCGCCTCGGTGACGATGCCGAATTGGCCTTCCGAACCGCAGATGAGGCCAAGAAGATCATACGAGCCGCTGTCGAGATACTTGCCGCCGATCTCGATGACTTCGCCGGTCATCAAGACGATTTTGACGCCGAGGATATTGTTGGTCGTAACGCCGTACTTCAAACAGTGAGCGCCGCCCGAATTCATGGCAATGTTGCCGGCGATCGTGCTGGCCAGCTGGCTCGATGGGTCGGGCGCGTAAAAGAAGCCCTCTTTGGCAACAGCCGCCGTTACGGCCACATTGGTGATGCCGGCTTCAACCACCGCGGTGCGGTTGGCGAAATCAGTCTCGATGACACGGTTCATCTTGCTGATGGCGATGACGATCGAATCTGCCGACGGCAGCGCGCCGCCAACCAATGACGTTCCAGCAGCCCTCGGTACGACTTTGATGTTGTTCTCGTAGCAATAGCGAAGCGCGGCTGAAACTTCGCCGGTCGACCGCGGAAGAACCACGGCCAGCGGCATTTCCCGATATGCCGTCAGCGCGTCCGTTTCGTAGGCGCGGCGGCCGTCCTCGTCCGCGACCACACGGTCTGCTCCCAGCACTCTGACCAGGTCTTTGACAATGACGTCGCGACGGGCGAGTACCCGGGCATCCGGCGCAGGAAGAGCGATTGTCGACAAAGGGCAACTCCGCAGTTGATCTGCCGTCAGATCAAGTTAACTTAACGAGTCGCTTCGATTGGACCTCTTCGCCATTTCAGAGAAGATCCGTTTCGAAAACGACGAAATCGAGACACACTACTGCCGTTCGATGACGCAATTCCTATTCGTTGAAAGTCCTTGGTCCTTTTGGAGCAAGGGTGGCGTCATCAGGGTAATTGGGGACTAAAGTGACCGCGATCACCGACCTAGACATTTTTGCACGCGTTGCGCGCACCGGCAACATGTCCGCTGCTGGGCGAGAGATGGGGTTGTCACCGGCCGTCGTCTCCAAGCGTATTAGCCTTCTCGAGGAGCAGGTCGGTGCCCGACTGTTCCAGCGTACGACTCGCCAGCTCACGCTCACGGAGACGGGCGAAGGTTACTACAAGCGGGTTGTCGATATTCTCAATCTCGTGGAAGAGGCGGAGGACTTCGTTTCGCGGCGGAACACACGGGCCCGCGGGCTTCTCAAGGTGACCGCGCCCACGACGTTCTGCCGGCTGCACGTCGCTCCGTATCTGATGGATTTCCTTGGGAAATACCCTGAGATCGAGCTCGATATGTACCTGACGGACGACTACGTCGATATTATCTCGCGCGGGTTCGACGTGGCGATCAGAATCGGCGAGTTGCAGGATTCCTCGCTCGTACAGAAGAAGCTGGCTCAGGACAGCCGTGTGATCGTCGCTTCGCCGAAGTATCTGGAGAAAGCTGGCGGCGCCCCTAAATCACTGGCGGACCTTGATTTTCATAATTGCCTGTCAGCGGGCGCACAGGACTTCTGGCGGCTACAGGGCCCGGATGGGCAGCACCAGATCCGCGTCAAAGGCAATATCCGCTCGAACTCGGCGGAACTGATCCGCGATGCGATCGTATCAGGCCTCGGCCTAGGACTACGCTCGATCTGGGATATCGGACCGGAACTCCAGCGTGGCGACCTGCAAGTCGTCCTGCCGGAATACCGGGGCGCCGATGCCGTCGCGATCTACGCGGTCTATCCATGCCGCGATTTCATGCCGACGAAAGTCAATGCCCTGATCGAATTCCTATCCGAAGTATACAATGCGGACAGGTATTGGGACCGCGGGGTCGATCTCGGAAAGCTCGGCTTGAAGCCGACAAGCTCCACAAAGCCGCAGCGCGCGGCAGGAGTTGGCACGGTCGAGGCCAAAGTGGCCCGAAGAGCCTGATCTCTCGTATACTCCCTGCTGCTGCAAATCGTCGCCTGGACCTTGGAGCCCGGCGCCCCCATCTACGCAGCGGTGGATCGGCCGCACTCGGAGAGCGCAATGAAGCCTGCAGTCAAACTACTGACGTCGATGATCGCCGTTGTCGTATCATCCCATGTCGCCCTGGCCCAAGATGGCAACGCGGAGGCCGGCGAAGACGTATTCAAGAAATGCCGCGCCTGCCATGACGTCGGCCCGGATGCCAAGAACAAGGTGGGTCCGGTTCTCAATGGTCTGCTCGGCCGCAAGTCCGGCACCATCGCGGGCTTCGCGTATTCGGATGCCAACAAGAACTCCAACGTGACTTGGGACGAAGCTACGTTCCTCAAGTACATTGAGGATCCGCGCGCGTTCATGCCTGGCAATAAGATGGCTTTCGCAGGTCTCAAGGATGAGCAGGACCGCAAGGACGTGCTCGCCTACCTGAAGAAGTTCAAGTGAGCTGACGGTCAGCGCTAGGAGGCCGCCTCGGTCGACGGGGCGGCCTTTCGCTTTACAGGTCGGCACGTGTCAGCTAGAGGCGGGGGTACCGGGAGGTTAGCTCAGCGGTAGAGCGCTTCGTTTACACCGAAGATGTCGGGGGTTCGATCCCCTCACCTCCCACC
>JAPXTA010000005.1:0-67231 GCA_033812735.1 Hyphomicrobiaceae bacterium | reverse complement strand
CCTCAAGAAGGAGGCCGCCGGCCGCACTCACGAAATGGCACCGGCAGCAGAGTAGATGTGACGTAAGTAAACCGGATGGGGCAGGTAGCGTAGGTTGGGTTAGCGCACAGCGCGTAACCCAACATTGTTGAGCAAGCGCGGAAAATGTTGGGTTACGGCCTGCGGCCTAACCCAACCGACGGTCTTCATCGATCGAGGGGTCAAGACACCGTGTTCATCCCCGTCCGCGACATCAATCAACTCCGCCATATCAAATTCCAGCACGTCACGATCTCGCTGATCCTGATCAACGTGCTGGTGTTCTGGCTGCAATTCACGGCGACCGGCCAGGAAATCGCCGCGAGCTTTGCGCTCATTCCGCGTGAAGTCTTCGCCGGTGGATTCGTCGGCGGTGGCACCGGCCCCTACGACAAGGTCGCCGTCCCCGAAGTCGCGACGCTGCTGACATTCAACTTCCTGCACGGCGACATTCTCCACCTCGCCACCAACATGATGTTCCTGTGGGTGTTCGGTGACAACGTCGAGGACGCGCTCGGCCACGCGCGGTTCCTGCTCTTCTACATCCTCTGCGGCATGGCGGCGGGGCTGTTCCATGCGATCGCCCTGCCCTCGTCCGGCTTACCGCTGATCGGCGCTTCGGGCGCCGTGTCAGGCATCATCGGCGCCTATCTTTTGCTCTATCCCCGCGTCCACATCTGGGTGCTCGCCTTGCGCGTCATCCCGTTGAAGCTGACAGCGGCAGTGTTCCTCGGCCTCTGGCTCGCGAGCCAGATCGGCATGCTGCTCTTTGCACCGCCGAGCCGCGTCGCCTTCACCGCCCACGTCGGCGGCTTCATCGCCGGCGCGTTGCTGGTGCTGATCATGCGCCGCCCCGGCGTCGGTCTATTCGAGAAGACGCTCCCGCCGCCTCCAGCGGCGTGACACCGGCCCATCACCGCATGACGTTGTGTAGAAGCAAACTACCGCCAGACCCGATTAGAAATGCTGCTAGGAGGGCGTGGAAAACCAGGGCGAACCAGAACGCATAAGGTCTGGAGTCACGCGCAAAAGTAGCCGACCTACTGACGACCATGCCTGTGCGGAGTGACTTGCGCCAAAGGCGCAGAGCGTTGATCGCTTGAACGAACCCAAGAACAATAAAGACGAGCGCAAAGACCGAAGCAGGGGTCAATTCGAACCCGCCGCCGCAGCCGCCCGCTTCAGATTGCCGGTGCGGCGCAAATCGCTCGCAAGCTTAAGTGCATTCGCTTCATCGCCGAGCCGCGCGCGATACATCTGGATGTTTGACAACACCTTGAGCACGTACTCGCGCGTCTCCTCGAACGGAATGCGATGCACCCAGTCGATCGGATCGACGGCCGGATCGCGCGGATCGCCGAACTCGCGGATCCACTGCCGCGTCCGCCCCGGTCCCGCGTTGTATCCGGCGAGCGTGAGAACATACGAACCGTTGAACTCATCCATCCGGTCGCCGATGTAGGCCGACGCCATCATTAGATTGTAGGCGGGGTCGCGCCCCAAGCGGTCGATCTCGCACTTGATCTTGTAGTCCTTGCAGACGTGCTGCGCCGTCACCGGCATGACCTGCAGCAAACCGCGAGCACCCGCGCCCGATGTCGTCGCCGTGTTGAACTCGCTCTCCTGCCGCGCGACGCCGAGCAGCACCGCCTGTTCGGGCGGCGGCCGCAGCGGTTGGTAAAGCGGCATCGCATGCAGCGGATAAGCATACGTGACGAGGTTCATGCCCCGCGCGATCCCCGACTTGCCGATGCGAACCGCCATCTGTGTGTCGCCCAGCGCCTCGGCAAGATGCGCAAGCAGTGCAAGCTCGGGCTCCGTCTTCGCGGTGTTGCGAAGGTGCGTCAGGAACACGCGCGTGATGTTCTGGTCGACGCCCGACTTCCGTGCCAGCACGACAGCCTTGACCGCATCGCGCTCGACGAAGGCCTGCCCCTCTTGCTCGGACGGCGAACGCGGCGGCGAGATCGTGATCCGGCTGCGCCCCGGTTCGATCATCTGCTGCGCCATCATGCCGTAAAACGTGTCGGAATTCTTGGCGGCAAAGGCCAGCGCTTCCGCGGCCTTGTCTTTCTGTCCCAGCCGCTCGTAAGCGCGCGCGAGCCAGAACCCGGCTTTGCCGCGGCTGAGCGGCCCGTCTGCCGCCGCCTCCAACTCCCGGAAGTGTTTGATCGCCTCGTCGGCCTTACCGAGGTGTTTGAGCGCGATCCAGCCGGCGAGGAACGTCGCGTCCTTGCGCGGATTGACCGATAGCTCACCCGGCGCGCGCACGATTTCGTACGCCGTCTCGTAGTCGCCGGTCTTGAGTAGTTCGTACGCCGTGACGCGGCGCTCTTCCCACCAGTCGTCAGGACTGACGATCTTGTCCGTCTCGACCGGTGCATCCTTCAGGATCGCGGCGGCATCCTTCACCCGGCCAGCCCTACGGTGCCATTGCGACAGCTGCAGTGCCAATCCCCAATCGGCCACCGGTTGCGTCGCGGCGTCGGCCGGCAGCGCACCGAGCAACTTGTCCGCGTCCGCCGTCCGCATGAACACCGCGAGCCGCGCTTGTGCCTTGGCCTGCTCGGCCGGCGACAGGAAGGGGATCACACGCCGGATCACCGCCGCTCGGTCGCGCCGTTCCGTGTCGTAGCGCCCATCGTCGGCAAGAAAGCGATCGAGACGCCACTTGTGATCGGCTTCCTTCAGCAGCTTGCCGAACCGTTCAATGAAGCCCGTTTCGAGCGACGAAGGAATATCGCCCTCGCGCCAGACCTTCGAAGCCAGCTTCGCCGCCTCGGCCTCGTTGTTTTCGACCAGGTAAGCCGATGCGAGAGCCGCCTCGCCCATCGACGTCTTGGGCTCGCCGCCCTTGAAGAACCCCTTGATGTCGGAGGCAGCACCGCCGGATGCGAACAGTTGTTCTTCGGCCCGCTGGAACATCAGGTCACGGTTCGGCCAGTCCGGATTGGCCTCCGCAAACGCCCTGATCTCGCGCGCCGACCCGGCACCATTGCGCAGCAGCTGCCACTCGACGAGCTTTTTGCCAAGCGGATCCGTGATCTCCGAACGCAGCTCCCGCATCTTAGCGACGTTGCCGCCCGACGCGAACGCATCGCGGATGCGCACGGCGTCCTCCACTGACGGCGCCATATCTCTGACCGGCGCGATGAACTGGTCGAACCGTGCAATGCTTTCAGATTCGCTTCGAAGCACCGCCGGAACGTCGTTCGACGCCTCGCTCGCCGGCGCCGTCTTCGTCACATCGGCCTGGGCGGCAACGGTTTTGCGACTGTCGGTCGAGATAGCCTGAGGAGCCATGGTGGCTGGCGCGCTCACCGGCTTCGGGGCATCCGCAGACACTGCCGCATCGCGGGCGGCCGTCGATGCCGGCGCGGCACTGTCACGATCGCCTGGCCACGACCCCGAATTGCCGACGACCGGTGCCGGGTTCGATGCCGGCGTAGACGAGGGAAGCATCGCCAGCGACGCGTCCGTCGATTTCAGAACCTCGGGTCCAACAGGAGGCAGCACGCCGGCGAGACCAGCGGCACCGAGACCCATGGCAGCCATGGTCAGAAAGTTGACGCCGCCGCCGAACAATCGGATCGAATGGCCAAAGCGCCGGCCGCGCCTCGCGCGGCGGGCGCCGCTCGTTTTGTCCTCGCCGCTCGATACCGCAGCACCGTCTTTCCCCATTGCCGTGGCAATCGACTGAGCAATCGCGTTGTCCGTCTGCGAAACAGACGCAGGAACCTCTTCGGAGGCCATCGACGCCCCCGATCGATCTGACCCCGACCGATCTGGCCCCGATCCATCTGGCCCAGATCCATCTAGCGATGTCGCAACCTCGGACAGAACTACGACCTCCCTCAACCTCGACCCACGCCAGTACATGACGCCCTACAGGATAATGAATCAACCAAATCGGGTACCAATGAGGCGATCACCCGCCGCAGACAGTCCCGCTCATCATGCACCGGCGTCATCGATAGACTGTCCTGCGACCCGGCCCTTGCGACAATCCGCCCGAACGCTTATCGTTCCCACTGTTGCCAGTGCGTCGCCCGAGTCTCGACAGCCAGCCGAACTTCGCCCAAAAACGGGTTGGACTTCAACAAGCTAGCAATTGACCTCGTGCCGTTCAAGGCATCATCGTCGTCAAACCAAGCGCCCGGCTTTGCCGGTCGCCTAGTCACACCGGGGCACTGGAGCCCATTTTCGCATGGCAACGAGCAGATATGAGGCCCTGGGATTGAAGGGCTCCCTCACCGCGCTCATCACGCCGTTCGCCAAAGGCAAAGTCGATGCCGCCGGCTTCGCGAAATTCGTCGACTGGCAGATTGCTGAAGGCACCCACGGCCTCGTCCCAGTCGGGACCACGGGCGAAACCCCGACGTTGAGCCACGATGAACACAAGGCCGTCGTCGAACTGTGCGTGAAGACCGCACGCGGTCGCGTCCCCGTCGTCGCCGGCGCCGGTTCGAACTCGACCGAAGAGGCCATCGAGTTGACCGCGTTCGCCAAGAGCGTCGGCGCAACGGCCGTTCTTCATTCGACCGGCTACTATAATAAACCGACGCAGGAAGGCCTCTACCTCCACTTCAAGGCGATCTCCGACGCCGTCGACATCCCGATCATCGTCTACAACGTGCCGGGCCGCACGATCGTCGACATTTCGGCCGAAACCTTCGCCCGCATGTGCGCGCTCAAGAATGTCGTCGGCATCAAGGACGCGACATCGAACATGGCGCGCCAGTCGCAGCACCGTCAGTTGATCGGCGACGGCTACATCGCCCTCACGGGCGAAGACGCGACCGCCCTCGGCTTCATGGCCCATGGCGGCCATGGCGCGATCTCGGTGACGTCGAACGTCGCCCCGCGCCTCTGCGCCGACTTCCAGAACACCTGCGCCAAAGGCGACTTCAAGTCAGCTTTGGCCCAGCACGATCGCCTGATGCCGCTACACGATGCGCTCTTCGTCGAAACCAACCCCGCCCCGGTGAAGTATGCCGCATGGCGCCTCGGCGTGATCGGCTCACCCGAGTGCCGCCTGCCGCTTGCCCCTCTGAGCGACGCGACCAAGAAAGCGGTCGACAATGCCCTCGCCAAAGTCGGCCTGCTGAAGGCCAAGGCAGCGGAATAGCCTTTTGTCATCCCGGGCCGTGTGCCCGGGAGCCATCAGCCGGGAATTCGCGCCATCTCGGTTAATCGTTTTGCGCGCGTCTGTTTTCGCCGCTGGCGGCATCGAGCACGTTTCCGCACCCTGACCAATCCGCGATTGGTAAACGCGCCCCACGGGCCCTCTACGGCTCGCCGAGGGCCATTCCAACGTCACTGCCGCCGCACGATCCGGTCGGACGACGCGAGCATATAGACCATCTGCAGGATGTCCTGCCGGTCACCGACCGCAAACTCCAGGAACATCCGCCGCAGCAGCGGATCGTCGCTCGGCTCCTCCTGCCGCCCCATGTAGTAGCGGAACAGCTGCCGCACGAAGCATTGCTTGAACATCGCCGAACTTGTGAACGCCTTAAGCGCATCGACCGGCCCGCCGGCCTTCGCGGGCGCCTCATCAAGGAAGTCGATCATCACGGCCGCATCGATCGCGTGCCCATTGTCCTTCGTCCGCCAGCGCCCGAGCGCATCGTAATTCTCGAGCGCAAAAGCAAACGGGTCGATCAGCTTGTGACACCCGGCGCATCCCTCCACTTTCGTCACACTCTCGATCCGCGCGCGCTCCGTCGTGGCGAGCGCCGGGTAGGTCTCTTCAATCGCCTTCAAGACCTCTTTCGACGGTTGCCCCATCTCCATGCACATCACCTTGCGCACGAAGAACACGCCGCGCTTGATTGGCCGCGAATTCGTCGGCCCTGAATGCGACGCGAGCACCGCCGGTTGCGAGAAGATGCCGAGCCGCTGCGCCGGATCGAGCGCAACCGCTTTAGCCCCATCGCTCTTGGCCCCGACGATCGCCTGCAGCGGCGCGGACACGAAGGCCTCGCCCGCTTGCGTGATCTCCTTGAGCGACGGAGCCTCGCTCCTCAGTTTGGCGCGCAGAAATCGCTCGGCATCATTGACCATGCCCTCGGCAACAGCCGGCTTGAACTCCGGAAACACGTCGGTCGAAATCGTGAAATCCTGTGGCTCGCGGATCTCCAGCCAAGCCTTGAAGAATCGCACCAGCTTGTCCCGCGCGGCCTG
Source organism: Hyphomicrobiaceae bacterium (assembly GCA_033812735.1). Lineage (GTDB taxonomy): Bacteria > Pseudomonadota > Alphaproteobacteria > Rhizobiales > Hyphomicrobiaceae > JABFRJ01. The sequence continues at coordinate 61,027 of JAPXTA010000005.1, read as the reverse complement.
CGACTGAGACAGCGCCCGGATTGTCGCCGCGGCTTCCCGTCCATCCCGCAGATATTGATCGGCGCGCGAAGACTCGAGCGACAGCGCATCCGGCGGTGCATCCGCGATCGTATAGCTCACCGATTGCAGCAGCTGCGCCGGTGACAGCCGCCCCTGTTGAGCCGTATCGATCTCGCCGCGAAACAGAAACCGTGGCGAGTTCAGCACTGCCTCGACCAAATCACCCGCAGCTTGCGCCAGCCCGGCTTTCTCGACGCCATCGGCAAAGAAAGATTCTATCGCTTTCAGGCGATCATCGGTCACATCACCGCGAAATGCTTTGATTGCAAACTTGCGGGCAGCAGCCCGCAAGCAGGCCCCGTTCCCGGCGTCACAGTCAGCGACAGCCTTCGGGTCTTTCCGCACCTGTGCCGCGATCTCGCCGATCCATCGCGACAGCGCGCCGAGGTTCGCGGCGTTGAGCGACAAGACCTCCGCATACTCGTAATTGGTCTGCAGCGGATCGCGCGCCATCACCGACGTCACCGGCGCAATCTTCAGCGAAGGAAAAAGCGAACGGACGGTTATATCGATCTGCGTGCGCGTCAGCCGGAACAACCGCTTCGGCGGAACCCCCGCCTCGTCACTCGGAAAATACTGCCGTGCGAGAGCGTAAAGCTCCGGATTGGCGGCGAGATATGACATCTCCGCGCGCGACGTCGTCATGTCGGCACGAGACGACAACGCACCGAACAAAAGCAAAGCGAGCGCGGCAACCGCACCGCCCATCCTGCCGCGACTGATAGCCCTGATCAGTGTCATGCCGGCCCTCAAATGATCGGTCCCTGGCACAGGCTCGCGAGCCCGAACGTCTTCGTCGAAATGCCGGCCGCGTTGAGGCACGACACATGCACATCGTTGTTGTTGCGGCCGCTGGCGTTGATCATCCGGCCTGTCTGGAACCGCCCGCCACCCTGCCCCGCGAACACGAACGGAATGTTCGTGAGATAATGACCGCTCGACGAATTGCTCCAGCATTCCATGCCGAGAAACACCGAGCTGTTGTAGACCGCCGTCCGCCCGCCGCCGTCATCGACCGACTTCAATGCAGAAAGCAGCTTCGCGAACTTCTCGGCATAATACGTGTCGATTTTCACGAGACCGTCGACGTTGCCGCTATGCTCGAGCTGATGATGCGCCTGATGCACGCCGCGGCTCGGCCACGTCTGCCCGCTCGATCCCCCCGACAGCGTGAACGCGACCACCCGCGTCAGATCGAGTTCGAACGCGAAGCGAATGAGATCGATCATCTGATCGTGCACCGGCGAGAGCACGTCGAGGCTCTGCTTGTTCGCCCCGTTACCGTTAGGCCGCGCCATGGCCGTGCATGCCGTTGAAGATTTCGCCGCCTTTGCCGAAGGCTCCTTCGCCGCCACCGACTGCCGCCGCGCCGCCTGCTCGCTATCGCTCCAGGCCTCCAGCATGCCGTCGAGCTTGCGCGCATGCTCGGTGTCCATGCCGTAACGCCGCTTTGCGTCCTTGATATCGTCCACCAGAAAATCGACCACGGCCGCTCGCCGCGCCAACGCCGCACTCATATTCGCCGTGTCGCGGCCCGGTTGGTTGGACTTGGCCGCACATGCCGTTGCCGCCGCCCGCATCAGCATGTCGTAAACTTGGCCGGAGTCCTGGATCGGTTCGATCGCATTGCCATAGCGCGTATCGCCCGGCTGCCTGGCCCTGAACGAAATGAAGCGCGTGCCGATCCCTACCTGATCGGCATCCGAGTGCGCACCTGCAGCGATATGCAGGCTCGCAAGCGGCACATCGGCGAGATCCTTGCGCGACTTGTAGTGGTTCGCGATCCGCACATCGATGGACTCGTTGTCGGTGTAGGCGAAGTAGCTGTCGTTCTTGAAATACTTGTAGCTGTTGCCGGTCGTACACCCGAGCGTCCCCGCAGCGTGCTCTTCCTTATAGCCGTCGCTCTTTGGCGACCCGCCGTGGATGTTCATGTTCTTGAAGAGGATGATGTCCTTGGCATGCGGTTGCAGGGGAGCAATGGGCGTGCCCGCCAGATCGTCGATGGACGCCGGGTTCGTCTTGCTCGGATAGAACGCCCCGCCCTTGAAGAACATGATGTAGCGCGGCGCGTCGGCATACGGCGTCGCCGCCGCGTAAGCCATCGACCGCAGCACCGGATGGATCAACAGCGCCGACAACCCGAACGTCTTGATCAGATCCCGCCGTGACAGAAGTTCGCCCGGACGTCGCATCGCTTGCCCACTTCCTCGTCTCGCCCGCCGCCTCACCTCACTAGACATGTGAGGTCTACGAGCGAAACCATTGCCATCGCGCTCGAATCCAGCGCGCCAATACGCCCGCCGTTCCCGCCTTGTGGCACGGCTTGCGAAACCAATGAATTCAATGAGTTCGTGGCAGGAGGAAGGTCACACGGCGGAATTCGCAAGGCGACGATTGCCGATTGCCGATTGCCGTCACATCACCGGCGTCCACTGCACCGCTGCGACATCAGGAGCACCCGTCGCCAGCATGACGAGCCGGTCGAACCCGAGCGCACAGCCCGACGCCGCTGGCATTGTCGCAAGCGCCTCGAGAAAATCCTCGTCGATCGGATAGCGCCGGCCGTAGATCCGCTCTTTCTCCGCCATCTCGGCTTCGAACCGTCGCCGCTGCTCGCCCGCATCCGTCAGCTCACCGAACGCATTGGCAAGTTCGACGCCGCAGACGTACATCTCGAACCGTTCGGCAACCCGCGGATCATGCGCCGTCGGTCGCGCCAGCGCCGCTTCGTGTGTTGGATATTCGCAGAGCATCTCGATCCGGTGTGAGCCGAGCCAAGGCTCGATACGCTCGGCGAGAATGCGGCTGAAAAGATCCGACCAGGTGTCGTCCTCGGCGACACGGATGCCGATCCGTTCAGCCTCCCGCTTCATGGCAGCAAGATTGACGGCGCCCCCCTCGAAAGTGTCATCGAGCTGAATGGTCGCGAATTGAAAAAACGCCTGATGCAGCGTGGTCCAATCCCACTTGCGGACATCGCACGCCCGCTCGCGCCACGACCACTCCCAGCGCCCCGTCACATCGGCCGCGATCCGCGCGATGTTGGCGCAATCCTCCATCAGCTTTGTGTAGGGCTCCCCAACCCGATACCATTCGAGCATCGTGAACTCGGGCGCATGGAGCCGCCCCCGTTCGCCATTGCGATAAACCGGCGCGAAGTTGAAGATCTTCGTCTCGCCGGCCGCGAGCAATTTCTTCATCGCGAACTCGGGCGAGGTATGCAGGTAATACGGCGACCGCGCCCCCGCCTCCGTGACGAAGTCGGTTCTGAACGCATGCAGATGCGTCTCGTTCCCGGGCGAAATTTGCAACGCCGCGGTCTCGACCTCGGTAAACCCTTGCGCCTCGAACCACAGCCGGATCGTGCTCTTGATCTTGCCGCGTGCAGCAAGCAGCGGCCGCCGGTCGGCGTGACGCGTGGGTCTCCAGAACGGCTCGCTGGTCATGACATTGGTCTCGGTCCGTAGCGCACACCTTCCGCCTAACGCCGCCCATACTTGCTTGTCAAACCCGCCGCCACATTCTAAGCATGTCGGCATGTAAGCGTGTTTACACGTGCTAGCATATGTAAGCACACCGGATGTAAGCACCCGAAGTGTCCGAGCGAGTTGCGTGACGATGCGTATCTGGACGGTCAGAAATCAAAAGGGCGGCAGCGGCAAGACCACGCTGTTGCTCCACACTGCCGTTGCCGCAATCGAACGCGGGCTTGCCGTCTCCGTCGCCGATCTCGACACGCTTCGGTCCGCCGAGAAATGGGCTGAACTGCGCCAGCGCAAAGTCCGCACGCCGGCGCCTGCCATCGTCCACGGCTCGATGTATGATCTCGAGGGTATGATCGAAGGCGCCCGCCAGTCCGGCACCGACCTCGTGCTGATCGATACCCCTGCCGCCACCAACAATACGACGCTTCGGGCCGACAGCGCGGCACAAATGATCATCGTGCCGACAAAGTCGTCGTTCCTGGATGTCCAGGCGCTCGACGAAACGCTCCACGCCTTGCAGGACAGTTCGAAGCTCAGCCGCACCGTCGTGGTCCGCACGGCCTCGAACGGCGACAAGAAGATGGAAGCCGAGATCGTACGCCTCGCCCGCGACGTCTACGACGTGCCGCTGCTCGACACCCAACTGCCGAACCAGTCGGCCTTCGCAACCACGCTGTCATCTGGCAAAGGCATCACTGAAAAAGGCGGCAACAAGCGCGCCGCCGACATCGTCGACCAGCTGCTCGATGAATTGTTGAAGCACGATCGCCGTATCGAACGCGCCCGCAAACGGGAGACCGTATGACGAAAGCCAAACGCAAGCTCTCGCCCGAAGCAGCCCAGCGCCTTGACGAGCACGCCAGAAAAAGTGCCGAGGCGATGCGTCGCGCCGCGTCCTCACGCCGCCAGAACGGCCGCACCACAGCCTACCAGCCCGCAGCCACATCTCAATCCGCCTCCCAGCAACCGAAGTCGCGGCGCGGCAAGAAAGCCGTCGTCGTATACCTGTCCGAGGACGCAAAGCAGCTTTTCGCCGACACGGCAGCCGCCAAACGAATGACGGCCCAAGAGCTCGGCGCCCTCGCGATCAACTTGATGTTTGAACACTTCCGTTTGAAGCCGATCGCGTGAAGCGCAAAATGGCTCGCAAACCAAAAGATCTCATCGAAAGGGCGGCCCGCCTGAGCACCGACGCCATGCGCCGTGCCGTAACCACGCGCCACGAACGCCGCGTACCGGTCGAGGCCATTCTACGCCAGCGCCCGGCAGCCTTGCCTCAAGCGGCACAGATGCCGAGCACCAACCCCAGGCAACGCGTCTTCATTTCATACGCGCGCAAGGACCGCGCCATCGCCAAAGTCCTCGCCCGTTGGCTCGAACAGCGCGGCATCGACGTCTGGTGGGACTACAGGCTTTATTCCGGTGAACTGTTCCGCCCGCGCATCCTCGCCGAATTGAAGGCCGCAGCCGCAGTCATCGTCATCTGGTCCGATACCTCAGCCCTCTCGGACTTCGTGCTGGACGAGGCGAGCCGGGCCAAGGAAATGCGCAAGCTCCTGACCACCCTTGCGCCAGGTTTTGCCTGCGCCGACATCCCGCTAGGTTTCGGTCAATCGCACGCGATCTCGGTAACCGACCGCTCCGGGATTCTCGACGCCTTGTCCGAATACGGCATTGTCGAACGGGTGACCGGCCCGGCTCTGCCGCGCCCAAAGTCCCTTGGCCTTAGATTGCAAAGCGGCTAAAAGGCGCCAACTCGATTGGCCCGTCCGCGCGAACCGAGACGGCTCGTGTGCGCCCGAAGGCGCCGCGCGAAGGCCCTAACTCATTGAATAGACTGGAGACTATCCGTGGTTAAAGTGATCGCAAGCGAAGTGCGCAAAGGCAACGTGCTCGATATCGACGGCGCCCTGTGCACGGTCATGAAGGCCGAAAGCATCCGCCCAGGCAAGGGCACGCCGACGACCCACATCGACATGCGCCGCATCTCCGACGGCGTGAAGATCGTCAAAAGCTACCGCACGACCGAAAGCGTCGAGCGCGCGTTCCTTGACGAGAAGAACTACAATTACCTCTACGAAGACGATATGGGCTTCAACTTCATGGAGCCGGAAACCTTCGAGCAGATCTCGATCTCCAAAGACTTGATCGGCGAACAGGCCCAGTGGCTGCAAGAGAACATGAGCTGCTCGGTTCAGCTCTTTGAAGGCACCCCCGTCGCCATCGAGCTTCCCGCCAAGGTAACGCTCCAGATCGTCGAGGCCGAACCGGTCGTGCGCGGTCAAACGGCGTCGTCATCCTACAAGACTGCCAAGCTCGAGAACGGCGCGCGAATCATGGTCCCGCCGCATATCGAAAGCGGCATCCGCGTCATCGTCATGACGGCCGACGGCACTTACGTCGAGCGCGCCAAGGATTGATCGAAATTTTGGCTAGGACGATCCGGCCGCTCGCCTTGAACGCTTGCACATCGATGCCCAAATCGCCAGCGCCGGTCCCCTGTGGCCGGCGCTTTTCTGTCGAGGCAACCGAGAGCTCCCCGTGACGGCCAATCAAAGCGCCCCCATCAGTGACGTTGTCGCCGCCAGCTCTTTCCCGCGCCTCGCCCGCCTGGTCACTGATCCCCGCTTCGAGAAGGCGATCATCGCCGTCATCGTTTTGAACGCCATCACGCTCGGCCTCGAAACCTCGAAAACGGTGATGGCGAGCTACGGACACATCCTTCACGTTCTAGATCAGATCATGTTGGCGATCTTCGTCTTCGAACTCGCCGCCCGCATGCTGGTGTTCCGCTCGGCCTTCTGGCGCGATCCCTGGAGCCTCTTCGACACCGCCGTGGTCGCCATCGCCCTGATGCCCGCGTCCGGCCAGCTTTCCATTCTGCGCGCCCTGCGCATCCTGCGCGCCCTGCGGCTGATCTCCGCGATCCCCTCGATCCGCCGCGTCGTCGCGAGCCTTTTATCTGCCATCCCCAGCATGGGCTCGATCATCATTCTCCTTCTGCTCATCAACTACGTCTTCGCCGTCATGGCGACCAAGATGTTCGGCGACGACTTCCCGGAAAAGTTCGGCACGCTCGGCGCCTCGTTCTTTACCTTCTTTCAGATCATGACGCTCGAAGGCTGGTCCGGCGAAATCGTTCGTCCGGTCATGGAGAAATACCCCTACGCCTGGATCTTCTTCGTTCCCTACATCATCCTCGCGACGTTCATGGTCCTGAACCTGTTCATCGGCATCGTCGTCGACGCCATCAACCAGCAGCACAAGCAGGACGAAGACAAATCGCAGCAATCGAGCCACGCCGAGACTGCCGCTCTCATGGCCGAAATCCAGCGCCTGCGCCGCGACCTCGGCCTTCCCGAAACCACGGAGCCCGCCGCCCAGTCGATCGCTGCGGCAACGGCGCCGAGGCCGCAGCATCCCTTCGGCACGAAAAAGAACAAGCACAAGCGCCGTTGAACCGGCACAGCGGCGGAAGCCCCCTCAACCGATCGTCGGCCCTTTGTCCTTCACCGTGATCCGCCACAACGTCCGCGGCCGGTTCGGATCGATCAGCGGCGCTGAGTGCAGCAACGAGCAATTGTCCCAGATGACGACGTCGCCCGGCTTGTAAGTCGGCGTATAACAATAGGCGCGCGCCGTGCTGTGCTCCTTGAGTTCATCGAGCAGGCTGACGGCTTCGTCGTCCCCCATGCCCTCGATCCCATACGACGACCCCGACACCGCATAGAGCGACTTCGCGCCCACATGCGGATGCTTCCGCACCAGCGGATGATGCACCCACGTCACCCTTTGCTTTTGGTCATCCGAGAGCTTCGACGCCGCCGTCCGCGCCGCCTCGTCCTTGACGTCGCGGTTGCCGTAGTGATGCCGGCATACCAGCCCGTCGAGCTTCGACTTCACGTCACTAGGCAGATCCTCGTAGGCCTTCCGCTGATTTGCGAACGTCGTCCCCGCATCGTCGCCCGGGATCTCGATGGCGAACAGCATCGTGCACCGCGCCGGCACCGCGAGATAAGAATAATCCGAATGGAAATACGTGCCACCGTCCGCAAGGCCGATATTCTCACCGCGCTCGTTCTTGCGGTTCGACAAAATGAGAATGTTCGGATCGGCTTTGTGATGGAACTGGTCGATCACGTGCGGCTCGGGCTTGCCGAACCGCTTCGAGAACGCGACGAAGTTCTCGGGCGTCACCGATTGCCCCGGGATCTTCACAACCAGATGCGCGTGCAGCGCGTCCTCGATCGTCTTGAACCCAGCATCGTCGAGACTGTTGAGATCGACGCCTGTGATTTCAGCGCCGAGCACATCCGACAACGGCCGCACCTTAACTTGAGACATCCGTTCTCTCCCTGCATGATTTTCATCAGGGAAGCCCGCTATTCGTGCCGGGTCAAGCGCTGTCGCCGCAAACCACGCCTACGGAAATACCTCCCGCCTCGTCGGCTCGCATCTGAAAAACGAGACCACGCCCCACGGGCAAAGGCGGCGAACGGCGACAGCCTTGCACATCTCAACTTCGCGTTCGACACGCTGCAATGCCATCATCTCGGCCTCGCTCGTCAAACGGACGCGACGATGCCCGGTAGGGCACTGCAGATCGATTTCGTAGCGCCGGCCATTCCAGATCATTCGGTATTCGGCAGCCAGCCCGTCGCTGAAGTCATTGCGCATCCGCCATTCGATCGGCCGGAACGGCCAGGATAGGCCTTCGGCGAAAAAAATGAGCAAGAGACACGCGGCAATAGCGATCGGCCAGACGGCGATGGGTTCCAGTCGCGCTCGCCAAGATCCAGGTTTCGGAGGCTCAAGCCACTCATCTAGCTTCGATCTTGGATCGATCATGGCAACCGCTGCGGCTTGAACTGTTTTGATTCGTTCGTACAGAACCAGCGCTCTCGCCGTCCTCCAGAACAATCGCGCCACGCCGTTCGCAACTCACATTCCGCCCGATGTGGTGCCCCGCGCTCGACGGCTTCATCGAGCGACATCGCGGAGAGACGAGCGGTTTTGCGCTCCCAATTCACAGGGCACTCAAGTTCGATCTCGTAGGGCTCCGAACCCCACCGATCCTCACCCAATGGCTTTACCGTCACGAGTCTGCACATAGGCCATCGCACCCCCGCAACCCTGTGCGCGTCACCGTATCCGGTCGCAGAAATCCGCGTGCGATAGACTCCAGCCTCGCTGGGGCAAGCGAAACTCAATACGTAGTCGTCGCCGAACAACGCGTGCTTCAGTTCGGTCGCATAAGGAGCACGCACCTCGTCGTTCCCGGGTCTCTGCAGCGCGACAAGGATGGCAATAATGCAGACGGGGATCGCGAGAAGCGCACCAATCGCCAGCAGGAGCGCAATCACCACCCCGAACGGCGACGCCATCGCCCGGCCAAACCGCGTCCTCCTGACCGGCCGCGTCGGCGACAGATGTCCATCTATAGGGCTCTCGTCCTTCCGCAGAACGATCTTCGGATACTTCTTCATGGCGGCATGATCGCACGCCCGCCTTGCGGTTGCGTTGATGCGAACCGCCGCCTACCGCGTGAGTAAACAATGCGTAAACAAAAAACCGCCGCCCGGATCGCTCCGGACGGCGGCGCTCAGATCATCTCTTCAACCGGTCAGCGGTCCGCACTAAAGGCGGCGCAGCCGGGAGATAGGATGAACTTATTCGGCAGGCGTTGGGGCGTTCCCGGCGAGCGTCGGCAGCTTGTGCGACATGCGCTGACGCTTCGTTTCGAGATAACGCACGTTGTGGACGTTCGGCTTGCAGATCACCGGCACCTGCTCGACGACCTTGATACCTTCCGCGCGCAGCGCGTCGGTCTTGGCCGGGTTGTTCGAGAGGAGCTTGATCTCCGGATAGCCGAGATCGAACAGGATATGAGCCGCGAGATCGTATTCGCGCGCCTCGATCGGCGCACCGACGGCAACGTTCGCATCGACCGTGTCGTAGCCCTGCTCTTGCAGTGCGTACGCCTTGATCTTCGCGACGAGACCGATCCCTCGGCCCTCGTGATAGGGCAGATAAATCAGAATTCCGAGCGGACTGTTGACAATCTTCTTCAGCGAAGCCTGCAGCTGCGGATAGCAGTCGCACTTCAACGAATGGAAGATATCGCCCGTCACGCACCCGGAGTGCACACGAACGAAGGGAAGCTCGTTCCCTGCCTGGCTCGTCCTGTTGATCAGGACGAACGCTTGATTGTGCGGATCGGTACCCTGGTAGGCGCGAGCCTCCAGTTGCAGCTCTTGCCCTTCGAATTCGATGGGCAGGAGCGTCTGTGCCGACCAGTCGAGATCAAGCGCGTAGGACTTAACCGCATTCGACTTCATCGAACTCTCCAAACGGGATGTCGTCACGACTTGTGACGACGTTTTGGGTTTTGTAAAGCCGCAGCAGGGTTGCCACAGCTCGTCCGGGACGCAAAAGAGAACTGCTCTCCTCCCCAAAAAGCACCCGGACAGTCGACCGCCGGATCGTACGGGTTAATCCCGTTTCCTCCGACAGCAGCACCGATGGGCGTGAAACACCGGTGCAAACGAAACCCGGCTGAGGGCCGGGCGACTTGGATCGACGCTTGTCTACTCCAAGGTACGTGTAGGGATAACGACGGCAACATGAACGCCAGATGTACATCAGCAGTTCCGCACCCCACCTGTCCCAGCCTCGGCCCTTCGACGAGCCGCACACCAAACAGGAGGAATAACCATTTTACATCAGAGACATAAGAGACGAGAAGATTGCAAACCTCCGCCCCTCGCCTGTCCTGAAACGCAACACCTCTTCATGATTGTACGCTTGAAATCTGAACGATTTTAACAACGTCCCAGATCACAAGCCCCGATGTCCGCGAAACGGCGGGATCGCACCCACGCATGGTTGCAGAGGCATGACTGAACCCGCGCCGCAAGCAATCGCTGTTAGCCCTGGATCAGCGACTGGCCCGTCATGTCGCGCGGCTGGGGAACGTCAAGCAGCCTGAGCAGGGTGGGCGCGACATCGGCCAAGCGGCCATTGCGCAGCGTGCAAGGACCAGCACCCGCCAGTAGTACGGGCACCGGGTTGGTTGTATGAGCGGTATGCGGCTCCCCCGTCGAAGCGTCCCGCATCACTTCGCAATTGCCGTGGTCGGCAATCACCAGCAGTGCGCCCTTCTGCCGCTCGATCGCCGTCATGATCTTGCCGAGGCACGTATCGACGGTCTCCACCGCCGCGATCGCAGCCGGCAAGCTACCCGTATGCCCGACCATATCCGGGTTGGCGAAATTCAGCACGATCATGTCGTGCTTGCCCCCCTCGATCACGCCAAGCGCCTTCTCGGTCAGCTCGACCGCCGACATGTCAGGTGCGAGGTCATAAGTGGCAACCTTCGGCGACGGCACCATGATGCGCCCCTCCCCGTCATAGGGCGTCTCCCGCCCGCCATTCAAAAAGTACGTGACGTGCGGATACTTCTCGGTCTCCGCCATCCGCATCTGCGTGAGGCCCGCACCGGCAACAGTCTCGCCAAGCGTGTTTGCCATCGACTGTGGCGCGAAGATCGCCGGAATGGCGGCGCGCGGACCCGACGCCTCGTACTGCGTCATGGTTGCAAGTGTCGCGAGGGCGACAGCGCGGCGCCCCTCGAACCGTTGGAAGTCCTTGTCGACGAACGCCGCCAGCAGCTCCCGCACACGATCGGTTCGGAAATTGAAGAACAATAGCCCATCACCGTCCTTCATGCCGCTATACGAACCGATCGGCGACGGCACGATGAACTCGTCCGTAACGCTCGCATCGTACGCGGCTCGAACCGCTGCCAACGGATCGGCGAACCGTGTCCCCGCGGCGTCAACCATGGTCCTGTAAGCGGCCGAAACCCGTTCCCACCGGTTGTCGCGGTCCATCGCATAGAACCGGCCAATGACCGTGGCGATGGAGGCGCTCGACCCAAGGTCGTCCATTAGCGTGGTGACGTAGTCCATCGCCGATCGCGGCGGCGTATCGCGCCCATCGGTGATGACGTGCAGCACAACCTTGATGCCTTGGCGCGAAATCAGCCGCGCGAGCGCCACCGCGTGATTTTGATGCGAATGCACGCCGCCAGGCGAAATGAGCCCGGCCAAATGACACACACCGCCGCTCGCCTTCAGTTCGGCGATGAAGTTGACGATGGTCGGATTGCTGACAAGGTCGTTGGCGGCAATCGCCTGATCGATCCGCGGCAGCTCCTGCATGACCACCCGGCCCGCACCGATGTTGAGATGCCCAACCTCCGAGTTGCCCATCTGTCCCTCTGGCAGGCCCACGTCGAGGCCGGACGCCGAGAGCTGCGCTTTCGGGCAGGTCGCCGCGAGCCGGTCATAGTTGGGCGTCCTCGCCAGTGCGACCGCGTTGTCAGCCGTCTCCCCGCGCAGTCCCCAGCCATCGAGGATGACGAGCATTACCGGGCGAGTGGCTGTCATGGTGTCGGTCACACTGAAAGGTTCGGCCGCCGTAGGGTCACGTGCGGTATGCGGGGCTATCTCGCACACCGCTTCCCCACGGGGCAAGTCCTTAGCGCAATTCGCTAATTCAACGTCGCGAACAATCTTGTCGCACGTCCATCATGAAGCCGCGCTTCTTTGGTCTGGTCCAGCCCCGATTGCCTTGGTGCCCGCGATGCGGCTAAGCGTCGAACGTTTGAAGAATGGATAGTGACATGACCTCTGACGGCCTGAACCCATCCGAACGCCCAGCGCCCTTTTCCCAGCGCATTCGAAACGACAAGGACCATCGCGACCGGTGGATCGGCGTCTACATCGGCATCCTCGCGGCTCTCTTGGCCGTATGCACCATGCTCGGCTCGAACGTCACCAAGGAAGCGAACCGGCTGAACATTGAGGCCGCGAACCTGTGGAACTTCTTTCAAGCGAAGAATCTTCGCCGCAATGACCTGACACTCCAGACCGACAACCTCGTGCTCCAGCTCGCAGCCAACCCCGCGATGCCTGAAGCGGTCCGCAAGCAGTTCGACGAAAAGATCGCCGGCAACCGCGCCCTCATCAAGCGGCTGACCACCGAACCCGACAAGAAGGAAGGCCTCGAAGAGCTGTTCGTTCGCGGCAAAGAGCTGGAGAAGCAGCGCGACGACGCCTTCCGGCGCGATCCATATTTCGACTGGGCCCAAACGCTCCTGCAGATCGCTGTCGTCCTCGCGTCCGTTTGTCTGATCACGGGAACAGTATCGCTGCTCTATTCGAGCGCAATACTGGCAGTCGCCGGTGCCGTCCTAATGCTCGACGGTATGACCATGTGGATTCCTTTGCCGTTCCTCGGCTGACCATCGGTGAATAGCGATCTGCCACCAGATCGCCCCAATCCCGATCGGCTCGCAACAAATTTTAAACGCTTCTCTCGCTACGATCCTCCATCGGTCTGCAGTCGATGCCCGCCTGGCACGATCAGCAGATCAAGTGCGGTTTGGTGGTTTGTTGCTTTGGGAGTTGCCCGTGTCGCCGGGACCGTTCACGAGTGCAGTATCTGTTGACGACGAAACCGTACGGCTGGCCAGCGCGCCCGGTGCGGAAGTCTTCAATCTGGCGAACGTGCGCCGCAAACGCGCCGCCGCCGCCCCCCTAGATCACCGCCTCGAACGCGCAGGGCTTGCGATCGCCTCGTACCTCTTTTCCGCCTATGACGGCACCGACACCGATGAAGACGGCCCGTGCGCGCATGCCGGAACCATGGTGGCGATACTCGCGACCCTCGCAGCCGAAGCCGCCTTGCAAGCAGCCGAAGTCGCGACCCGCAAACCGCTCGACAACACCCGTGACGGCTGGGTCCAAGGCGGCCCCGCCGACGGCCTTCTTTTCCGCTTTGGCCACGAGTACGCCGGCAGCAGCGCCGTTGGCTGGAGCGTCTGGGACTGCATCGTCGAGGGCGCGCGCAGCGTCGGCACCGCCGTGCCCACCGCCTCGGATCTGGAAAGCCTGGTCGCTCGTGCCGAAGCCCATCTCGGCATGAAGCCTTGCCCGATCCTGACGGTCCCGGTCGCCTTCCGCCCACGCTCCCTATTGAGGCCCGCCGCCGCCCGCCATCGCCATGAAGCAGCAGCGCTCGCCGCTGAGGCAGGCCTCTACGCGTCGGCTGAAATCGCGCTCGCCTATGGTGCCGCCATTGCCCAGGTCATCCGCCATGAACCTGACGCCGACGTCCTCACGCGTCTCGCAGCCGAAACGATGATCGGCGCGGCAAGGCTTTCGCCCCTGCCCTTCGCCTTGAATTGACGCAGACAACCCAGGTCGGCCTTCAGCGCCAATTACCTGAATCGGTCGTGGCGACCCAGGCGTCGTCGCCTTGCTGCTGCCGCTCGAAAGTCAGAAAATCATAGTAGCCGCAACGCTTTTGCGTCGGATATTCCCGGCAGGTCGAGGGCCGCGCTTCGTAGATTGTGCAACGCCGCTTGTCGGTATCGAAAAAGCGGCAGATGCGGCCGAAGTGCTCGTCCTTCTTTCGCCGCAGCACGTACTTGCGACCGTGCGCCGCCTTGGTATAGCGCTTTGCGGCAACCTCGAAGGTGACGCCGAAATGCCGCGCCAATCGAGCAACGTCGGTCTTGTTGACCGGTATGATCGGATACGAACAACAGAAGCCGGGGCATTTCGTGCAATTGTACGAGGCTTTCGCCATGAAGGAACTCGAGCTGCTTGGCGCGGCTTAGTCTGTTGGAACACAAGGATCCCACAGAGCCACTTGATGAGCGCCTTGTTTGACACGACGTGCCTAGCCGCGACAAGTGAAGAAGACGTTGCCGGACGATCAGCAACGTAAATCGACAACGAGACGCTCATGAGCAACGGCCATCGCCTGTTCGATCATCACCTGCTCGACCGGCGTCGCGCGCGCGCGGTCCGGACGATCGCGGCCGGCGGAAAATCAGCGATGTTCCTGTTGGAGCAAGCCGTCGACGACCTCCTGTTGCGCCTCGATGTCGTCCGACGGCCGTTCTCCAAGGTCGCGGTGATTGGCAGCCACGACGGCCACCTTGCACGCCGTCTCAGAGCAACCGGCCGCCACGGCATCGTCGTCGATTGCGAACGAACGCCGGAGCTACTGGCCCTCTGCGACACCCCCAAGATCCGCCAGGATAGCGAAGCGATAGCCTTCAAATCCGGGTCCCTCGATTTGGCCGTCAGCGCGCTAGCGTTGCAATTCGTCGACGACCTGCCAGGCACCCTATTGCAGATCCGCCACGCCCTGCGCCCTGACGGCTTGCTCCTCGCGTCGCTGATCGGCGGCGACAGCCTGCACGAGCTTCGGGAGTGCTTCGTTACCGCCGAGGCCGAATTGGAAGGCGGCGCATCGCCCCGCATCGCACCATTGGCCGACGTGCGCAGCCTCGGCAGCCTGCTCCAACGCGCCGGATATGCCCTACCGGTCGTCGATGTGGATCGTATCACCGTTGGATACAAATCCCCGGTCGACCTCATGCTCGACCTCCGTGCCATGGGCGCGACCAATCCGCTCATCGACCGAAGCCGCCGCATCCTGCGCCGCGCGACCCTCGCTCGCATGATGCAACTTTATATCGAGCGTCATGCCCGCCCCGATGGCCGTATCGTAGCGACCTTCGACATCGTCACGCTGACGGCCTGGGCCCCCCACGAGAGCCAGCAACAACCGCTGCGGCCGGGTTCCGCCAAGGCGAGCCTCGCCGATGCCTTGAGCCCCAAAGACCAAGAGCCCTAAACGGCGGCGGGTTTGGCTGATGCCTGCCCGTGCGCCGTTTTCTCCCAAAGGAACGGATCGCGCCACAGCTGCCAAAGCGCCCGGTACGCAGCGAACGAGATCAATAGCCAGCAGATCGGCATCTGCAGCGCGGCAAGAACGAGGCGATGGCGCCGTTTGGCGACGGCAATGACCCCGATCCCGATTGCCGACACGTAGCCAGCAGCGAGTGTCGCAAGGGCAACCGCGAACGGCAGCGCCCCGAGCACATTTGGCAGTTGCCTTGCAGGCGACACGAGCGCATTCCACCCGACAACCGCATAGATCACCGGGTGCACCAGCGCGGAAAGAATGAGCCCGCCTAGAAACACGTGAAAACCGAGACCTTGCAGAAATCCGAGTTCGCGAAATAGCCGTCGCGGGTGACGCATGTGAACCAGATAGGTCTGCATCCAGCCTTTGAGCCAACGCGTCCTCTGCCGCAGCCACTGGCCGAAGTATCGCGGCGCCTCTTCCCACGTCGTCGACGGGAGGACCTGGGTCACATAGCCCATCCGCGCGAGCCGGATGCCAAGATCGGCGTCCTCGGTTACATTGTAGGGGTCCCACCCCCCCACATCTTCGAGCAGCGCCCGAGGAAAGTGGTTCGAGGTGCCGCCAAGTGGCACGGGAAAGCCAAGGCGGGCCAATGCCGGCAGAATTGCATCGAACAACGCCGAATACTCGACCGTGAATTGGCGTGTGAACCAGCTTTCGCGCGAATTGTAGATGTTGAGCCGCGCCTGCACGCAGGCGAGGTTATCCGGCCCAGCGCGGAACATCGCCACCGCGCGGCGCAGCTGATCGGCATCAGGCCGGTCCTCCGCGTCGAACACCACCACAAACCTGCCGGTGGCAAAGCGCATCGCATAGTTCAACGCCTTCGGTTTGGTCCGCGGTTGACTATCCGGCACCACCACCGCCCGCATGTTGCCCGGTAGTGTCATCGTCAGCAGCGCAGACTTGGTTTTGAGATCGACCTCCTCGAGCACCAAAATGATCTCCACCTTGGAAGCTGGATAGTCGAGACGCGACAGACTAGCCGTCAGCGGTCGAATGACGTCCGCTTCATCGAAAACCGGCACCAGCACCGAATAAGTCGGCAGATCGGCGTCGCTGACGGGCTCTAAGGTAGCGGAAATCCCTGACGGCCACGCCACTTCGACAAGCGCCACCAGGCGGACCATGACAACCGCCATGAACGGCACGGTCAGCGCCAGCAGGAAGACAGTCAGCGTCCATCCCGGCAGCACCGCCGCGCCGCCGATGACCATCCCCGCCATAACCGCTATCGTCAGCAGCTGCCAATCCGGCGCGCGGATCGCCGCCGATAGATCGGGGCGCGACTTCACCAAGGCCTGGATCGCTTGCCGTTCGGCGACCTCCCGCTCCGACCGCTCGACGGCATCGAGATAGGCGCGTCGCGGCATCAGGCACAGCCGCCGCCCGTCGCGCTCGGCAAAGGCAACCAGCTCCCAAATGCGATCCGGCGGAACGACGTCGGCGGATGTCACCAAGAGTGTCCGCCCAGCAAGCTGAATAGGGTGAAGCCGGGCACCAAGATAAACGCGAGCGCGCGCCTCGAACGTTATCCTCTGCGCGAAGTCCACGATCTCGACCGCATTCGCCTGGGCAACACGGCGGGCATAAAGATCGTCTCCAACCAGGCCCGCCGCTAGCAACGCCCGGTGTAGTGGCACGGCAGCCCGTTCGGCCTCGGCGGCCGCGACATCGAGCGCACGCCGGTCGATCCCGGCGGTCAGCAAGAACCTGTATGCCGCAGCATTGCCACCCGGATGGTATTCGATCTGGCCGCCATCGACGCGGGGCGTTACATTACGCGCAGGATTCGGCCGGGGCTTTCCCCCACGAGACGGCACCCGCTCTCGTAGAGGATTTCCCCTTTTGATTTGCATTCAACAATCTCCCCGCGCGCTAAAATTAGTTGTAGCGCGCGGAGGTTGGGCCTTCAATGGGAAGCAGTCGTACGATGCCCACCGACCGGTTTCACCCGCTAAGATGCTCTAAAGTCATCGTCACGGCACTTGGGCTCGCCGTCCTCGCGGCTCTAGTCCCAGCAACCGCACAAACGCGCTCCCCCGCGATCGGTGCGACCGCCAATGAGCCCACCGCCAATCCATCCACCACCAAGCGCGCGGCCCTGCGGTTCATCACCGACAGCGATTACCCGCCGTTTAACTACATCGACGAGGACGGCCAGCTGACCGGCTTCAACGTCGACGTGGCCCGCGCCATCTGCCTCGAGCTTTCGGCGACCTGCGACATCCAGCAGCGCAATTGGTCGGACATCATCGCCATCGTCAAACGCGGCGAGACCGATGCTGCAATCGCCTCCCATGCCATCGACGCGCGCATCCTGCGCGAGGTCGACGTCAGCGATCGCTACTACACGACACCTGCCCGTTTCGTCGGCCACCGCGGCAAGGCCTTCGAGATCACCCCGGGCGGTCTCGACCGCAAACGCATCGCCGTCGCCAAGGGAACGGCTCACGAAGCATTCCTTCGCGCCTTCTTCACGTTGTCAGCGATCCAGGCCTACGAGAACGCGGAGCTCGCACGCGACGCCGTCGTGACTGGCACCGCTGATCTGCTGTTCGATGACGGCATCAACCTTGTATTCTGGTTGAATGGCACGGCATCGAAAGCCTGCTGCGAATTCAAAGGTGGCCCCTTCGTCGAACCCCGATACTTCGGCGACGGCGTCGGCATCCTGTTGAACCGGGCCGATCCCCAGATCAAACAGCAGGTCAATTGGGCCCTCAAGCAGCTGCGGGAGAGCGGTCGCTTCGACGAGCTGACCTTGCGTTATTTCCCGCTCCGGGCATTCTGAGCCGGTCGCAGACATCGTTGCGGCGGGGAGATCTCGACGTGCAGTCATCGCCGCCCCGCACCTTCTTCGGCTGGCACGTCGTCGCCACCTCGTTCCTGATCGCCGTCTTCGCTTGGGGCCTCGGGTTCTACGGCCCCGCCGTCTATGTCAATGAACTCGTAAAGTCGCGCGGTTGGGCGGTATCCGTCGTCTCCGGCGCCGTCACTCTCCACTTTCTCTTCAGCGCACTGCTCGTCGTCTTCCTCGCAGACGCTCATGCGCGCTTTGGCACCACGGCAGTCACACGCGCCGGTCTGATCGCGTTCTCACTCGGCGTCATCGGTTTCGCGCATGCGACGTCGCCCTGGCAGCTCTACGTCGCGGCGCTCTTCACTGGTGCCGGATGGTCGGCAACGAGCGGGGCTGCCATCAACACCTTCGTCTCACCGTGGTTCGAGAAGAAGCGTGCGCTTGCCTTGTCCCATGCCTACAACGGCGCCAGCATTGGCGGCGTCTTGTTCACCCCGCTCTGGGTCTGGCTCATCTCGCGGATCGGCTTTGCCAACGCCTCGATTATCGTCGGCATCGTCGGCACGTTGCTTCTCTGGCTGCTTGCAGGCTACGCATTGAAGCCGACGCCGGCCTCCAAGGGCCTTCGCGCCGACAACGCAGAGCCCGTCTCCCATGACACCCAGTCGCATCCCGCGACTCTGAAAGTCACGCGGCCCCTCGACCGCGCCGAGCTCTTGCAAGACCCCCGCTTCCTGTCGCTGTCGGTCGGATTTGCCATCGGCATCTTCGCGCAGATTGGCCTCATTACTCATCTGGTCGTGCGCCTGTCGCCCGTCCTCGGCGACATCGGGGCGGCCAGCGCGTTGAGCCTCGCGACGGCCTGCGCGATCGTCGGACGGTTCGGGCTCGCTGGTCTGTTGGGCGAGCACGGTCGCCGCAAGGCGGCCGCGATCAACTTCACGATTCAGGCCTGCGGCGTGATGCTTTTGATCTTCGGAACGACGCCGCTGCCGCTGCTCCTCGGCTGCGTTCTCTTCGGCCTCGGCATTGGCAATCTGCTGTCGCTGCCGCCGCTCATTCTCCAGGTAGAACAGGCCCCCGTCGACGTCGGCCGGGCTCTCGCGCTGCTTACTGCCATCAACCAGCTGGTATTCGCCTTCGCCCCAGGCACGTTCGGAGCGCTGCGCGACTGGAGCGGCAGCTACACGCTGCCCTTCGCGCTAACCGCTGCAATCCAAATCGTGTCGGCACTCATTGTCGCAGCCCCGGCCTCGCGCGCCCGCCGCCCTTGATCACGCGCAAAGCCTCGCCACTTGAAGCGTGCAGAATTCGGCCGCTAAACAGTGACGGGACATGAAATGAATCATCATCATCGCAAGACGTTGCACGCCCTTTTTGCTCACCCCGTGAGTTCGAACATCGACATGAAGGACGTCGTGCACGTGATTGAAAGCCTTGGCGGCACAGTTGAAAACAAACACGGCAATCGCTACGGCTTCTCGCTCAACGGACACAATGCCGCCTTCGTGCATGCCCAGCATTCGTTGCCGAAGGACGAGGTCATGCAGATCAAGAAATTCCTCATGCAGTGTGGAATTGATCCAGAGCAGTACCCGGCTTGAGCGGCCAGTCGATGAGCGAGGGAATTGACATGCTGAAATCTTTCGCTCGCGGTGTTTTCATCGCGGCGGCAGTTGCGCTCGGCGCGACCGCCGCCGTCGCTCAGCAGGCGAAGGGGCCACAGTCCTCGCCGGATCAGATGCGCAAATTCGACTACTGGCAGCCTGACTGGATGGTTCGCGAATTGTGGGGGCCGGGAAACATGCCGAAGGGCATGATGATCCGCCTGCTCCGCCACAACATCTACATGCAGTACGGCCTGTCGAAGGAATACGAAGGCACCAAGTCGTCCGTCACCGCTGATAAGGCCGCGATCGATGCGGGCCGTAAGCTTTACGCCGAGCAATGCGCATCGTGCCACGGTGCCGACGGCATGGGCTCCGGCGAACCCGGCAAAGCCTTATCACCGTCGCCAGCGCTTCTCGCTTACATGATCAAGCGCCCCATCTCCGTCGACGAGTATCTGCTTTGGGCCATTGCCGACGGCGGCGTGCAGTTCAACTCCGAGATGCCGGCCTTCAAGGACAAGCTCGCCCGCGACGACATCTGGCGCGTCATCGCCTACATGCGCGCGGGCTTCCCGCAACAATGATCCCCTCTCCCCGCGTGCGGGGAGAGGATGTCCCGAAGAGACAGGTCAGGGGCGGCCGCTTGCTCCGATACACCTGTAGTTCAATCTCTAAGATACCGCTTATCCGCCGGCGACAAGCTGTCGATATAGGCGACGAGCGCTCTGGCCTCGTTCAAACCTAGATCGAACATCGGCATCTCGTCGTGCCCGCCGACAATGCCGGTCTTGATCGCCTCGCTCAGCATCGGCAGCGGATAATCGGCGGCTAACTCCCGGAACGGCGGCGTGCGATGCGGGCTAGGGTCCGTACTGGTGACCGAATGACAACGGGCACACCGCGCCACCGCGATGTCGTGGCCAAGTTCAATGACCTTCGGATCGGCTGCTACAGCAGCCTGCAGGCCACCAATCAGAAGGGCCACGCTCAATATCAGCCATTGCATGTCGAATCCCTCCCATCGTCTCAACTGACGATGCGTCAGGCTCCCTCGCACGCGGCTTGATCGAACGCAAACATCCTAAGTGTCTCACCACTCCCCAAACCGGATGCCGCGCTTTCGCGCACCGCCCGTCACCCGCGCGATGAACTCGTGCGTCACTGTCGTCCGCGTCTTCAAATTCAAAAGCCAGTGGAACATCCGGTCCTTCATTTCCGCACGGACGCCTTCATGCGCGGGCGACGTACCGAGATCGGTCAACTCGTCCGGATCGCCCACAAGATCGAACAGCTGTGGCGCAAATTTCTCGAAATAGACGTACTTCCATTGCGCCGTGCGCACCATGAACCCGCGCGCCTGATCCTCCGCGAGATCGAGATACTTGCGCGCATGCCGCAGCGCGAAGTCGCTGTCGCAGAACACTGCCTCCCGCCATGGCTTGGCCGGTGACTGGCCGTGCAGCAGCGGCAGGAACGACGCGCCCTCCAAGCGGTGCGGCGCCGGTTCTCCGCCACCCGCATCGAGAAACGTCGGTGCGAGATCGATCGCC
The DNA here is from genome assembly GCA_033812735.1 of Hyphomicrobiaceae bacterium. Taxonomy (GTDB): domain Bacteria; phylum Pseudomonadota; class Alphaproteobacteria; order Rhizobiales; family Hyphomicrobiaceae; genus JABFRJ01. The sequence goes on along the minus strand of JAPXTA010000005.1, from coordinate 39,726 downwards.
TGTACCAGCGCATCGCTGATCGACCCACGCGTCGCATCCGCCGCCGGACGCGGGTCCATCACGATCATCGGAATGCGCGTGATGACATCATGAAAGAGATCCTTCTCGCCGAGCCAGTGATCGCCGAGATAGTCGCCGTGATCCGACGTTACAACCACGATTGTGTTGTCGGCGATACCAAGCTTATCGAGATGCGCGAACACGCGGCCGATGTGATGATCGAACTGCGAGATCAGCCCCATGTACGTCGGAATAACCGTCTCGCGCACCTCTTGCCGCGAGAAGTTCACGCTTTCGTCGTGCCGCATGAACGCCGCGATGACAGGATGCGGGTTCGCGCGCTCGGCCTCGCTGCGCACCGGCGCGATGACATGCTCCGGACCATACATGTCGTGATAAGGGGCCGGCGCAATATAGGGCCAGTGCGGCTTGATATAGGAGAGATGCAAGCACCACGGCTGCTCTGGTTTCTCCGCTTGATGTCGTGACAGGAACTCGAGCGCACGATCAGTCATGTACGCTGTCTCGGAGTGCTCCTCTTTGAGCCGCGCCGGCCGTCGCGCGTTCCGCATCTGCCAACCGCTCAGGACCTCCCCGTTCTCACCCTCGACCGAATTCGCATAGGTGTGCCACGGGTTGTCGCCAGGGTATCCCTTTTGGCGCAGCCACTGATTGTAGGCGAGGTCTTCGTCGCCATACTCCTCTGGGTGCAGCCCGTCGTCACGCTCGTACGCCTCGAAACCGCACTGCCAGTAAGGCAGCCCCGGATTGGTGCCGGGATCGATACCATACCGCTGCATCGTCTCGATATCGGGCTTGAAGTGCGTCTTGCCGACGAGCACCGAGCGGTAGCCGAGCGGGCGCAGATAATCGCCCATGGTCCATTCGTCGACGCGCAGCGGAAAATTGTTGTACGTCGCGCCGTGAGTGATGTTGTAGCGCCCCGAATAGAAGCTCATGCGCGAGCCGCCGCAGACCGGGCTCTGGATGAAGCAGCGATCGAACCGCACACCGCGTTTGGCGAGCGCATCGATATGCGGCGTCTTGATATGCGGATGCCCCGCGCAGCCGATGTAGTCCCAGCGCAGCTGGTCGGCCATGATGAACAGGATGTTCGGCTTCTTCGAAATCATTGCCCCTCTCTACGTCATCCCGGCGAAGGCCGGGACCTACGACAGGCTTCAACGAGGACAAGGGTGCCGATTTTTGCGGCCATTGCAACGCACACCGATAGCGTCCACCCAGCATGCCTATGCTTGCCATGGGGCACGGCCCTGGCTCACCCCTGACCGCGATCCGGGGCCGGGATGACGAATGATGATCGCCTGTGGTACGCTCCTTTCGTCATCACACCTGAGGTCGCCACATGTACACCCAGGCCCTGAACACCAAAGACGAAGCCCCGGCGTCCCGGCCCGAGGACGCCGACAGGCTCGCGCGTTTCCAGGCCAAGGTCGATGCCGAGGAAAAGATCGAGCCGAACGACTGGATGCCGGAAGGCTACCGCAAGACCCTACTTCGCCAGATCTCCCAGCACGCCCACTCCGAAATCATCGGCATGCAGCCCGAGGGCAACTGGCTGACGCGCGCGCCTTCCCTCAAACGCAAGGCAGCCCTCCTCGCCAAGATTCAGGACGAGGGCGGTCACGGCCTTTACCTCTACGCCGCCGCCGAAACCCTCGGCCAGAGCCGCGAGCAGATGGTCGACGCGCTCCATTCCGGCCGCGCTAAGTATTCCTCGATCTTCAACTATCCGACGCTGACCTGGGCCGACATGGGCGCCATAGGCTGGCTCGTCGATGGCGCGGCGATCATGAATCAGATCCCACTCTGCCGCTGCTCATTCGGCCCCTACGCCCGCGCGATGATCCGCATCTGCAAAGAAGAGAGCTTCCACCAGCGCCAGGGCTACGAGATCATGCTGACGCTCTGCCGCGGGACGCAAGCGCAGAAGGACATGGCGCAAGACGCGCTCAACCGCTTCTGGTGGCCGTCACTGATGATGTTCGGTCCCTCAGACAAGGACAGCATGCATTCGGCCGACACCACCAAGTGGAAGATCAAGCGCTTCTCCAACGACGAACTCCGCCAGAAATTCATCGACGCGACCGTGCCGCAAGGCCACTACCTCGGCCTGAAATTCCCCGACGACAAGCTGAAATTCAACGAGGCAACGGGACACTGGGAGCACGGCGAGATCGACTGGAGCGAATTCAAGCGCGTGCTGGCAGGTGATGGCCCCTGCAATCGCCAGCGCATGAAGGTGCGCAAAGCCGCGCACGACAACGGCGCCTGGGTCCGCGAAGCCGCCCTCGCCTACGCCAAGAAGCGCCGCGGCCGCGCCGCCGCTAAGGTCGCGGCGGAGTAATGACCGCGACTTGCGATCCGCCGGTACGGCGCAGCAAGTCGCAAACAAAAACGCATCACTTAAAAAAAACGTCCACCGTCATCTTGATCGGCTCGGCTTCAGGCCGCATGTCGAAAATCCTGTGCAACGGGATCTTCCACGTCACCGATTTGCCATCCGCGCTGACGATCCCATTCGCATTCTCGACCTTGAGCCCGGCGATCGTCACCGACGTCGTCATCTCGCGCGGGATCATGCCGGCAACCATGGCGACACCCTGCCGCCCCTCATCCGACATCGGCTGTCCCTGCATGACATCAGACATCCGAAGCGACGTCGAGAACCGGTAGCCGTTACCGCTCGGCAGCATTTCGATCGATCCGATACCTGCACCAAGACCGCTCTTCTGCATCATCTCGGTATATTGCTTGAGCGGCTCCTTCAGCGTCTCGGAAAAGGTGCAGACGACGAACCCGTCGCGCTCAGAAACCGTCCCTTTGACCATCGGCGCGCCGGTCTGCGCCGGGGGCGGTGTTTCGCTTTTGCCACCCGCGCCGAGCGCCGATTGCATATCCTTGAAAGCGCCGTCGAAGCCATTCCTGCACATCGCAGCGAAGTCGCTTGCCGCACCGTCCGCTTTCTGCTTACCGACGCTGGCCAGTTTGCCGATCTCAGCCGCAACAGCCTTGTCCAGCCCAAAATCAGACGACACGGTGAGGCTGCCATCGGAGTTGACGTCGGTCCGCGAGGCAAGTTGCAGGCACCCGGAAAGCCCGATGGTGCCAAGAGAGACAACAACGACGCCCAGCAACCGTTTCATTGTCGACTCCGCTAAATGGACCAGCCAAAACGCTAGCGCGACGCTCGGTTACAACCTGTAAATGCGGCAGTACTCTGCCGAACGCCGCGGCCTCGACGCGCAATCAAGGCTAACCAATCCTTACGTTGACCGTTACGCCGGATCCCACACACTCTCGGGCATCGGCAGATCGGCCCACATTTCGTCGCCCAATCGGCCGTCCGGCTTGATGCCGAGCTTCTCGCCCAGCACCCATTGCATTTGCCGCGTATGCTGCCCCGCATGCCACGTCGTGCGCTCGAGATATTCGTGCATGGTCTGCTTGCCATAATAGACCCGCGCCGGCGCCGACCAGTTGCACGCCTTGCCCTCGCCATCGAACCAATCGGACATGCGTTTGCGCACATTGCGGCCGTACGCGATCAGATGCTCATGCCCCCAACCCTTCGGCGGCACGCGATTGTAGGCATCGAACTCCAGCGGTATCCCCGCCTCGTGCTCCAGGAATGCGTCCGGAATATTCGCTATGTGGAACGTCAGATCGCTGTAGCTCCGTGGCCGGTTCGGTAACAGAGTCGCCAATTCCTTCTCCGGCACCTGCGCGATGAACCGACCACTCGCTGCAACGATCTCGTCGAGCCGCCGCCGCAACTCCTGAACCGGCAGGATCGCCTTCGCACCATACTGAATTCCGCAGAGACGCGCGACATCGGCCAGCACCTGCCCATCGACATACTGATCGCCACGCGTCACGACCGGCACCTGCCTGACGCCAAACCGAGCGAGTTCGCCGAACGCACCCTCGTCGCCAATCACGTTGCGCGACACGAACGGCACGCCGCGCTTCGTCAGGAACTCCTTGGTCCTCAGACAACTCGTGCAGCCCGGCTGCCAGTACACGCGGATTTCATCGGAAGTCGTCATGGCTCACCCGTCCATCAAATTCGTCATCCCGGCGCAGGCCGGGACCCACGTCAACGAGCCGCAAAGCAAACATTTCGAGGCTCGCCGCCGTCAAACAAGCAGGTCCTTCCGCTCACCCGTACCAGCTGCCCAATTCATGCCGCTCGCACCCGCGCATCAGTTCCCACTCAGTGTTGCGCCGAACAAATTCGAGTTGCTCCTAGCGTGCGGGGGTCACGTCGGATGCTCATCCTTGTCACTCTGACCAGTAGCAAAGATCGCATTCCTCACTTGCGATGCCACCATCTGGCATTGCAACTCCTGGCCGCTCGCGAGAACATAGCCTGTGCCCGAAGTTGCGAGAAGCACGACGCGTGTTGGATTGCCTTCGTCGGCATTGGTGCTCTCGACCAGCACGTCGGACAGCTCACTGCGTTCAAATGCAATCGACGTGCGAAAAATCGGCACCCAGCCAGACGCCAAAGTCACCTTTAGCGGGCTTCGATCCACGAAGAGCACCGGCCGATCAAAAAGCCGGAGGACACCCAGCGCGACAAGCATTGCGAGCATCGGAGCGACGCTTCGACTGAAGTCGCTTATGGTTGTTCGAAATAAAATGACCGTGCCAACACCAGCAGCCGTTGATGCTGCCGCTTGCGCGATGATCCAGGACCAAGTCGGTCCGAACACCACTCGCTCGCCGCCATTTAATATCTGCTGCATGCCGACTCAATACCGCTCGAACCCGCGCATCAGTTCCCAATCGGTAATGCGGCGATCGTATTCGAGCTGTTCCCACTTGGCAGTATGGACGTAGTGATTGACGACGCCATCGCCGAGTGCCGCGCGCATCACCTTTGACTCTTCAAGCGCCACCGTCGCCGCGCGCAGCGTCTTCGGCACGTCGGGGATCTCCTTCACCGCATAAGCGTCGCCCGAGAACGGCGCATCAAGCTTCAGCTTCTCGTCGATCCCCGCAAGCCCCGCTGCAATCAGCGCCGCGAACGCAAGATACGGATTGAGATCCGCGCCGCCGACACGGCATTCGATACGGATGCCCTTCGTGCCCTCGCCGCAGAGCCGGAACCCGGCCGTGCGATTGTCACGGCTCCACACCGTCTTGGTCGGCGCAAACGTTCCCGCCTGAAACCGCTTGTAGCTGTTGATGTAGGGCGCGAGGAACACCGTCATATCGGGCGCATACTTGATTTGCCCGGCAACGAACGAGCGCATCAGCTCACTCATCGTGTACTCGGCCTTGGGATCGTGAAACAGCGGCTTCTTCCCCGCCTCGTCCCACAGCGACATATGAATATGCGACGACGACCCCGCGAGATCGTACCGCCACTTCGACATGAACGTGACGGCCTTGCCCTGCGCGTGCGCGATCTCCTTGATGCCGTTCTTCAGGATGACGTGGTTGTCGGCCATGTCGAGCGCGGGGGCATAGCGCACGTTGATCTCTTCTTGCCCCGGCCCCCACTCGCCCTTGGAGTTCTCGACCGGAATGCCGGCGCCCGCGAGCCCCTTGCGGATCGCGCGCATCACGCCTTCTTCCTTGGTCGTCTGCAGCACGTGATAGTCTTCGATGTACGCGCCGGCCGTCTTGAGGCCGTGATAGCGCTTCGCCATCGCACTCTCGAAGCTCTCGTCGAACAGATAGAACTCGAGCTCGGACGCACACAGCACGCTCATCTTGCGCTCGGCGACACGTGCAAGCTGCTTCCGCAGAATAGCGCGCGGCGAATGCGCGACGTCGTGATGGTGATGATCGAGCACGTCGCACAACACCAGCGCCGTCCCCTCGATCCACGGGATGCGCCGAAGCGTGCTCATATCGGGCTTCAGCACGAAATCGCCGTAGCCCTTGTCCCAACTCGCCGCCGCGTATCCCGGCACCGGCTCCATGTCGATGTCGTCGGCAAGCAGATAGTCGCAGGCGTGAGTCTCCTCGTGCCCGCCATTGACGAAGAATTCGCCATGGAACCGCTTGCCGATCAACCGTCCCTGCATATCCGTCATCGCGACGACGACGGTGTCGATCTCGCCGCTTTTGACCGCCGCCTTCAACTGATCGAACGTAAGATTTCCAGGCATGCGTGTACCCTCGTGCCAATCGTATCGATCGCATCGTGGGACCAGTTGGCGGCGATGTCGAGGGGGCTAGTCGTTAAGCCTTCACGAGACGCACGACGACGTCGATGTGGCTGATCTTCATGCCATCAGGAGGCTGCGGCAAACCATCGACACGGATCCCTTCCTCGGGAATGTCCATGACCTCGCCGTTCTGCTCTATGAAGAAATGGCAGTGGTTCGAGGTGTTCGTATCGAAGTAGGCGCGTTGCCCTTGCAGCGCGATTTCGCGCACGAGACCGGCCGTCTTGAATTGGTGGAGCGTGTTGTAGACCGTCGCGAGTGACACGCGCTCACCCGCGTGCTCCACTTCCTCGTGCAGCCGCTCGGCTGTCACGTGCCGGTCGCCGGAGCCGAACAGCAGCCCGGCCAAGACTCGGCGCTGCTGTGTCGGCCGCAACCCGGCCTGCCGCAGCAACGCTTCGATATCAATCGTCTCGGGCTTATCCATCAGTGTCCAGCTCACGCGTTCGCGGACGGCGAACGCATCGAGTTGAAAATATAGGCGATCCGAGGCCAATCGCGCAACTGCGACTGCCGAAGCTCGATGCTGCGACAGCCCGCCGCAGCCAGACACTGGACTGCGACAACGCGGGTGTTAACTCTTTGAGCCCTCAGCCCACTTTCCCGTCGAGCGCCTGCCGGTACAGCCTCAGACAGATCGCCTTGTCGATCGGCAGCGGATTCCCCCCGGCCGTCGGGTCCTTGGGCGCCATCTCCGCCATCACCTCGAACTTTGCATCATCGACCTTCAAGCCGGCGAGCGTGTGCGGCACACCAAGCGAGGAACGAAGCTCCAGCACATAGTCCATGAAACCACTGAACGTCGGCTTGAGCCCCATGTATGCCGCCGCCCGCTCAATCTTCGTTTCGATCGCTGGCCGGTTGAACGCCAGCACGTACGGCATGAACAACGCACAAGTCATGCCGTGATGCGTGTCGTAGTGCGAGCTCACCGGATGAGCGAGCGAATGGGTCGCCCCGAGCGCCTTCTGAAACGCCGTCGCACCCATGGCAGCGGCACTCATCATATTAGCACGCGCGTCAAGATCGCCGCCGTTCTTGTACGCCGCAACCAGATTCTCCTTTACGAGCCGCATGCCCTCGACGGCAATACCGTCAGCCATCGGGTGATAGAACGGTCCACAGTACGCCTCGAGACAATGCGCCAAGGCGTCCATCCCGGTCCCGGCGGTGACAACGGGCGGCATTCCAGCCGTCAGTTCCGGATCGCACAGCGTCACCTTCGGCATCATCAGCGGGTGGAAGATGACCTTCTTGGTGTGCGTTGTCTCATCGGTAATGACACCGGCGCGGCCGACTTCGCTGCCCGTTCCAGCTGTCGTAGGAACGGCGATGATCGGTAGGATTCCGTCAGGGTTGGCTCGCGTCCACCAGTCGCCGATGTCCTCGAAGTCCCACATCGGCCGCGTCTGCCCTGCCATGAAGGCGATGACCTTGCCGGCATCCAGTGCCGAACCTCCGCCGAAGGCGATGACCCCGTCGTGCCCGCCGTCGCGCAACACCTTGATGCCATCGGCAACGTTGGCCGCGACCGGATTGGGTTTGATTGCCGCGAAGATGGCCGCTTTGATGCCCTCGGCTTCAAGCGCGTCGGTCGCCGCCCTCATGATCGGCAACTTGGCGACGACCGGGTCGGTGACGATCAGCGGCCGTTTGATCCCGACCGCTTTGGCATGCTGGCCGAGCTCCTTGATCCGGCCCGCACCGAACTTGACGGTCGTCGGATAGTTCCAGTTGCCGGACAGCTTCATGACGTCTCCTCCAGGCGGATCCTATGGCGCGCCCGGCAGGTCATCACCGCCGTCAGCCGCTATCCGGAATGCGCCGCTGCTGCAAATCGGTCAAGATCCACACGCGCACGGCACTGGATAGATTTGTATCACCGCGCTGCGAATCGATCTCCGCGACGAGTCGCGCCACCGGAAGTCGGCGATCGAGAGCCGCGCGCTTCAAAGCATCCCAGAAGGCCGCCTCCAGCGATATCGAAGTCGCATGACCCGCGATCGTGAATGATCGCTTGATGGGCCGAGCGCTGCCCGACGCCCGTTTTGGTGGCGCCGCTGCGTGGTCCAAACTGTTGTCAGCAGGTTGGCTCATGACGCTACCCCGTCGTCCTCGGAGGCCACCCCAAGCCGCGCCTGATCGAGCTCGCGGCGAATGCGTTCACGCGCCTGATCTGTCCGCACTTTCTCAGCCTTGCTGCGGCCGTAGTGCGCACGGTTCTCGGCACTCTGCTTGTCCTTTTCGACGCGCGCATGCGCCTTACGCGCGCGCCGCAAATTGATAATGTCAGCGGTCAAAACTGGCCTCCAAAATGAAACCTTAAACCAACAAGGTCTCTTCAATGACTTGTCGCAGATTGGCAAGCCAGAGTTCGACTGAAGGAAATAATAACTTATACATCACATCCAAAAAAGAACCATTATCGTGACTTGTGGCGGTCTCCCTTCCGAAGCCTGGGGTCGCCGACATCGATCCACCTCAACCCGTCTTTCACGGCCGCCGTGTGTGCCACGGCGAGATCGATGATGTTGCGGACGGGCTCGTGGAGCCGGCGGGGAAAAAAGCCAACCGATTGATACGCGAACTGCGGCAAGTGCTGGATGGTAAAGTACCCGCCAATCAAAAGGCCGAGCAAAACCAACGGCCCTGCCACCCGGCCGATCTTGCGCCCAGGCGAGCGCGAACGACTGACAGGCGCGACAGTGTCGCTTGAAGCCGCCACCTGAACAGCCTTGCTGTGCTTGTGCGCGGGAACCACTGCCGCCGTTCGTGCAACAACCCGCTCTGGGCTGCGAAACTTTTGGATACCGCCGGCCACACCGGCGGATGCCGGCGCGCTCCCAGCGAACCCAGGCGCCGTGACAGACGGCAGCACAGGGACAGAGACGGGTGGCGCTACCGAGCGCGGTGGCGGCGGGATCACCGCATAGGCGGCCCTGCCGTCGATCACAGGTCCAGCGGGGCTTGCCGCCGACGACACTTGCATCAATCGCGTCAAGATAGGTGACGGGTCGACCCCGGCGACGAAAGCCAGTCGCTCGACAATCGCGGCCAAGTCGCGCCAAGGCGGAAGCCCATCCGCAATCCCAGCCTCGAGATCCATGATGACGCTGACATCGGTGCCGAGTTTTCGCGCCAACGCGGCTTGGTTGAGGCCGACCACAGCCCGCATCTGACGGAAAATCGCGCCAAGCTGTTCGTCACGGCCGTGCGGAGAACGCGTTTCTCGCACGCGCCCCAAGGGAGGCGGTTCAACCCACCCGTTTAGGGCTTCGACAGAAGTCGCCCCCTCCGCGAAACCGATACGCATGACCTTGGCTCGCTTACCCCTTTGCCCCCGAAAGATCGGACAAATGAGATCTAAAGTCAAAGTATTCCGTACACTTGCGTCGGCAGAAGTTATGCCAGCCGGTCTGTAAGCCGGGTTCTGTCTGGACGAAACCTTGCGGCATCGCCCGCGACGATCATTCGTCTGGGAGACCGCTTGCGCGGTCCCTCGAGCAACCAACCCGGGCGACGGCTTGGACAAGCCCTGCGCGGCGGTTTCCCGCGCGCACTGTCGCCCCTATTTGGTCTTGCTCCCGGTGGGGTTTGCCGTGCCATCCCTGTCGCCAGGGACGCGGTGGGCTCTTACCCCACCGTTTCACCCTTGCTGCCGGCGAACCGGCAGCGGTCTCTTCTCTGTTGCACTTTCCCTGGGGTCGCCCCCGGCGGCCGTTAGCCGTCACCGTTTGTCCATGGAGCCCGGACTTTCCTCCACAGGGTTACCCCCGCAGCGATCGTCCGACCGACTGGCATGCGGCATGTGGGCTGGATCGTCGACAGGGTCAAGAAAAACCAGGACTAAAGCCTCGCTGGCTGAGGCCGGTTCACGAGGTAAATGCCGGCGGCGACGAGGACGAGCCCGCCGAGCAGCCACGATCCGATCGGCTCACCGAGCATCAGATGCCCCGCGACAACCCCAAAAATCGGCGTCAGGAAGGTGAACGAATGCAGGCTCGCCGCCGAGTAGGTCCGCAGCATCCACATCCAGATCGTGTAGCCGAAGACGACCGTCAAAAGTGCGGTGTAGAGAAATGCGCCGACGACCGCCGGTGACAGCGACACAATTCCCGCCTCATCCTTCGCGAACGACAACGCCATCAGAACAATAGCTGATACCGCGAGTTGGTAGAGCATTGACCGCTCCGGCGCGATCCGCCCGAGTGGCGTCGCCTTCACGACGACGGTCAAAGCCCCCCACATTACGCCACCGAAAAGACAGAGAAGATCGCCGGCAAGGGTCGACCCGCCACTACCGGCGGCGAGCCCTTCGCTGATGGCGAGCGCCAAGCCGCAAAAGGCGGCAACGAGTCCAAGAACGCGCATCCTGCTAAGCCGGTGCCCGGGGATGAGGTAGTGCTCGCCGGCCGCCGCAATGAAAGGGGCCGCGTGGAGGAACAGGACGCCTCGCGCCGCCGACGTATAGACGAGCCCTGTATACAGGCCGACGAACTCGGCAGTGAAGAACAACCCAGCAAGAATGCCAGGCCAAAGCGTCCCATCGCGCTCGAACACATCTACCCCGCGCCAACGCGCGATCAGGTAGAGAAGAATGCCACCGACGATCGAGCGCAGGGCCGCATTGAACATCGGCGAGATGCCCGCATTTGCCGTCTTCACCATCACGAGTCCGACGCCCCAGATGACACAGCATAGCGTCAGGATGGCCGCAGCTCTGAAGTCGAGCGAAGGCGGATGATGGGTCGTAGAAGTCGCCATGGTCTCGCAAGGTCACGAAGCAGGTGGCGGACGATGCCTCGCGCTCCCGGCAGTCACAAGCCACACGCGGCGTAGAGCAGCCGTGCATGCCATGAACCTTTGTTCGCCTCGCAGCGACAGATCCGATGAAGCTCATCGAGGTCGGTCATGCGTCGCCAAACATACAGCTACAGCGTTCTGATCGGGTTTGGCCTCGCCTGCCTCGCTTTGATGGCCGTCGCAAAGATCACTGCCGCCGAACCCGCAGAAGCGCCACGTCCCGTTGGCATGCGCCAAGCCCTGGAACTCCTCACGAAGAAAACAAGCATGCCGAGCATAGCGACACCCATGCGCACGGCATGACGAGAAGAGCGTGCGTCAACCGGCGCGCCGCTGCTTGGCGCGTTCGTATAGCCCCTGAACCTCGGGGAGATGCTTCTTGATGATATCGATCCGCGTCGCACCGGACGGATGGGTCGACAGCCACTGCGGCGGCGCACCTTGCGACGCCTTCGCCATCTTCTGCCATAGCGTGACGCCGGCGGCAGGGTCGTAGCCGGCCCGCGCGGCAAGCTCCAGGCCAATCAGATCGGCCTCGAGTTCGTCATTGCGCGAGAATTTGAGATTGGCGAGAGACCCTGCTCCCGCGCCGACGACGTCGCCGAGCTGCCCAAACACCAGCCCTGCAACCACGCGGCCGGCATTGACGGCCATCCCCTTGCCGGCCCGCTCGCGTGCATGTTCCCACAACGCATGGCCGATTTCATGCCCCATGACCATGGCGACCTCATCGTCGGTCAACTGCAGCTTGTCGAGAATGCCAGTGAAGAAAGCGATCTTGCCTCCTGGCATGCAGAAGGCGTTGATCTGCGGCGAGTTGAGGGCATTGACTTCCCACTTCCAGTCCTTGGCGCGCTCGTTGAATTTGGTCGCGCCAGGCAACAGATCCCGCGCAATCTTGCGCAACCGCTGGACCGTCGGATGGTCCTCGGGCAGTAACGCCCGCTTTTGGAACGCCTGTCGCGTCATGTTCGTGTATTGCAACGCCGCCTGCTGCTCGATCGAATCGGCACTAACGGCGTACCTGAAGACGGACTTGCGAGCGACTTTGACGCCCTCGTTGTCCTGGCTGGCGGCGGGCCCCGCGATCGCCAAAGCAACGGTCAATCCGATGGCGGCCAACAACCCCTTGCGCATCCAGCGTCTCCCATCATCGACAACGGCGAACTGCCATCACCGCACCAACCAGTCTATCGCAACAATGACCGCTTCGGAAACATGCTTGCGATGAGACCGCCACGTTCTGATATGATGTAATAACTGCCAAATCCGCTTGCCAGACTGGTGCACCCGCCCGCGATCGGTAGCACCGTTGCCTGAATCGTGGAGCATTCTTGATGGCCGCCGAGCCAAGTGCACGCCTGCGCATCGCTACCGCCATTGCCGATATTCCGGAAACCGCTTGGAACAGGTGCGCCAACCCGGATCCTGCGACCTACAATCCCTTTCAAGACCATGCATTTCTGCTGGCGCTTGAAACGAGCGGCTGCGTCGGTGGCCGGTCGGGTTGGGCGCCGCAGCACCTCGTGCTCGAAAGCCACGAGGGGGAAATCCTGGCCGTCGCTCCCGCCTACCTGAAATCTCATAGCCAGGGCGAGTATGTCTTCGACCACGGCTGGGCCGATGCCTATCAACGCGCGGGCGGTCGCTACTATCCCAAACTACAGATCGCCGCTCCCTTCACGCCCGTTCCCGGCCGCCGCTTTCTCGTACCGCCGGGGCCGGACCACGACGCTCATGAGCGCCTGCTCGCTGCTGCCGCGATTGAGATCGTGAAGCGTCAGAAGATTTCTTCGCTCCACGCCACCTTCCTGTCGGAGGGTGAATGGACGCGCCTAGGGAGCGCGGGCCTGCTTCAACGGACCGACCAGCAATATCACTGGCTCAATCGGGGATATGGATCGTTCGATGACTTCCTGGCGAGCCTTTCCTCCCGCAAGCGCAAAAACATGCGTAAGGAGCGCGAAACCGCATTGGCCGCAGGGTTGACGATAAAGCACGTGACCGGTGCTGACATCACTGAGGCACACTGGGACACGTTCTTTGAATTCTACATCGATACCGGCAGCCGCAAATGGGGACGCCCCTATCTCAACCGGCGGTTTTTCTCGCTTCTAGGCCAAGCAATGGCCGAGCGTTGCTTGCTCGTCTTCGTCGAACGGTCAGGAACCGCTATCGCCGGCGCCTTGAACATGATCGGCGGCGACTGCTTGTACGGCCGCTATTGGGGACGCGTCGAGCAGCATCCCTGCCTTCACTTCGAGGTCTGCTATTATCAAGCGATTGATTATGCCATCGCGCACAAGCTGGCGCGCGTCGAAGCGGGCGCTCAGGGTGATCACAAATTGGCTCGAGGCTACCTACCGGTCCCGACTTACTCGCTCCACTGGATTTCAGACCCCTCATTCCGCAACGCCGTTGACCGCTATTTGAAAGAAGAGCGCGCTCATATGGCCGAACAGCGCGAAATGCTCGCGGAATATGCGCCATACCGAAAAAACATCGCTCCTGAAGACGCGTGAACCCGATCAAGCGGCGCCGTCGAGATACTCCCGCACATGCGCAAAAACGGAGCGAAACATATCAGGCGTCAGCACGCCAGTATTCGTGTTGTAGCGAGAGCAATGATAGCTATCGAACAGGGTAAGCCCCGGCCTGACCTCGTGCCGTGCACCGTGCCCGAATGGAAATGACGACTTCCGGCAGCCGAGCGCCGACAAGGTCGAATCGTGAGAAATTCGTCCGAGACAAACAATCGCGCGCAACCCGTCGAGAGCGCCGATCCGTGCCGCGAGAAACTGCCGGCACGTATTGATCTCTGCTGGCGTCGGCTTGTTCTCCGGAGGAACGCACCGCACCGCGTTCGTCACCATGCAATCGACAAGTTCGAGCCCGTCGTCCGGCCGCGCCGCGAAGGTACCGCGCGAGAACCCATATGAAGACAGCGTCGCATAGAGAAGGTCGCCAGCAAAGTCGCCCGTAAACGGCCGGCCAGTGCGATTGGCACCTCTCAATCCGGGAGCCAATCCAACGATGAGCAGTCGCGCCGTTTCAGGCCCGAACGATCGAACCGGATCGTTGTGCCAATGTGGCTCTTTTTCCCGGGATTGCGCAAGAAACGCAGCCAGTCGCGGGCAGAGGGCACAACCCGCAGGCGCCTCGGCGTCGGCGATTGTCTGAACAGGCTTGATGGGGCTTCGAACGCCGCGCGCCATAACGACGAGGGGACTACTTCGAATTATCCTCGTCAGGGAACCCGAGTGAGGAAGCCGACGCCGGCGCAGGGACTCCCGAACGTGTCCGCGGTGCGGAGGTACGGACTGGCATGTCGCGCCGCTCCGTACGCTCCACAATTCCCTCGCGCGGCTCCCGCGGTGGGCGAGAGGAAGGATCGCGGCCGATCACATCTTCAAGATCCGCCAAATCGACGAATTGGTCGGCCTGCCGGCGGAGTTCATCGGCAACCATCGCCGGCTGTGTCTGGAGCGTAGAGACGACGCTGACGCGCTTGCCCTTGAGCTGCAGAGCCGCGACGAGCGCACGGAAATCGCCATCGCCTGTGAAAATCACAATGTGATCCATCGAGTCGGCCAGACGCATCGCGTCGACGGTCAGCTCGATGTCCATGTTGCCCTTGATTTTCCGGCGACCGAACGAGTCAGTGAATTCTTTGGTCGGCTTGGTGACCATTGTATAGCCATTGTAATCCAGCCAATCGACGAGTGGCCGGATTGAAGAATATTCCTGATCTTCAGCGAGCGCCGTATAGTAAAGCGCTCTGACCAGATGGCCTTTGGTACGAAATACGTTCAGCAAGCGCTTATAGTCGATATCGAACCCGAGTGCCTTGGCCGTCGCGTACAAATTAGCGCCGTCGATGAGCAGGACGATCCGTTCAGACTGATAAAAGTGCATTGCAATCACCTTTTTGGTGCTCAACTACCGCACCGAGCCTATTCTTGACGCCCCGACGAAAAGTTCATGCCCGGCGGGACGAGCTTCACCACTAAAATTTCCGGCCGCATTACCACTTTGCGAAACTGCGTTCTAGTGGCAGAGGAACCGTCTAAAAACTAGCGGCCTAGAATGCAAAACAATTTTGGCCTCACAGATTTTTTGTCACACAGAACGGCGCTGGCCGACTTATTCTTCCGTTGCTCCATAGGCTTACGTATCATACGACTTTCAGGAGCACGACGATCGCAGACCCAGGCAGAGTGACACAACATTCCCGCAACGGCAATACTTTCAATCGGTAGCAACCTGCGCGGGAGGCTGGGCGACCCTGCTGAGACCATCTCGGCAGCGCTGGCACTGCTGCAAACGCACGACCTTGAGTTGGTTAGAGTTTCAGGCTTTTTCAAGACGGCGCCGGTCGGAGGCGGGCGACAGCCGCCATATGTAAATGCTGCAGTCCTCGTCTCGTCTCATCAGTCACCGAGGGATCTCCTCCGCATTTGCAAGCAAATCGAACGGACTGCGGGAAGAACGCTCGGGCGTCGTTGGGGTCCCAGAGTCTTGGACATTGATATCATTGATTATTCAGGGCGATGCATCCCTGGTCGCAACACGCCCACCCCAAGATCGATCTATTACACGGGCTTGCTGCTTCCCCATCCTAGAGCGCACGAACGATCGTTTGTTCTCATCCCTGTCGCCGCCATAGCGCCAGCATGGCGACATCCTCGATTGGGTTTGACAGCCATGCAGTTGCTGCGCCGTCGACCGCAAAGTGAAATACAAGCAGTCAGTCCGATGGGTCACTCGACCCTCGACCGCTCAGGCCATTGATCACAATGCCGTCAACAGTCGGCTGTCCGGGCCGCTAAATCTGCTTCCGCTTCAATCGTCTGTTCCGATCACGGCCAAACAAGCCTTGACGAACGGCCGCACTCACAAATAAAACGACCGTTCGTTTTATATGACGCAGGCGCGAAGTTGCGCCGCTTCCAGGTTTCCTTCATGCCGAAACTGAAACCCGAGACCCAAGCAGCCCGCCGCGACCACATCTTGGACGCGGCCCTACGATGCTTTGCGCGCACCGGCTTCCATCGCACCACCATGCAGGACATCTGCAAGGAGGCGAGCGTGTCGCCCGGAGCGTTGTATGTCTACTTCGACAGCAAGGAAGCTCTGATTGCCGGCCTGTGCGAGCGCGACCGCGCCGAATTCGCGGAACGCTTCGCCGCCATAGAAAAAGCCCCCGACTTTATCGACGCTCTGAACGAACTTGCAGCACATTATTTCGTCGCCGAAGCACCGGAAAAGCGCCGCTTCGTGGTCGAGATGGGCATCGAGTCGACCCGCAGCGAGAAAGTCTGCGACATCTACGGCTCGGTCGATCGCTACTGCCGCGACCGGTTCGTTGCCCTTTTCGAGCGCCTCGAAGCCGAGGGCAAGATTGCCCCGCGCGTCGACATCCCGACCCTGGCCGAAGTCTTCAATACCATTGGCGATGGCTTGTTTTGGCGGCGCGCCGTCCACCCCTCTTTCGACGCCGCGCAAGTCCTTCCGGCACTGACCGGTCTACTGCGCGACCTTATGAACCCGGTCGCGCCGCCCCCCGACCGCGAAGGCCAAAACGGGCTCGACCCCGTACACACCACAACACTCGTTACTCCAGGCGAATAGAGATCATGAGCAAGAAAGCCATCGCCTATCTTGGCATCGCAGCCGTTGCTGGCGGCGCGTTCTGGCTCCACCAGACCGGCAAGCTGCCGCTTCTCAAGAAGCCTCAGCCCGCACCTGCGGCGACAAGCGCGGCATCACTTGCCGCAGCCGTAACCGTCGTCCGTGCCGAACCGCGCGATTTCGTCAAAACCCTCTTGGTGACCGGCACATTGGTGCCGCGCGAGGAGGTGCTGGTCGGACCGCAGATAGAAGGGCTGCGGATCGTTGAGGTGCTGGCCGAGGAAGGCGACAGGGTGAAGCAAGGGCAAGTCCTTGCCCGTCTGGTCAACGATACCATCGAAACCCAACTGGCACAGAATACGGCGGCGCTGGCGAAGGCATCTGCTGGCATCCAGCAAGCCAAGAGCAACATCGCCTCCGCCGAGGCCAAGCTCGTCGAAGCCCGCAATACCTTCGAACGCGGCAAGCCGCTCCGCCAGTCCGGCTACATCTCCGAGGCTGTTCAGGACACGCGCGAAGCAGCCGCCAAATCAGCAGCCGCAGCACTGTCTGCAGCCAAGGATGGCCTCGCTCTTGCCGAAGCGGAGAAGGCACAAGTCGAAGCTCAGCGCCGCGATCTCGAGTGGCGTCTCGGCCGCACAGAAATCACCGCGCCGACCGATGGCATCGTAAGCCGGCGCATCGCCAAGATCGGCGGGTTTGCTGCCGGCAGCGGCGAACCCATGTTCCGTATTATCGCGCGCGGCGAGATCGAACTCGATGCCGACGTGCCAGAAACGCAGATTTCACAGCTGCGCCAGAACCAGATCGCAATCATCGAGGTGCCGGGTGTCGAGGGCATCAAGGGCAAGGTCCGTCTCGTATCCCCGGAGGTCGACCGTGCGTCACGCCTGGGCCGCATCCGCATCGCCGTCGAAAACAGCCCTGCGCTGCGCATCGGGTCGTTTGCGCATGCTGTCGTCACAACCAACACGTCGCGGGGTATCGCTGTCCCGACGGCTGCCCTCCAGCATGGCGAAAAGGGCTCGACGGTTCATCTGGTCAAAGACGACAAGGTCGTGGTGAGGCCAGTTAAAGTCGGCATCACGTCAGGACCCTGGGCCGAAATTCGCGACGGCGTCAGCGCCAATGACGTCGTCGTTGCCCGCTCGGGCACCTTCCTTCGCGAAGGCGATGCGGTCCGCCCTGTGTACGAGAGCAAGCGCACCGAGCAGACCCAGGCCAAAAGCGAGGTGATCCAATGAACGGCAACATCTCCGCCTGGGCAATCCGTCAGCCGGTCCCCTCCTTGGTCCTGTTCATCGTCCTGCTGGTTCTCGGCGGGATGGCGTTCAAGCAGCTTCCGATTACGCGCTTTCCGAACATCGACGTACCCATTGTGCAGGTCCGCATTTATCAAGCGGGAACCGCGCCGACCGAACTTGAAGCGCAGGTCACGAAAAAGATTGAAGATGCTGTCGCCAGCATCAATGGATTGAAGCATATCACGTCGACGGTGACCGAGGGCTCATCGTTGAGCACGCTCGAGTTCCGCCTCGAAGTGAACACCGACCGGGCGATCAACGACGTCAAGGACGCGATTGCCCGCATCCGCGCAGACCTCCCGCGAACCATAGACGAACCGATCGTCTCGCGGCTTGATATCGAGGGCTTGCCGATCGTCACTTATGGCGTACTCGCGCCCGGTTTGACGCCCGAGCAGGTGTCGTGGTTCGTCGACGACGTCGTCATCCGCCAACTGCAAGGTGTGAAGGGCGTCGGCTCCATTCAGCGTGTCGGCGGCGTCGAGCGCGAAGTGCGTGTCAGCCTCGATCCCGACCGGCTCCTCGCCTTTGGCATCACGGCCGGCGACGTAAACCGTCAACTGCGCGCAACCAACGTCGACCTGGCCGGTGGCCGCGGCGAGATCGGCGGCAGGGAGCAGGCGATCCGCACGCTCGCGGGCAAGGAAAGTGTCGCCGAACTCGCGGCGACGATGATCGCTCTTCCACGCGGCCGCAAAGTCCGCCTCGACGAACTCGGCACCGTAACCGACGCCTATGCCGAACCGCGCACCTACGCCACCCTCGGCACCCAGCAGATCGTCGCATTTGCCATAACGCGCGCGAAGGGCGCCAGCGACACCGTCGTCTCAGCCGATATCGCCAAAGCGATCGACGTCATCCAGAAAGCCAATCCGAATGTTGACCTCAAACTGATCGACACGACCACGACGGCCGTTCGCGGCGCCTACGATTCGACCATGCAGACGCTGGTTGAAGGCGCGATTCTCGCCATCATCGTCGTCTTCCTGTTCCTGCGCGACTTGCGTGCAACCATCATAACCGCCGTCGCCCTGCCGCTATCGATTTTGCCGGCTTACTGGCTGATGGACACGCTCGGGTTCTCGCTGAACCTCGTCAGCCTGCTGGCCGTCACGATTGCAACCGGCATCCTCGTCGACGACGCCATCGTCGAAATCGAGAACATCGTGCGCCACATGCGCATGGGCAAGTCGCCGTACCGGGCGGCACTCGAAGCAGCCGACGAAATCGGTCTCGCGGTGATCGCGATTACCATGACGATCATCGCGGTATTCACGCCGGTGAGCTTCATGGGCGGCATTGCCGGCCAGTACTTCAAGCAGTTCGGCCTGACAGTCGCGATCTCGGTATTTTTCTCGCTGCTGGTCGCCCGCTTGATAACGCCGATGCTCGCCGCCTACTTCCTGCGCGACGCCGGACATGAGGACAAGGAAACGGCATGGCTCCGCGCCTATTCTCGCCTCGTGCGCTGGTCGGCCCGGCATCGTTTCGTAACGGTCGGCCTTGGGTTGCTTATCTTTGCAGCCTCGATCGGCTCGTTCTTCCTGCTGCCGGCGGCCTTCATCCCGCCGGACGACTCCGGCCGCGCACTTCTTGCAGTCGAACTCCCGCCAGGCACGCGCATCCAAGACACCCGCGCCGTCACCGATAAGCTCGTCGAACGGATCAAACAGCGGCCTGACGTCAAGAGCGTCTTCGTCACCGGCGGCAACCTTCTCGGTTCAGGCCCAGAAGTTCGCAAGGCGACGTTGACGATCAACCTCGTCGACAAGAAAGAGCGCAAGGCAAGCCAAATCCAGATCACCGAAGAACTCGGTCGCGATCTCGCCGATTTCCCCGACATGCGTTTTTGGTTCCTGCGCGACAACGGCCAGCGCGGATTTCAGCTTGTCGTGACGGGGCGCGACGGCGCCGCTGTCAACCGCGCCGCCGCCGATCTGACCAGCCAGGCAAAGCGCGCCACGGACAAGAAGGGCCAACCCGTCCTACTCAACGTCGTGTCGACCGCGGAACTCGATCGGCCGGAACTGCGCGTCAAGCCGCGCACGGACATCGCCGCTGAACTCGGCATCACCACCGACCAGATCTCGGAGGCGGTTCGCATCGCCACCATCGGCGACATCTCGGCAAATCTTGCCAAGTTGAACATCGACGACCGCCAGATCCCGATCCGCGTACAACTTGAAGAGGGCGCCCGCGGCGACCGCCAAGTTCTCGAAGCGCTGAAGGTCACATCCGCGACGGGCGCGATCGTTCCCTTGTCGACCGTGGCACAGTTCGAGTTCTCACAAGGTGCAACGGCGATCGATCGCTACGACCGCCAGCGCCGCGTCATGCTCGGCGGCGATCTCGTGGGTGAAACCCCGCTCGGCACGGCAGTAGAAGCAGTGATGGCGCAGCCTGCCGCCAAGAACCTCCCCGCCGGCGTCGAAATCAAGCAGTTCGGCGACGCCGAAGTCATGGGCGAAGTCTTCGAAAGCTTCGCCAAGGCGATGGGTGCCGGCATCATGATGGTCTACTCGGTCCTCGTTCTGCTGTTTCGTTCGTTCCTGCAACCGATCACCATTCTGTTCTCACTGCCATTGTCCATCGGCGGCGCAATCTTTGCGCTCTATCTGACCGGACAGCCAATTTCGCTCCCGGTCGTCATCGGCATCCTGATGTTGATGGGTATCGTGACGAAGAACGCGATCATGCTCGTCGACTTTGCTGTCGAACGCATCGCCCATGGCATGACCCGCACCGATGCGATCGTCGACGCTGGCTTGAAGCGCGCACGTCCGATCGTCATGACCACCATCGCCATGGTGGGTGGCATGATCCCGGCCGCGATCAATGCCGGCTCCGGTGGCGAGTTCCGCGTTCCCATGGCAGTCGCCGTGATTGGCGGCCTGCTTTCGTCGACGCTGCTCTCGCTGGTCTTCGTCCCTGCCGTGTTTCTTGTAATGGACGACGTGGCGAAAGGGGTCTGGTGGGTCTTTGGCCGGTTCATTGGGCCAAGCGACGAAGGCACCGATACTCCCGCACCGGGACATCACGGGGAGCACGCAGCGCCTCTGGTCGAACCCGCCAAGCCGGAGGCTAAGGAACCAGCGAGGCCGCGCCCCCTCGCAGCCGAGTAACGATAGATCGCGCGGCCGCCACTTCGTGCCTTGCAAGATAACTCATTCGTTGTTTTGATGCGGATAGGGCGACGACGGATTCATTGCGGTCCGTGGCCGGGGGGCCTATCTCTGACGCAACGCCAATACGACTTCGGCAATGGAGACTCCCCCTATGTTCGACGCCAAGAGCCTGATCGAAATGATGATGAAGGGGGCGGCTGGGCCGTCTTCGCAACAGCAGCCTGGCGGCGCCGGTCTCGGCGGCCTCGGTGATCTTCTGGGTCAAGTACTCGGCGGCGGCGCGGCACCCGGCGCGCAGCAGCGCGGTGCAGCCCCAGCCGGTATGGGCGGCCTCGGCGATCTGCTGGGTAAACTCGGCGGCCAAATGGGCGGACAGGCCCAATCGCCACAGGCGGCTCCCGGTGCCGGTGGCGCGGGCGGCCTGGGTGGTCTCGGCGACCTGCTTGGCAAGCTCGGCGGCGCGGCAGGCGGTGCATCCGCACCCGCACAAGGCGGCGCGGCGCCCCAAGGCGGCGGTATCGAAGACATCCTCAAAAAGCTGCAACAGCAGATGGGCGGCGCGGGTGGCCAAGGCACCCAGGGCGGCGGTGGCCTTATGGACATCCTCGGACAGGTGCTGGGTCAGGCGACGTCGGGCGTGAAGGAAGGCGCGCGCAAGGTCGATGACATGACAGGTGCTTCCGGTCACGTCGGTGGCGCTGTGAAGGGCGCAACCGGCCAATCGCCCGAACAGATCCTCGAGCAGCTCAAAGACCTGATCCAAAAGAACCCAGGGGCCGCAGCGGCCGGTGCCGGCGGCCTCGGCGCCGTCGTACTTGGCACACGCACGGGGCGCGCCCTCGCCGGTCAAGCCATCAAGCTCGGCGGCCTCGCCCTCATCGGCGGCCTCGCCTACAAGGCCCTACAGAACTATCAAGCCGGCAAACCTCTGATATCCGGCGCAGCCGATATCGCCGCCGCCCCACAAGGGTCCGGCTTTGAAACCGCGGCCGTCACGCAGGACGCAGCTGTCGTCTATCTGCGCGGCATGATCGCCGCGGCGGCTGCCGACGGCCGCATTGATGCAAACGAACAACAGAAGATTCTCGGCAATATGAAGCAGCTCGGCATCGGCGCCGAGGCCGAGGAATTCCTGGCGAACGAATTGAACAATCCGGCGACGGCGGAACAACTGGCGGCCGGCGTGTCCACACAGGAAGAGGCCGTGCAGCTCTTTACGGCGGCGCGCATCGCCGTCGACCTCGATACCGAGGAAGAGCACGCGTTCCTCGTCCAGCTCGCCCAATCGCTCGGCATGGACGGCAACCTTGCCAATCACATCGACGCGACGGCGCGCGCTGCCGCCTGACGGTTGCATGAGCAGACATCCAGAGGGCCCGCTCGGCAAGCGGGCCCTTTTTCGTTCAGCCGGTGGATTGCGCGTCAGCGGCCCTTGTTGCGGACCACTTCCAACGACTTGGGGTCGAGATAGACCTTCACCCGCTCGCCGTCCTTGCCGATCGCCTTGACCTCATAGCAGCCGTCATCGATCTCAGTTTCGCGAACCTGGTAGCCTTTCGCAGTGACCGCAGCGACTGCGTCTTCCATGGAACGCCACTCTGAGCGCGGTCCGCTGCGGCAGTCGGGAGTTGCAAAAGCGGGACCGGCAGTGGCGATGGCGGCAGCAGCTATTGCACCGAGGCCGAAGAGCTTAATCCAGTTGGTCATGTCGATCTCCATTGAGTGTCCGAGGCCGAACGGACGGTTCGGTGCACGAACACCTAACGAAGCCGCAGTAACATTGGGCTGATAAACCCTGTAAGGGTGCCGACGGCTGGATGTAAGCATTCTGACAGGACGGACAGCGTAACCTTCCCGGTCCCTTACGAATGCCCTTAGAGTGAACGCGAAATGTCCTTCGACCGCCGCAAACTCGTGACGAGCTTGGCAGCCCTCGCCGGCTTGACGGCAACCTCATCCGCTTCCGCGGCCAAGGACAAAGACCGGGACGATCGCCGCCGCCGCGATGACGACGACTACAAGGACGCGGCACGCGCGAGAGAAGCAGGCGAGATCGCCCCGCTGGCTGATATCCTGGCAGTTGTCCGAGCAGCCCATCCCGGCGAAGTCGTCGGCATCGAACTCGAACGCAAAAGCAACCGCTGGCTCTACGAGGTCAAGCTCGTGACGCCCGAGCGCCGCTACTTGGAAATATACGTCGATGCGCGCGACAAGACGATCGTAAAGGTCGAGGGCAAGTAATGCGCATTCTGCTGGTCGAGGACGAGGACGGCATCGCCAAGCGCGTTGAAAAAGCGCTAGCGGCTGCGGGCTACCTCGTCGAGCGGTCACGCGACGGCGAAGACGGCTGGTTTCGCGGCGACAGCGAAACATTCGACGCTGTGGTGCTGGACCTCGGTCTCCCGCAAATGGACGGCTTGCAGGTGTTGAAGCGCTGGCGCAATGCCGGCAAAACGATGCCCGTCCTTGTTCTGACAGCGCGTGGCAGCTGGATGGAGCGCGTCGAGGGTATAGATGCAGGCGCCGACGATTATCTGCCGAAGCCGTTCCAGATGGAAGAACTTGTGGCGCGCCTCCGAGCGCTTCTGCGCCGCTCCGCGGGCAACGCCAGTAGCGTCATCCGGGCAGGCGCCGTTGCTCTCGACACCCGCCAGATGACATTGACAAGCGACGGGGTTCCTGTGGAGCTCACGCAGTTGGAATTCCGTCTCTTGAGTTACCTCATGCACCATCGCGGCCGCGTTATTTCGCAGCTTGAGTTGACCGAACATGTCTATGGCGAAGATATCGAACGCGACAGTAACGCGATCGAGGTACTCATTGCCCGTGTTCGCAAGAAACTCGATACGGACCTGATCCGCACCAAGCGGGGGTTCGGCTACTCCATTGCTGCCGACGAGCCAGGAAATGGCTAGCCATTCCATTCGGCGGCGACTTATTGGGGCGGCCTTACTCACTATTGCCGTAGCCATGTCGGCAGCGGGCTGGGCTTTGACGCGCATGTTCAAACTTCACGTCGAACGGCGCGTTGTCTCCGAACTCGAGATCGACGCTCGCGAACTGATTGCCGGATTGACGATCGGCGAAGACGGTGGAGTGACTTTGAACCGGCGCCCGTCCGATCAGAGATACTACCAGGCACTGAGTGGCGCCTACTGGCAGGTCGGCCTGGCCAACCAGGTCGTTGATCGGTCCCGCTCTCTCTGGGACGAAACATTGCGGCTCCCGGCTCAAATCGCCGAGCCGAGCGGACTGACATTTGTGGGACCACAGGGGCATCAACTCATCGCAGTCGTCCGGGACCTCCGAGTGGAGCGCCCAAGCGGTGCACTGGATATTCGCTTCGTCGTCGCTGTGGCGCGGACAGAGGCGTTCAAGGCCGTCAAAGACTTTCGTGACGAAATCACCCGCATGCTCTTGGTCTTAGGAGCACTTCTGCTCGCGGCATTCGCAACGGCGATCGCGCTTGGGCTCGCCCCTTTGGCCGGGCTGAGACGCGACCTTGCAAAGCTCAGAACGGGCGAAACCCGCCGTCTGGAGCAGGTCTATCCGCAGGAAGTCGCGCGATTGGTGGACGATCTGAACCTGCTACTCGATGAGCGCGAGCGTGACGCCGATCGCAAACGCCAGCGTGCCGCAGACCTTGCGCATGGCTTGAAGACGCCAATGACGGCAATATCGAACATTGCCGACGAGATCGGCGACCGCGGCGAGACAGATCTCGCTCGCGAGCTGCGGGACTATACCTCGAGCATGTTGAAGCACGTCGAGCGTGAACTCGCCCTCTCTCGCAGCGCCCACGCCGGACCGTCAACACCTCCCGCAAGACTGAAGCCCGTCTTGGCGACCCTCATCCGCAGCCTAGAACGGCTCCCCCGTGGTGACCAGCTCGCTTGGCAGCTGGATGTACCGGACGCGATCGCGATCCGCGCCGACCCGACCGCACTCACCGAGATCTTTGGCAACGTGCTGGACAACGCTCGCAAGTGGGCAAAAGGCAACGTTCACGTCTCGGCCCGCCAAGACGCGCAGCTGGTCTACGTAGCCGTGCGCGACGACGGCCCTGGTGTCGACCCGGGGCACTTGGCCGAACTTACCGACCGCGGCAGGCGGCTGGACCGGTCGAAACCAGGATCAGGCCTCGGCCTCGCCATCGTGTCGGACTTGGTCGAGGAACTCGGCGGACAGCTCGCCCTCGCACGAGACAGCGGAGGCGGCCTCGTCGTCACTGTGTCGTTGCCGGCGCCGCAACCGCCAGCCTCATGATGGGAATAGGTCGCTCGTGTAGTACCGCTCAGCCGATGATGGCGCGAACGTAACGACGGTCTTCCCCGCGAATTCGGGACGTGTCGCAACGATGACTGCGGCGGCAAGATTGGCGCCCGTTGAAATGCCGCCCGGAATGCCCTCGGTTTTGGCGAGCCATCGCGATGTATCGAACGCCGCCTCGCTCGGGATCTTGATGACCTCGTCGATCAGGCTGCGGTCCAGAACTGCCGGCACGAACCCCGCGCCGATCCCCTGGATCTTGTGCAACCCTTTCGGCTCTCCCGAAAGAACGGCACTCGTCGAGGGCTCGACGGCAATAATTTTGATCGCAGGATTTTTGGCCCTCAAGACCCGACCGCAACCGGTGATCGTTCCACCCGTACCGACACCGACCACCAGCGCATCGATGTTGCCGCCCGTATCGTTCCAGATCTCGAGCGCAGTTGTCTCCTCGTGAACCCGCGGATTGGCGGGATTTTCGAATTGGCTCGGCTGAATGCTATCGGGGATCTCCTTAAGCAGGGCGTTCGCCGCCTCGATCGCCGCGCCCATGCCGCCTTCTTTCGGCGTCAAAACCAACTCCGCCCCAAGGTGCGCCAGGATCTTGCGGCGCTCCACCGACATCGATTCCGGCATTGTAAGGATGAGGCGATAGCCGCGCGCGGCCGCGACGAACGCAAGACCAATGCCCGTATTACCCGACGTTGGCTCGACGAGTGTCGACTTGCCAGGCGTGATGCGGCCCTGTGCCTCGAGCACATCGATCATCGAAACGCCGATGCGGTCCTTGACGCTCGACAGCGGATTGAAGAATTCGAGTTTCATGAGAATGTCGGCGCCTGCTTTCGCGGCAGCCTTGATGCGCGACAGCCGCACGAGAGGCGTGTTTGCGATTGTCTCGGCAATATCGTTGTAGACCCGTCCACGTCCCTTTTCAGGAATAGCGGCCAGCGTCTTGATCTCGGGCAATGCATCGGTCATGGGCGCGCCTCGTGCGTTTCACCTGTCGCGCTTTGATATGGCGGCGGATCTCCGGACACACAAGCTGGGCCTGCAGGACGCATCGGCTGAACCGACCGTCGGCCGGCGCAATATTTTGCGCAATCATCGCCTGCGCGGGGTACGCGATGCCGCCGCACGGCGTGGGAACGCCATGAGCTTCCTTTTTTTCGGCGCGGCGCGTTTCGGAGTCTTTGCGATTTTCTTGGCCGGGACTGGCGACGCGACTGCCGCAACAGTGATGCCGGTCGACCCAAAGCCACCCGCACCACGGGCAGTCGCCCGCGCCGTCGAAACCTCCTTCAGAGCAGCCTGCGTTACGCGCGCGATCACCATCTGTGCAATCCGCTCGCCGCGTTGAACGACGAATGTTTTGTCACCAAGATTGACCAGAATGACCTTCACTTCGCCGCGATAGTCGCAGTCGATCGTTCCCGGCGTATTGAGCACGGTAACGCCGTGCTTCAAGGCTAGTCCCGATCGTGGCCTAACCTGCGCTTCGGTACCGCGCGGCAACTCCAGCACCAATCCGGTCTCGACAAGCGCCCTTTGCCCCTTCTTCAACCGCACGGGCCGATCTGCCGGCACGGCAGCGACGAGATCCATGCCGGCGGCACCGCTCGTCTGGTAGGTCGGCAGTGGCAAATCTCGACCATGCGGCAGAACGACGACGCGGACCTGAACCATCTTCTCGCTACTCAAACGCGCCATTTCCGTCCTCAAGCCTGATCGATATTGAGCGCAAGGTGATCGGCAATCCGCTCGATCAGCGCTATGGCTACTTTGTCTTTATCCATTTCAGGCCAGCTCTCGACACCAGCCTCGGTGATCAGATGAACCGTATTGCGGTCGCCTCCCATGACACCGCCTTCGGGCGACACGTCATTGGCGACGATCCAATCGCAGCCCTTCGACTTGCGCTTCTTCTTGGCGTGCTCGAGCACATGTTCCGTCTCAGCTGCGAACCCGACCATCAACGGCGGACGTACCGGCGCCTTTTCATGCGCGATCGTTTTGAGAATATCCGGGTTCTCCACGAGCTCGAGCTTGGGAGACTTGGCCTTCGGATCCTTTTTGATCTTCTCATCGGCCGCGCTGGCGGTGCGCCAGTCGGCAACGGCGGCGGCGAATATGCCGACATCTGCTGGCAGGCATTGGCGCACGGCCATGAGCATCTGCTCGGCCGTTTCAACCTTTACGACCGTCATCCCATCGGGAATCGGCAGAGAGACCGGCCCTGAAACAAGCGTCACGCGCGCGCCGTGATCACGCGCCGCCATTGCGAGGGCGTACCCCTGCTTGCCCGATGAGCGGTTGGCAATGTACCGCACAGGGTCGATCGGCTCGTGCGTTGGGCCCGCGGTTATAAGCACATGTTTGCCCGCGAGTGACGGCCCTGCCGCCCCCCGGGACGCGTCGCCAGCCGCAATCTTTCCGGCCGCCATGGCGTTCTCGATCGCAGCCAAGATCTCAACCGGCTCAGCCATTCGGCCGACACCACTCTCCCCGCGCTCCGCCATTTCCCCACGGCCCGGACCGACGAAGCGGACCCCGTCTGCCTGTAGCATTGCCGCATTTCGGCGCGTCGCCGGATGGTCCCACATGCGCGGGTTCATCGCCGGCGCGATAACAATCGGCTTGTCGGTTGCCAGAAGCACCGCCGTCGCCAAATCGTCGGCATGGCCACCGGCCATCTTCGCCATCAGGTCCGCCGTTGCCGGTGCGACCACGACGAGATCGGCATCGCGAGCGAGCCGGATATGGCCGATCTCGCGCTCGTCATCGAGCGAGAATAGATCCGTCAGAACCCGCTCGTTTGAAAGCGCTCCGATCGACAGCGGCGTGACAAACTGCGCTCCAGCTCGCGTCAGAACCGTGCGCACATTGTAGCCCCGCTCGCGCGCGCGCCGAATGAGCTCCAGGCATTTATAGGCGGCGATGCCGCCGCCGATGATGAGAAGAAGTCGTTTGCTGCTCACGGCGCCACTCGGTCTGCTGGCTTCGGTGTTTCACCTTAGCATGCCGCGACCTGGACGGGAGTTAACGAACGGGGCACCTGCGTGGTTACCGCCGGCGGCCACAAGGGATGGCAATTGCATTACAGGAAAAGCGGCTTCCCGCTTTGTTCCACGAGCATTCGATCAAGCGCTCGCCCGAGTACCACCAGTTCGCAAAGCGCCGGCCATGGATTGCGGCAACCTTCTTCTCCCAGGCGGCGATGGCTGAAGCTTGAGCCCGCGACATGCTGCTTTCAGCCGCTCCGCGAGCCGCCACATCCTTGTGGCAGGTATCGCCGAAGGCCAAGGCGTCGTCCGCCATCAAGCAAAGAGCCAAAGCCGCGGCTACAGCGGCCGGTACGCGAAACATGGAAGCCCCCATAGGCAGAAACGGATCGGTCCGAAAGGACGAGCCCGGACCATAGGCGTGGCGGCAACCATTCAGCAACCATCTCCCGCACGATGGTAAATGTGCCTGAAGCAATGCGATCACACCGGAAGCCGCCGCAATCCGTCCTACCCCCGCCGCACGCGCTTCAGCGCGGCCTGGACCCGCTCCGGAGCCCATTTGCTCGGCGTCGATGGTTGAGCGCCGGGTTCGCGAATTCCGGACCCTTCGCCTGTCTGGATAACCACAGTGCGCCCCCCACCTGAAAACGATACCGCGCCGTTGCTCACGAACACGCCAAAAACACCGTCGCTGCGGCCGGCGAAAAACTTGGTACCCCGCACTCCGATCAATCCGTAAGCACTTCTGACCCGCAATTCCGTCGAGGCAGGTTTACCCGTCCGCTCGAATTCGATCGCACCGGCCATCAGGTCGATATCACCGCCCGCGTCGACGAGATACCGCACGATCCGAAGTTCGGTCGAACCGCCAAGCATCAATCGCGTGCGTTGCCCAAGCTTGAGCTCTGCCCGCGTCCCAATCGTCGTCTTGATGACGTCGGCCAGAAACACATCTGCGCCAGATGACAGTTCCCGCTGGCCGGCCGCACCAACGGCCAGCGCCTTACCGGCAAGCGAAGACACCGCCCCCACTTTCTCGGCAGCCATTGCAGGCAGTGAGAACGCAGCAGTAGATGTTACCGCACCCGCCAATAGATCTCGCCGTGTCAGATCCCGCCGCGTCAGATCCCGACGTGTCGCCCGCCCCAAAGCGAACCTCTCACCTTCGTTGGTCATGTCGAGTCCCGCCCGGCTAGACGTTCAGTCGTCGCAGCAATGTTCTCAGAATCCTAATGCCGAACGCAATAGGTTGCGGCGCAATTGGTAAGTCTACCGGCGGCGCCCGAACACATCTATCGGATCACCGATTTCACGAGCGCTTTCGCATCCTCGCTAGCCCACTCGGCTGGCCCGAGCAACCGGCCGACTTCTCGACCCGCGCCATCGATCAAGATCGTCGCGGGCAATCCAAGCACCTTCAACTCCCCCGCGAGCTTTGCACTAGGATCGGCATACAGCGTCAGCTTTGCTACGCCGACTTGCTCCAGGAATTTCTTGGCGCCGTTGACGCCACTGCGATCGACGCTGATCGCCACGACTTCGAACTTGTCCGAGCCGAGTTCCGCTTGAAGCTTATCGAGATCAGGCATCTCCTTGCGGCAGGGTGCACACCACGTCGCCCATAGATTGAGGAGGACGACGCGCCCCTTCCACTCGGAGAGCGAGCGCTCTTTTCCGCTGCCATCCACGAACTTGAAGTCGGGCAGCGCCGGTGGCTCAGGCTTGAAAACGAACGCTGCCATATGTCCGGCGTTCAACTTCGAAGCCTGGCCAAGCGAAGGCTTCACACCGAGCACCAGCATGGCGACCACGCCGATCGCCAGCGCTGCGGCCGCGAGCAGCATCCGCCGCTGCTGCGCCTTCGGTTGCGGTGT
This sequence comes from Hyphomicrobiaceae bacterium, assembly GCA_033812735.1. Classification (GTDB taxonomy): domain Bacteria; phylum Pseudomonadota; class Alphaproteobacteria; order Rhizobiales; family Hyphomicrobiaceae; genus JABFRJ01. The sequence continues at coordinate 9,509 of JAPXTA010000005.1, read as the reverse complement.
CAGACCGTCTCCACCAGCCATCCCAAATGCCTCCAGCCGCTTTACCAAGCCTTAAATGGCGTTTCCGGCACGGGAGTGACAGGGGGCTTGCCCGCTGCGAAGTTCACAAGATTGTCGACGAGCATCTGCCCCATACCATCTCGCGTGTATTGCGACGCCGATCCGAGATGCGGCAACAATGTCGCGTTCTCGATGTCGAAGAACGCCGGGTTGATCTTTGGCTCGTCCCAAAACACGTCGAGACCAGCCGACAAGATCGTCTTCTGCTTGAGCGCCGCAAGCAACGCGGTTTCGTCCACAACCGACCCCCGCGCCATATTGATCAGGATTCCCTTGGGTCCAAGCGCCTTAAGCACATCGCCATTGATCAGGTTCTTGGTCTCAGCACCGCCGGGCGTGATCGCCATCAGGATATCGACGTCACGAGCCATCTCGATGAGCTTGCTGTAATACTTATAAGGCACGTCCGCCTTGGGCGAACGGCTGTAGTAGACGATCGGCATCCCGAAAGCCGACGCGCGGGTTGCGATAGCTTGTCCGATCCGCCCCATGCCGACCATGCCGAGCGTGCGATCGCGCAGGCTCGCGGGCGTCAACGGGTAGTCGCCTTCCCGGCCCCATCGTCCAGCCCGCAGATACCGCTCTGCCTGGCCGAACTCGCGCACCGTCATGATCATCAACCCGAGAGCCGTATCAGCGACCTCCTCGGTCAGCACATCGGGGGTATTTGTAAGAACAATCCCGTGCTTCGCGCAGTAATCGGCATCGACACTGTCGTAACCGACGCCGAAATTGCCGACGATCTTCAGGTTCGGAAAATGTGCCAGAAAGGCAGCGTCGCACTTGACCCCCGTAAGACTGCCGGTGGCGATCGCCACGATATCTTTGCCGATCGACTTGAGCTGCGCCTCGCGCTCGGCCGGCGCTTTGAGCATCGCGACATCGAATGTTCTCGGAAGGCTGTCGTCGACGATCGTTAGGATCGGTCCGGTTTGCAGAAGGCGCGGCTTCGTCATCGGGTGCTCCAAGGGCAAGGTCGAGCCGGATGTAGCATCGCGGAATCCAATGTCGCAACGGGCTTTGCTTCCCTTCCCGACCGCGCCACGGTGCACTGGCTGCTGGTCACCCCTGCAACTCTGTACCATTTCGCGCCCGCCCGGCTGCGGTAAGCTTGAGTTCCACGATGGACGTCTGAAGAGGCCAGGGGACACACGCCATGCCCACGCCGACCGCAGCGAAAATGTGCCTAGATGGCCGCATCGTCGACTACGCAGACTGCAAAGTGCATGCGTTCTCCGGGGCCGTTAAGTATGGTGGCGGCGTCTTCGAAGGCATCCGCGCCTATTGGAACGAAACCGCACGCGAACTATTCATCTTCCGGCTGCGCGAACACGTCGAACGTCTCAGGTTCGGCATGCGTGTCGCGCGCCTCGAGCCTGTCTACGACACGGCCTTCCTCGAACAGTGTGTTCTGGACACGCTGCGCGCGAACGACATTCGAAGCGATGTGCACATCCGGATGATCGCCTTTCTATCAGGTGACGATGATTTAGCCGCAACGACGCCCGTCGGTCTTGTCGTCGGCTGCGTCCCGCGTTCCACATCGAAGAACGTTCGCGACGGCATTACCACCTGCATCTCCTCGATTGCGCGCATAGCCGACAACGCGCTACCGCCGCGCGTAAAGGCCACCGCCAACTACATGAACAACCGCGCCGCCGAAATCGAGGCCCAGCGCAACGGCTACGGCGGTGCGCTGATGTTAACGGCACAAGGCAAGCTGTCCGAAGGCACGGGTGCCTGCTTGTTCCTCGTCCGCGACGGAAAATTGATCACGCCGGACACGGGCAGCGATATCCTCGAAAGCGTCACTCGCGACACAATAATGCGCTTAGGCGCAGATAAACTTGGTCTTGAGGTCGTCGAACGGCCGGTCGATCGCACCGAGATTTACGCAGCAGACGAAGCCTTCCTGTGCGGCTCGGGCTGGGAAGTCGTACCGGTGCGCGAAGTCGATCGGATCGCACTCGGCGATGGCAACGTCGGTCCAACGACCCGTCGCGTTCAAGAGGCGTACTTCGCTCTCGTTCGCGGCGAGGTGCCCGATAACGCATCATGGCGAACACCAGTTTGGCAGGCCGGATGACCTGCGCCCCGCGCAATGCTGCACCGCACGGCCATTCTGCAATGGCGTGTCAGTTCAGCTTGTGCCGCGCTTCCGCACAACGTTACGCTCTCACTGCCGGACCGAGTGGTCATAGCGATCGCTGAGACGTCCAAACCAGGAGGCGACCCGATGGGACCTGCGCGACACCACAGGACAATGTTCTCGCTTGCCGCATTCGCCGCGACCGCACTCGCGGCGACGAGTGCATCAGCTCAGTTCGCCTGCCCGAAGAAAGGCGGCAATCTCGTTTTCGCGCAAGAGGCAAAGGTCAACAGCCTCGATCAGCACACATCCTCGACGATCTCGACACGCAACATCGCGATGAACATGTTCGAAAGCCTTATGACTCGCGATGAGAATATGGCGCCGATCCCAGAGCTTGCCGAAAGCGTGACGGAAGCCCCCGACGGCATGATGTACACGTTCAAACTTCGCCAGGGCGTCAAGTTCCACAATGGCAAGGAAATGACGACCGAAGATGTCGTCGCCTCCTTCGATCGTTACGCCAAGGTCGGCATCGACCGCAGCATTTTGAATGTCGTCGAAAAATGGGAAGCTCCCGACAAATATACCTTCGTCATGAAAATGAAGCAGGCGCAGCCGACCTTCTTGGAGAACCTGTCCTCGTTCTCCGTGCCGGTCGTCATCATTCCCAAAGAGAACGCCGAAGCGCCCGCGATGCAACTGAAGCCCGTCGGAACGGGTCCATGGGAGTTCGTAGAATTCGTTGCTGATAGCCACGTGAAGCTAAAGCGCTTCGACGGCTATAAACCCGACGCCCGCTACAAGGAATTAAACGGCTTCGGCGGCTACAAGGTCGCCTGCCTCGACACCGTCACCTTCCGCATCGTCACAGAGGCGGGCGCTCGTGTCGCGGGCATCGAAACCGGTGAGTTCCAGGGTGCCGAAGACGTGCCGGCGAAAGCGCAAGCGCGCTTGAAATCAAACCCGAACGTCACGCTGAAGCCGTTGCAGAACTTCTGGGTGCAGATTGCGGTGCCGAACATTTCTGCGCCCCCGACTGACAATGTGAAGGTTCGTCAGGCGATCCAGGCCGTGCTCGACATGGACGAGATCATGGATGCCGCGACCGACGGCGCCTACCGTCTCAATATCGGGCTCCAATATCCCGGTCAGGCCTTCTACACGGAAGTCGCCAAGCACACGTACAATCTCAAGGACAAGGACAAAGCGAAGAAGCTGCTGCAGGAAGCCGGATACAAAGGCGAGAAGGTCATTCTTCTCACCAACAAAGACTACTCCAACATGTACACGGCAGCGCTCGTCATGTCGGAGCAGATGAAAGCAGCCGGCATCAACGCCGAACTGAAGGTGCTGGATTGGCCCGCAACGGTACAATTGCAGCAGAATTCGGCTGAAGGCTGGAACTTCTTCTTCACCGGATACGGCACCAACACCTCGCTCGGCGGACTAGCGGCCTGGCGTTTCCACGCCCATCCGAACAACGCCTACAAGCCGAAGGACAACAAGGCCGACGAGACGTTCATGAAACACTTCAACGCGATCGCCAACGGCAAGACGTTGGACGACCGCAAGAAGGCCTACGCCGACACGGAAAAGTATGCCCTCGAACAGGTGCTCGCGATTCCCTTCGGCACGCTGACGAAAGTCCAGGTTGTTCGCTCGAACGTCGAAGGCTTCAAACCCTTCCGCATCCCCCGCATGAGCAACGTCTGGCTCAAGTAAACCCGCCAAATCCCGATGACGTGCAGTCCGCGCGTCATCGGGTATCCACCATCGCAGCTGAAAGCACTTCATGGCGCGATACATCCTGACCAGATTGCTGCAATCGATACCGGTGCTATTGCTGGTCAGTCTGGTGTCGTTTTCCGTCATGAAGCTGATCCCGGGAGATCCCGCGATCCTCATTGGTGGCCCCTCCGCCACCAACGAAGAACTCGATCAGATCCGCCGGAATCTGGGTCTGGACCAACCCTTCATGGTCCAAATGGGCCGCTACTACAGCGGCCTCGCCCGCGGCGACCTCGGTACATCGCTTCTTCTTGGCAAGCCTGTCTTGGCTTCCGTGATCGAACGCATCCCGATTTCACTCTCGATCGCGATCTACGCAATGGTACTGACCCTGTTGATCGGCATCACCTGCGGCGCGCTCGCAGCATTGAGGGCCAATACTTGGGTCGACCAGGCGGCAATGGCCTTTGCATTGATCGGCGTCTCGCTACCGAACTTCTGGCTCGGCCTCATGCTGATCATCCTGTTTTCGGTGCATCTCGGATGGCTGCCGACCGGCGGCTACATCCCGTTCACCGAAGACCCCTTCGGATGGTTCAAGGCCGCGACCCTCCCTGCCGTCTCACTTGCGCTTCTGCAGATAGGGCTTTTGGCGCGCATCACCCGCTCGACGATGCTCGAAGTGCTCCGGCAGGACTACATCCGCACCGTGCGCGCCAAAGGCATGTCCGAAGGCATCGTCATCGCCAAGCACGCTTTCAAGAACGTGATGATCCCAGTCATCACCATCATCGGCGTCATTTTCTCTGTTTTGATCTCGGGTTCGGTCGTCATCGAATCCATTTTCTCCGTTCCTGGAATTGGATCTCTGCTCGGCTCGGCTGTCCTCAGACGGGACTACCCGATGATCCAGGGCGGACTTCTATTCGTCGCAACAACGCTCTTGCTGCTCAATCTGATCGTCGACGTCCTCTACGCTTTCTTCGACCCCAGGGTGCGCTATGACACCCGCCACTGAAACCGCTTCAGTCCCGCCTGCAAGACGCGGCCTACTTGCCAACTGGCCAACGGTGCGGCGTCTCTTGAAGCATCGGGCCTTCATGATCGGCGCAATCTTGTTCGGCTTTGTGCTGCTTGTCGCAGTGCTCGCCGATGTCATCGCAACCTCGGACCCAACCAAGCTCTCGGTGCGAAATCGCTTCAAACCGCCGAGCTGGGATCACCCCTTCGGCACCGACAATGTCGGCCGCAGCCAAGTTTCGCGTATTGTCTACGGCGCGCGCATCTCTCTCGCGATCGGCTTTGCTGTCGTGGTCTTGAATGCCATTTTCGGCGTAATGCTCGGCGCCGCCGCCGGTTACTTCCGGCGCCTCGACAATATCTTGATGCGGGTCGCCGACGCGCTGATGGCCTTCCCGGCGGTCTTGCTCGCTATCGCCATTGCTGCGGCCCTTGGCCCATCGAGCCTTACCGCGGCAATCGCTCTTTCTGTCGTCTACATTCCACGTACGGCCCGCATCGTCCGCGCATCCGTCCTCGTGGTCCGCGAAACTGAATACGTGCAGGCGGCAAAGGCCATGGGCGCGAGCCACATGCGCATCATCTTCAAGCATGTCCTGCCGAACTGCCTCGCCCCGCTCATCGTCCAACTGACCTTCATTTTCGCTTACGCCGTGCTGACGGAGGCGGTCCTGAGCTATCTGGGCCTCGGTGCAGCACCACCCACGCCGACGTGGGGCAACATCATCGCCGAGGGCCGCGACTACATTCGCGAAGCGGCCTGGATCACGCTCATCCCCGGCATGTTTCTCGCGATCACCGTGCTGGGCCTCAACCTCTTGGGTGATGGCCTGCGCGACGTGCTCGATCCCCGCCTTAAGGTGATGCAGGGCTGACCGATGACCTTGTCGACCGCGTCGCCCCTGCTATCCGTTCGCGACCTCCGTATCGGTTTCGATACCGAGCGTGGCCCCGTCACCGCAATCGACGGCGTGTCGTTCGATCTGCGACCCGGAGAGGTCCTAGGGCTCGTCGGTGAATCTGGTTGCGGGAAGAGCGTAACGGCGCTCTCGATCCTGGGCCTGCTCCCGTCCCCGCCCGCCCGCGTCCTCGGCGGCGAGATTATGTTCGAGGGAACCGATCTTCTGAAAGCGAAACCGCCGACGCTCCGCGCCATTCGCGGCAAGCGCATCGCGATGATTTTTCAGGAGCCGATGAGCTCGCTCAATCCGGTCTTCACCATCGGCGATCAACTCTCGGAGACCATCCGCAAGCACGACGGCGTCAGCCGCGCCGATGCACAGCGCCGTGCCATCGAAATGCTGGATACAGTTGGCATTCCCGCCGCAGCATCCCGCTTGAACGACTACCCGCACCACATGTCGGGCGGCATGCGCCAGCGCGTGATGATCGCCATGGCGCTCTCCTGCCGCCCAGCGCTCCTCCTGGCTGACGAGCCGACCACCGCCCTCGACGTGACGATCCAGGCGCAGATCCTCGACCTCCTGCGCTCGCTACAAAACGAATTCCACATGGCCGTCGTTATGATCACCCATGATCTCGGCGTGATTGCCGAGTTCGTTGATCGCGTCGCTGTGATGTATGCCGGCAAGATCGTCGAGACGGCGACTGTCATTGACGCTTTCGAACGCCCACGCCACCCCTACACGCAAGGCTTGCTCGCTTCGCTCCCCTCGCTGGATCGGGACCAGGACCGCCTCGCCGCCATTCCCGGAGCCGTCCCGGGTCCTCTCGAGCGCCTGCCCGGCTGCAACTTCGCGCCCCGCTGCGCCCATGCGCGCGATGCCTGCAAATCCCAACCGCCCTTGTACAAAGTCGGCAACGGCCATCAAGTTGCGTGCGTCCTCGCCAAGGAGACCGCGCTCGCATGACCGCCACTCCCCTCATCGAGGTGAAGAACCTCACCAAGCACTTCTCGCTGTCGCGCGGCATGTTCTCGTTCGCCAATTTGGCGACCGTGAAAGCAGTCGACGGTGTCAGCTTTTCGATCGCCGGCGGTGAAACGCTGGGACTTGTCGGTGAGTCCGGCTGCGGCAAAACAACGACCGGGCGAATGCTGATCCGCTTGATCGAACCAACGTCCGGTCAGGTGCTTTTCGATGGCCGCGATATCGTCACCGCGTCCGGCGACGAGTTGCAGCGCCAGCGTCGCGCCATGCAGATCATCTTCCAAGACCCCTACGGCTCCCTCAACCCGCGTATGACCGTCGCAGAACTCGTCGCCGAGCCGATGGTCATCCACGGGGTCGGCGACGATGCCTCGCGCGACAAACGCGTGAAGGACTTGCTCTCGACGGTCGGCCTAGCGAGCTACGCAGCAAGCCGTTACCCGCATGAATTCTCAGGTGGTCAGCGCCAACGGATCGGCATCGCCCGCGCCCTTGCGCTCAATCCCCGCTTCATCATCTGCGACGAACCCGTCTCCGCTCTCGACGTCTCGATCCGCGCGCAAGTGATCAACCTCTTGCAGGATCTTCAGCGCGACTTTGGACTGACATACCTTTTCATCTCGCATGACCTCGGCGTTGTGAAGCACATCTCCAACCGCGTCGCCGTGATGTACCTCGGCAAAATTGTCGAGATCGCCGACAAGCGAACGCTCTATGCAGACCCCCAGCACCCCTACACGCAAGCGCTGTTGTCGGCGATCCCGCTGCCGAAACCCGGAATCAAACGGCAACGAACAGTACTCAAGGGTGACGTTCCAAGCCCGCTCAATCCGCCACCGGGGTGTCGATTCCATACTCGATGCCCGATCGCCCAGGACATCTGCAAGCGCGCGGAGCCGCCGTTGGACACCTCACCCTCCGGCCACGCCGTCGCCTGCCATTTCGCGCCGATACACACTGCTAAACCAGCCGCCTGAGTATCGAAATGCCCAAAACCACGCGCCTGACGACAGAGATCGATTTCGACAAGGACGGCAAGCAGGTCGGCTATGTACGCCTGCCCCATTCGAGCAACGTCTCGGCCTACGGTTGGATCGGCATTCCTATCGCTCAGATAAAGAACGGCAGCGGCCCGACGGTCCTGATGATGGGCGGAAATCACGGCGACGAGTACGAGGGCCAGATCGGCCTCGTGAAGCTGATCCGAAATCTCCAGCCGGCTGCCATCCGCGGCCGCGTCATCATCCTGCCGATGACCAATTTCCCCGCAGCGATGGCGGGGCACCGCGTCTCGCCCCTCGATGCAGGCAATCTCAATCGCACATTCCCTGGCGATGCCGATGGCACGCCGACGCAAATGATCGCGCACTATGTCGAGACCGTCCTCCTGCCGATGTGCGACGGCGTGCTGGATCTTCATTCGGGCGGCCGCACGCTGCATTATCTGCCGAGCGCCCTGATCATCGGCAATGCAAAATCACCTGATCCAAAGGCGCTCGCGGCTCTGCAGGCGTTCGCCGCACCAATCGGCTATATCACCGCCGCGGGCGACAGCCGCACACTGCTCGCCGCGTGCCAGCGTGCCGGCGTCACCGCGGTTGGCACCGAACTGGGCGGCACGGGCCAAGTCACAACCGAAACCATCCGTATCGCCGAGGCCGGCATCGCCAATATGCTCGCACACTACGGCGTCACCGAAAAACCCGCGACCTCGCCCGGAACGCGCCTGATGGGCGTCACCGGCAAAAACGACTATCTCTACGCCCCGACGCGCGGCTGGTTCGAGCCGTACTTCGATCTCGGCGGCACCGTGACAGCAGGTCGAATCGCAGGCCAAGTCCACTTTCTCGACGAGCCGCTACGCGAGCCCATCACGCTTCACTTCGAAGCCGATGGCATCGTCATCTGCCGCCGTCCGCCCGTACCCGTAGAGCGCGGCGATTGCATCGCTCATCTTGCCGCAGACGCCGCCTGACCGACTGGAGCATCACCATGACCATCGCAACACATGACCAGCCGGTCGGCTTCGAGCCGCATGGCGGCGGCATGCAGACATTTGCTGCGAAGCCCGGCGCAAAGCGCCACCCACGGATCGCCCGCGGCGAGGGCGTCTATATCTGGGACACGGACGGCCGCCGCTTCTTCGATGTGTCGTCGGGCCCTGTCGCCTGCAATCTCGGACACGGCAACAAGCGCATCCTGTCGGCGATGACCGCGCAAGCCGAGAAGGTCACGTTCGCTCATCCCTCGCAGTTCGAAAGCGAATCCAACCTTGAGCTTTCGGACAAATTGACCGGCCTCGCCGGCAAAGGCTTCGAGCGCGCCTGGTTCTGCTCTGGCGGGTCCGAGGCGGTCGAAGCAGCGATCAAGTTCGCGCGCCAGCATGCCGTGATGACCGGCAAGGGCTCGCGCTGGAAAGTCATCAGCCGCGCTGTCAGCTACCACGGCAACACGGCGGGCGCGCTGACACTCAGTGGCGATGCCAACGCGCACAAGATGTTCGGCCCGATGATCAAGGAAATGCCGAAGGTGCCGACGCCCTTCAGCTATCGTGTACCGCCGAACTTCACGCCAGAGACCTATGCGCGGCACTGCGCCACGGAACTCGAACGCACGATCGAAGCGGAAGGCCCTGAAAGCGTCCTCGCGTTCATCGTCGAACCGGTCGGCGGCGTTTCCACGGGCGCTCTGACGGTTCCGGATTTCTACATCGAGATGAT
>JAPXTA010000004.1:0-69663 GCA_033812735.1 Hyphomicrobiaceae bacterium | reverse complement strand
GTAGATGGTCAGATAGGGGATCGCCAAGTCTTTGGCGGCGCGGACGGTGCGCCGTACCGCTTCGACGCCCGCCTTGTGGCCGGCGAATCGAGGCAGGCCGCGCGCCTGTGCCCAGCGCCCGTTACCATCCATGATGATGGCGACGTGGCTCAGCGGGGGAGGAGGCGCATCCACCTTCGTCACGCCCGTCATCGCGCGTCCCCTCTCTCGGACCGAGGGCCGGGGCAAGGATGCCACATTCAAGATCCCCCTACGTGCCGATCCGGCCTCAGGACGCCAAACTCAGGAAAACGCTCAAACCTGTTTGATTTCTGCTTCCTTCGCCAGGATGGCCTGATCAATTTCCTTGATCAGCTTGTCGGTCAGCTCCTGGACCTTGGTGCCGTTCTTGCGGCTGTCGTCCTCGCTCATCTTGCCGTCTTTCTCGAGCTTCTTGAGCAGGTCCATGCCGTCGCGGCGGACGTTGCGGATCGACACGCGGCTGTGTTCGCCGTATTTCGCCGCGAGTTTTGCGAGTTCAGCGCGGCGATCACCCGTCAGCGGCGGCATCGACAGGCGGATGACCTGGCCATCGACGCGCGGCGTCAGGCCGAGATTGGCTTCCGAGATCGCCTTTTCGACGGCCTTGATCTGGCCCTTGTCCCACACCTGAACCGAGATGGTCTTGGCATCAGGCGTCGAGACGGTCGCGCATTGCGACAGGGGCATGCGCGAGCCGTAGATATTGACCTGGACGGGATCGAGAAGGTGGGCGTTCGCGCGGCCGGTCCGGAGACCTGCGAATTCCTTCTTCAACGTATCGATTGCAGCGCGCATGCGCTTTTCGAGGTCTTTCAGGTCGAATGTCTGGGCCATAGCCCTGTCCTCCTGGCGAGACGTCCGCAAGAGCGGCGTCGCGTAACATCTTCTGGCGCGGCAGACCAATTCCACCGGTATGCGCGGGATCTCGACTAAACAGAGTTCTCAATCGGTGACGGTCGTGGCGCGACCCTGGCCCGAAAGCACCTTCATCAGGTTCCCGGGCTCGTCGATCGAGAACACAATTACCGGAATCTTGTTGTCGCGAGCAAGCGCGATGGCGGCGCCGTCCATGACATTGAGATTCTTGGCCAGCACTTCACTGTAGCTCACGCGCTCATAGCGTGTCGCGGTTTTGTCCTTCTTGGGGTCGGCGGTGTAGACGCCGTCGACCTGCGTCGCCTTGAGAATGGCGCCGCAGTTCATCTCGGCGGCGCGCAGGGCCGCGGTCGTATCCGTCGTGAAGAACGGGTTGCCGGTGCCGGCCGCGAAGATCACGACGCGCTTTTCCGCGAGATGATGCAGCGCCTTAGGCCGCACAAACGTCTCGCAAACGGTCGGCATGGAAATGGCCGAGAGCACGCGGGCGGGCACTTTCGCCTTTTCAAGCGCACTTTGCAGGGCGAGGGCGTTCATCACAGTCGCGAGCATGCCCATATAATCGCCGGTCGCACGGTCCATTCCGAACTGCGTGGCGCCCTGCAGGCCCCGGTAGATGTTACCGCCGCCGACCACGAGTGCGAGCTCGATCCCGGCCGCATGGATCTCGCGGATGTCGCTTGCCAGCCGATCGAGCACCGGCACCGACAGGCCGTAGCCCTGGGTTCCCATCAGCGCTTCGCCGGACAGTTTCAGCAGTATGCGCTTGTAGAGGAAGGACATCGCTGGCCTCTTTCATGCCGGTGACGGCAGATACACCAGCATCCGCCTTCTCGCGCCGTAATGGCGGATTCACGGCGCGCAATCAATGCGGCGCGCACAGCCACGCGCAAAAGGCTGCCCGGCGCCCAGACGGGTTGTCTGACCGGCAGGGGCGCTCGCGACGCCGATCAGTTCGGATACGGCGTGCTCGAGGGAATGCCGCCGAAGGTGATGCCGCTGTCGAAAAAGAAGCCGTGATCAAACGGGCCGTTTGGGGTTTGGCGATCGACCAGAGCGTCGCGATAGCTGTTGATCGAGCCGTATTTGGTCCGGTTGTCGCTGTACGTGTTGATGACGTCTTCGCGGTAGAACGAGTAACCACCACGGCGTTGAAGATACCCGCGCACTTCAGGCTTGCGGCGATAATAATCTGCCTTCGGATGATCCGCCGACCCATCCACCATGGCGACCGCCGCCCGGGCTTTTTTCTTGGCAGCAGCTTCGGCGGGCGCCGCGCTGGCCAGCGCCGCTACGAGAGCCAGCGCGAAAGAGGCGGTTAGTGGCAGACGCATCGTCGGGAACTCCAGGGGTTCGATAGGCCATCGGACGATACCCTTAGCATGCTGAATTCACACGCGTAAATCGCCACTATGACAAACGGGTGGTGACTATGCTTTAGTCAGATCGGCGTTTCGAGTCGGTCGTACTTGCCATTCGGGGGCAGCATGGACATCGTCAACCTCGCCATCCAACTCATCAGTGGGGCACTCGGCGGCAATGCCGGCGGCGGGATCGCAAAGTCTCTCAGCCTCGGCGGCTTCGGTAATTCGATCGCCGGCATGGTCGGCGGCGGCCTTGGCAGCCAAGTCCTGGTGAGTCTCTTGGGGCTGGCGTCCCATGCGGCTGGTGCCGGCGGCGAGCCGGACATGGGCCACATCGTTGCTCAGGTGGCAGGCGCGGGGCTAGGCGGCGGGTTGATGGTCATAGTCGTCGGCGCTCTCAGGCACTTCTTCGAGCCAGCCCAGACCGCGCGCTGAGCGGACTGGCTTTTCAGATCCAGACCGAAATATCGGCCAGATCCTTTTTCTGGATGACCGGCACCTGGCAGCCGTCCGATGGATAGCCAACGACCAGAAGTATATAGGCTTTCTCGGATTCTGGACGGTTGCAGATGCCGTTCAAAAAACCCATCGGGCTCGGCGTATGGGTCAGGGTTGCGAGGCCGGCGTTGTGGAGGCTGGCGATCAACAGGCCGGCCGCTATGCCGATCGATTCTGGCACGTAATAGTGTTTCACTTTCTGGCCCTGTGGATCGGTCCCCCAGCGCTGCCCGAAAATGGCGATCAGCCAAGGCGCGGTTTCCAGGAATGGCTTTTGCCAATTCGTTCCGAGATGAGCGAGGGCGCCCAGCCATTCCTCCCCGGCGCGGCCGGCATAGAAGGCTTTCTCTTCCTCCTCGGCGGCCTCGCGAATCCGCTTCTTGACGTCGGGGTTCGAGATGCAGGCGAATGTCCACGGCTGCTGATTGGCGCCGGAGGGGGCCGTCCCGGCCGTCAGGATCGCCTTTTCGATGAGTTCACGGGGCACCGGGGCGGTGGAGAAGTCCCGTACCGTGCGGCGGCGGCGCATCGTCGCCAGAAAGGCTTCCGCGCGGGCGAGGCTCTCGGTCGCTTCGATGGCCGAGAAGGCGAGTGGTTCATATCGCACGATCGTCACGGCAGGCGTCACCCTCAAGCTAATAATATCTATTTATCACAGGCCACTAATACCAATTACCCGGATTTTGGCCCTTATCTTGCCTGTCATTTTATCGATAGCCTCATTGCCGTAGTGCATGAGATGCGCGCTTCGATTGCATCAGGAGCATCTGCGGCGTAACAGCGTTAACAGATGTATCTCGCTGCAAGCCGCACGGGGAAAAATTCGCATGACACGACGCTATTTTGGCACCGACGGCATCCGTGGGTTGGCCAACGCACCGCCGATGACGGCCGAAATCGCGCTCAAGACGGGTATGGCGGCTGGACGGCTATTCTCCACCAACGGGCAAGTGCCGCATCGGGTGGTGATTGGCAAAGATACCCGTCTGTCCGGCTACATGATCGAGACGGCGCTGACGTCAGGCTTTACGTCGGTTGGGATGGACGTGTTCCTGCTCGGCCCGATGCCGACCCCGGCCGTGGCCATGTTGACCCGGTCGCTGCGCGCCGACCTCGGTGTGATGATCTCGGCGTCACACAACCCCTACCACGACAACGGCATCAAGTTCTTCGATCCCGACGGCTACAAGCTCTCGGACGAGATGGAACTCGAGATGGAACGTCTCATCGATGCGCCGTCGTCGACCTTGATGGTCACCGCCGACAAGATCGGCCGCGCCAAGCGTGTCGACAGCGCGCAGGAACGCTATGTGGAGTTCGCAAAACGGACGCTGCCGAAGGATGTGCGTCTCGATGGCCTTCGCATCGTGATCGATTGCGCGAACGGGGCCGGTTACGAGGTTGCCCCCGACGCGCTGTGGGAACTCGGCGCCGAAGTCATCAAAATCGGCGTCGAGCCCAATGGCCGTAACATCAATCTCGGCTGCGGCTCGACGTCTCCGGCCGCCCTTTGCGCGAAGGTCAAGGAAGTCAGGGCCGATATCGGCATCGCTCTCGACGGCGACGCCGACCGTGTCGTCATCGTCGACGAGAAGGGCAACATCGTCGACGGCGACCAAATCATGGCCGTCATTGCCGAGAGCTGGCACCGGCGCGGGAAGCTCGCAGCTGGCGGCATTGTTGCGACTGTGATGTCGAACCTCGGCCTTGAGTTGTATCTAAAGGAGCAGGGTCTCGCGATGATCCGCACCGCCGTTGGCGACCGTCACGTCGTCGAGCACATGCGCAAGCATGGCTTCAACGTCGGCGGCGAGCAGAGCGGGCACATCGTAATCTCCGACCACACGACGACCGGCGACGGACTTGTCGCGGCGCTACAGGTGCTGGCGGTCGTGGTCGAGACGAAGAAGCCTGTGAGTGAGGTGTGCAACCGATTTGTGCCGATGCCGCAGGTCCTCAAGAATGTGCGGTACGCGAACGGCAAGCCGCTTGAGAAGGACTCGGTCAAGAAGGCGATCGAAGGCGGGCGGGCGAAACTCGGCAGCAAAGGGCGTCTCGTTATCCGGCCATCCGGCACGGAGCCGGTCATCCGGGTGATGGCCGAGGGGCAAGACGAAAAGCTCGTCAACGAAGTCGTCGGCGACATCGCTGTAGCGGTCCAAAAGGCGGCCGACGCCGCCTGACGGGTTAGGTGGACGTGTGCGACGTTAGGACAATCTTCACCATGCTCGGACAGTGTGAACGGTGCCTCGCGCTGCAGGAGCGCGGCCCGTTTTGGCCGTCACACACACCGTTGCCTCGCCCATGCGCAGTCCGCTTACCTTAGATCCGGCCGTTCCGATCGAGCCTCATGCCGACGAGGCGCCGCGGCGTGCGAGGGCTGAACCGCGCACGCTCAAAGCGATCGTGCTGGTGCTCGCTCTTGCCGCCAGCGCGAAGGTTGGATTGAAAGAGTATCTCTTTCACACGTCGGCATCTGAAGTGATTGCTGCCGCGTATCGCGAGCGCGCCGCGGAGGCATGCCGCAAGCATCCGCGTGCTGTCGACTTCGGCTTGTCGGCGGGCGATGCGTTCGGAGACGATGCGCGTTCGAGCGTGCTGATCGGGAAGCCTGACCTCGATGTCTATCTCTGGCAGACCGATCATCCGAAGTGGGATGCGCGCTATCGCAATCCTTATCTGCAGTTGACCGCGCAGAGCCGCACCGGCGGCGGGCAGGTCGTTTGCGACTACGACATCGTCAATGCGCGTGCGCAGCTGCGGCGCAAATAGCAGGGCGACGCCGATCCATGAGCCCGGCGCCGCCTCGATCTTGATGATCAGCGTTTGACGAGGCGTAGGCCAAAGATCAACACGCACGAGCCGATCAGAGCGCTGATGATGGCCGCCCCGAGGCCTGTCCCTATCGATATTTTCAGCACGCCGAGCAGCCAGCCGCCGACTAGGGCGCCGATCATGCCGGTGATGATGTTATCGACGAGGCCGTTGCCGGTGAGCCTAAGCCCGCCGCCTTTCATAATCATGTTGGCGAGGACGCCGGCGACAGCGCCGACGATCATCCACACGATCAACGTTTCCATTGCCATGTCGTTTTCTCCCTGAGCTGCGTTGTTGAGGCTTGCCTTCACCCGAGGGACACCACGCGCATCGCTGGCGAAGCGGCAATCGGGTCACGCGGGGGCGCAACAGCACGTGAGAACGGCGACTCGAACTGCTGCAACCGTATCAGCAATGGATGCATTGCGAACGAGGGTCGCAGAGCAGCTGCGAAAGGCTTGAATCGAGAAGATCGCGCCGCCATGCTGTGCCTCGGCACAGCGATCGAACCGAAGGATCACATCCATGGCTGATGGACTTTTTTCTCTGACAGGCAAGGTTGCCATCGTGACCGGCGGGAACGGTGGGATCGGTCTCGGCATGGCCGAGGGGCTTGCGGCTGAGGGCGCGTCTGTCATGATTGCCGCGCGAAATGAAGAGAAGTCTAAAGCGGCGGCTACAGCACTCAAGTCCGCCTACGGCATCCGCGCCGAGACGATCTCGCTCGACGTCGCCGATCCGAAAAGCTCGGAGGCGATGATCGCCCACGTGAAGGATGCGTTCGGACGGCTCGACATCCTGGTCAACAATTCGGGCATCAACATTCGCAAGCAGCCGGAGCTCTATACGCCGGCTGAATGGCGAGAAGTGCTGTCGATCAACCTCGACGGCGCCTTCTACGCGAGCCAAGCGGCCTACCCGCTCTTGAAGGCCTCGGGCGGCGGCAAGATCATCAATATCGGCTCGATGATGTCGCTGTTCGGTCAGTCGTTCGTCGCTGCCTATGCGGCGTCTAAGGGCGGCATCGTGCAGCTGACGAAATCGCTCGCCGTCGCGTGGGCGAAGGACAACATCCAAGTCAATGCGATTTTGCCGGGCTGGATCGACACCGACCTGACGCGGCGCGCCCGCACCGATGTGCAAGGCTTGCATGAACGCGTGCTCGGCCGTACGCCGAGCGGGCGATGGGGCGGACCGGAGGACTTCCGGGGCATCGCTGCGTTTCTCGCCTCGCCTGCCTCCGACTTCGTGACCGGTGCCGCCATCGCGGTGGATGGCGGCTATTCGATCATGGGCTAGCGTCCGGTCGGCTACTGAAACATAACAGCCAAGCCGAGGGTTGCGGCAACGGCGGCGGTGACGGCAGCGGCTGTGACTAACTCCCGCTTGGTGTCACCTTTGCCTGCTTGTGATCCATTCTGACGCCGGGCGGCGTCGGCCTCGGCCTTCTTCTTGGCTGCGATTGCAATTGCGACTTTAGCTTCCGTCGGACTGACCATACTTCCAACTCCGTGCTTCGAGCGCCTTCAGCCTCCAAGGCAGACTAGAAACGCATGCCGCACCGGCATGCGTTCCCTTCGTCATCGGAACTTGCCGCTCATTTTACGGTTTGTGCGGCTTTTGCAACGAAACGTCCATCCCAGGTCTTGGCCGTATCGATCTTGGCTTCCTTCATGTCCTTGTCGAACTGCTGGAGGAAGTCCATCGAGCGTTTGATGCTTTCAGCCGCGACGATGCCGTCGCGCGAATAGGCCTCGAGAGACGCTTTGACGGCGGAGATGTATAGCGCCTTGTCGCCGAGGTGGTACTCGGACGGCACTGTGTTGGCGATTTGCTCCGGTGTCGCTTTCTCGAGCCACTTGAGTGTCTTGTAGAACGCATTGACCAGCGCCTGCACCGTATTCGGATTTTTTTCGATGAAGTCCCGCTTCATGTAGAGGACGGCCGCCGACATCGGACCGCCGAAGACCTTATTGTTGCCTTCGGTCGAGCGCGTGTCGTTGAGGAGCACAAGATCGCCTTTCGACGTCAGCATGGTGATCACGGGATCGATGTTCGACATCGCGTCGATCTCGCCCTTTTGAATGGCAGCAACCGCAGCGGCGCCCGTGCCGACGCCGACGAAAGAGGCATCGTCGGGCTTCAAGCCGGCCTTCGCCATCAGATACCAAACGACCATGTTGGTCGACGACCCCGGCGCGGTGACACCGATTTTGGCGCCTTTGAGATCGGCTGCCGACTTGATCTTGTCGGCCTTGTCCTTCTTTACCCCAAGTGAAATCCCGGGGTACCGGCCAAGTTCCACCACGGCGACGATGTCCTGGTTCTTGGCTTGCATGCGCAGCGTATGCTCGTAGGCGCCCGTCACCACGTCGGCCGATCCGCCAACCAGCGCTTGCAGCGACTGCGAACCGCCCTTGAAATCGTTGATCTCGACGTTGAGGCCCTGCTCCTTGAAGTGACCAAGCTTATCGGCAAGCGCGAGCGGCAGGTAGTAGAGCGCCGGCGCGCCACCGACGCCGAGTTTGACGTCCTTCTTTTCCGGCGCCTGCGCGAAGGACGCAGTGGCCGCGATTGCAACGGCCGCCGCAGCGGCCATGAGGGTGCGCAACATCGATTTGACCTCCCGAGATCGTTCATTACGGCAGCTTCATCGCTGCCGGTGATGCGGTCTTTGTCTCAGAGGGGCAGGTGTGCGTCAATCGTTCGGCATGCCCGCCACTGGGCCTGCGGGCCCTGGAACGGCTGCTAGCCCCGTACGGGCGTCTTCGTTCTTGGCATCGATCGCCAGTGCGGCCTGGAAATCTGCGACAGCGCCGGCCAGCCGCCCCGCCGACAGATACGCCAAACCCCGGTTCGCGAATGCCTGGGCATAGCGCGGACTGAGGTCGATGGCGCGCTCAAAGTCGGCGATGGCGCGAACCAGGTCGCCCGATTTGCGATAAGCCACGCCACGATTGTTGTAGCTCGATGGCAAGTTCGGTTCGAGTGCGATGGCGGATGTGAAGTCCGCAACGGCGCGAGGATAGTTGGCCAATTTCTCGTGCGCGACGCCGCGATTGTGGAGCGACGGCATGTGATTGGGGTCCGCTGCGATGGCGGCATCGAAGTCCGCGAGCGCCGCCGCATAGTTGCTTGCGCCGATCAGAAGCGTGCCGCGGCCATAGCGCGACCGCACGTTCGACGGATCGGCTGCGAGAGCGATGTCGAAGTCGGCCCTTGCCGCCTGGTTCTCGCCGATCATCGTGTATGCCGTTGCCCGTTCCGACAGGATGATGGCCCGCTGGGCGCTTGCCAAACTTGAAATTTCAAGCGCCTCCGTGCAGGCGGCGATCACGTCGGCTGGGATCAACCCATCGACGCACTCGCTTATGCTATCGGCACGCAAGGGAGTTGACGTGAGAACGACGCATCCAAAAACAAACAGTGCGAATAGCGCGACCATGAATGCCTCCCTGAACGACAGGCGAGCCAGCTCAAGAAAAAGTCCGTCACAACAATTGTATTCAGCATGGACCCCGGTCGTTCGCGCTGCAAGCAGCAGGGAGTTGTGCTCGCTTCGACCCTTCAAGCCGCCGCGGCCGCGGTGTTACGGCCGTGACAGCGAGGCTCACCGGACCGACTTAGGGTGTCGCAGATCGATTGCCGGGAACACGGCTGTCACAAACCCTGGAGCGTCCCATGAGCCTGCCTAAGACTTTCACTGTCGCTGGCCTTGTCCTCACGGCTGCATCCGTGCTCGCTCAGGCGCACGCCGAGACCATCGTCCGCGATCACAGGACCAAGCCCATCGTTCGCGACAACCGGACTGCGCCTCCACCTGTCGTCAGAGACCATCGCGACGGTCCGACGGTGCGCGATCACCGCAAGCCCATCGTGTCGGACCCGCGGGTCACAACGCCGCAGTTCCCAATCGTTTCCGATCCGCGCGTGACGACGCCAAGATTTCCGATCGTGCGGGACCATCGCGAGCCGGCTAAGCCGGTCGTGCGTGATCACCGCAAGCAACCTGAAGTCCGCGATCACCGCGACCAACCGCAGGTGCGCGATCATCGCACTTGAGGGTGAGCGACGCGGCGAGGCGGCTCCGGCGAGCGGTCTCGCTTCAGCTTTGCGCGACCGGCGGGCGCCAGACGAGCAGACGGTTCTCGACCTTGGTGACGAGCCAGTCGATGACGAGAACAAACGCCATCAGGATCACCATGCCGGCAAGCACGCCGGTGATGTCGAAAACGCCTTCGAATTGATGGATGAGATAGCCAAGGCCGGCACTCGCGCCGAGGTACTCGCCGACGACGGCACCGATGATGGCGAAGCCGACAGACGTGTGCAGCGACGAGAACATCCACGACAGAGCACTTGGCCAATAGACGTGGCGCAGCAATTGCCGGTCGGACATGCCGAGCATCCGCGCGTTTGCGAGAATGACCGGGTTCACTTCCTTGACGCCCTGATAGACGTTGAAGAAGACGATGAAGAAGACGAGCGTGACGCCGAGCACGACCTTCGACCAGATGCCAAGGCCGAACCAGAGCATGAAGATCGGCG
This sequence comes from Hyphomicrobiaceae bacterium, assembly GCA_033812735.1. Lineage (GTDB taxonomy): Bacteria > Pseudomonadota > Alphaproteobacteria > Rhizobiales > Hyphomicrobiaceae > JABFRJ01. Next base: position 59,539 of record JAPXTA010000004.1, on the reverse strand, counting down.
CGAGAATGACGCGCGGCAGCGCGTTCATCATTTTGATGTAGGGGTCGAAAACGGCGGAGAGCAGCGGACGGCGGGCAAACCAGAAGCCGAGGATGATGCCGAGCGCTGACCCAATGACGAAGGCGAGGATGCCTTCGAGCAGCGTGATCCACAAATGGCGCCAGATCTTCCCCGTCGCAAACAATTCCCACACGCGGCTCGCGACTTTCAGCGGCTGCGAGAAGAAGAATTCGGGAAAGATGTACCAGGGCTTCGCGCCGCCAAAGCTGATCGGCACTGTCGAGCCGAGGTGCCAGAACAGCAGCGCCGCTATCGCGACGAGCGCCTGCAGCGACAGCAGTTTGAGACGTGGATTCATGGCCGTGCCCTCACCCGATCTCGCCGCCGTAGGCCTTGACGACTTCCGCCTTGAGCTGGCCCCAGATCTTGCGATGCAAGTCGTGGAATTCGGACGACAGGCGTATCTCGGCGATGTCGCGCGGTCTGCGAATTGAAATGCGGTGATCGCCGATGATGCGGGCGGCGGGTCCGGCACTCATGATCACGACCCGGTCGGCGAGCGAGATCGCCTCTTCGAGGTCGTGAGTGACGAAAAGGACGGCCTTGCGATCCTGGCTCCACAAATCGAGGAGGAGGTTGCCCATGATCAGCCGCGTCTGGGCATCGAGCGGACCGAAAGGTTCGTCCATCAACAGGATCTTGGGATTGCGGATGAGCACCTGCGCGAGACCGACGCGCTTGCGCTGCCCGCCGGACAGCTGATGGCCATACCGATCACCGAAGGTCTTGAGGCCGACGCGCGTCAACCATTCGGATGCGCGAGCCATCGCCTCGTCACGCAATGTGCCGGCGATTTCGAGGGCGATGGCGACGTTTTCGCGCGCGGTCTTCCATGGCATCAAGGCGTCCTGCTGGAAGAGGTAGCCCGCCTGACGGTTGAGACCCTGTAACGGCGCGCCATAGATCTCGGCTCGGCCGGTCGCTGGCTTCAGTAGCCCTGCGGCAACGTTCAAGAGGGTCGATTTTCCGCAACCGGTCGGCCCGACGATCGCCACGAATTCGGCATCGGCGACCGCAAAGTCCGTGCGATCGACCGCTGTGAAAATTCCACCATTGGGCTCAGGGAATGCGACGCTGACATCGCGCAGGGCGACAGCTGTTGCCGCAGTCGTGCTGCCCGTTGCCGCCGACGACGACACTGCCTCTGCCATTGGCTCCCTCTCCCTCGCGACGCGTGCGCTCTTTCCGGCGCATCGACATCGGGCGGCACCTTGGCCGAAGGGGCGGGTAGCGTCAACCGCGAGGCTTGCGCGGTCTTAGAACAGGATGGCGCCGTGGTGTACCGCTTCACCTTCGGGCTCGATGTGAATGATCACCTCGGAGCCCGGCTGGGCATCCACGAGCGCTGCTTCGAGACGATCACAGATGTCGTGAGCTTCCCGGACGGTCATGCTGCCGGGCACGACCAAATGAAACTCGATAAACGTCACGCGACCGGCAATACGGGTGCGGATATCGTGCACTTCGATGGCGCCGGTGCCGTTGCCGGCGATGATAGCGCGGATTTGCTTTGCGACGTCGCTGGTGACGGCTTCGTCCATCAACCCGCTCATGGATTCGCGCAGCAGCCGTCCACCGGCCCACAGGATGTAGAGGGCGACGACCAGGGCAAGGATCGCATCCATCTGGCGCCAGCCTGTCACGACCGCCAGCAACAAACCGAAGATCACGCCTGCCGACGTCGCGACGTCGCTCACCAGATGCCAGCCGTCGGCGACGAGGGCGGGCGACCGGTTGGCGCGGCCCTGCCTGATGAGGACCCATGCCCAGGCACCGTTCACGATCATAGCCACGGCGTTGAGCGCGACACCGAGGGCGCTCAGGTGCATAGGCTCTCCGCCCATCAATGCCGCAACGGCCGCACGAATGATGAGGATCGCAGCTAGCACGATCAAGACGCCTTCGGTGACCGCCGCAAGGTACTCCGCTTTGTGATGCCCGAATTGGTGGTGGCGGTCCGGCGGTTGCGCGGCGAGGCGCAGGGCGAAAGCGGCCGCTAGGGCCGTCATGACATTGACGAGGCTTTCGAGGGCGTCGGAATAGAGCGCGACGCTATGAGTTTCCAGGTAGGCCCAATACTTGAGCGCGACGACGAGCCCAGCCACCGCGATGTTGATCGCGGCGAGACGGCGCGACCGTTCAAGTTGCTGTTTGATGGGCACGGCCAGGTTCCTCACTGAGGCCGGGCTCATGCCATGATTGCGCGCGATATTCCAGGCCGCGATGGCAGCGAACCGAGAAATGGCCGGGTTTGGCAGCGGCGGCGTTCGCCGCCCGCGACGCTACTTGGTGCGCGTGATCGCCTCGTCGATGCCGGGACATCCGCCGGCATTACGCGCCCGCTCGTAGAGTGCGTTTGCCAGCTGGCGATGCTTTGCGATACCGAGGCCGTATTCGTAGAGCGAGGCATTGAAGCACATGGCGACGGGATCGCCGAGAGCGCCGGCCACTTCCCACAGAAGCCGCGCCTTGGCGTAATCGGGCTCGAAGCCGTCGGGCGCCGCGTGCAGCGTTCCCAATTGCGTCAGGGCCCAGCGCATCGCCTCGGGATCGAGCGGCATCGACAGCGCATGGCGCAGCCAATACGAGGCCTCGCCGGGATCGCGCGGCAATTCAACGCCGTGCAGATGGCGATCGGCGAGCGCCAAGGCCGTCGCAGCATCGATACCGCTTGAAGCACGGCCGCGGGGCGAGGTGCCCGTAGTCGCCAGGATCGAGCGGAGGCTGCCGCTGCTCCGCGCCGCGGCGAGGGCAATGTCCGGCGTCATGGCCGCATCGGTTTTGCCGCCGATCGGCAGAATGCGCCAGGCGATGAGGCCGGCGACGAGCGCGACGGCCGAGATCAGGCCCGCTGCAAAGGCGATCCAGGCCCCTCGACCGGACATCAGTCCGCCGGGTGCGGACTTATCCTTTTCAGGTGCGGAGGGCTTGCCGGCCGGGGCTGGCGCTGCCGTGACAAGGCGCAAGTGGTCGCCAGCCGATGGCGGCCCGCCATCCAGCGCAACGACGTTGCCGCGCCGCCGTTGAGCGGTCGGCATGAGCATTGGCGCGACGTCGCCGTTGGCTGCACGCTTTAGCCCCAGGTCCGACTGCTTCTGGCGGCGGGCCGAGATTTCGGCGGCCTCACGTTTGCGCGCTTCCGCTTCGGTTGCCGCGAGCCGTTTGGCGGCTTCGATTTCCTCGATCGCGGCGCGGGCGGCCGCCTCCTGTTCGAGACGCTCGGCTTCGCGAAGCTTTTCGGTGAGGATGACGGGGCGGCGAGGCCGCGAGGCGAGAACGGCGAGTTCGGGCCAGGCCATCTCGGCGATCGCCCTCGTGGCCAGCACCTCGATCACGACTGGCGTGCCTGCTTCGAGCAGGGGACTGTCGAGCACGTCGGCGCCAAGCACCAGATCGACATAGCCGTCGGTCTTGCGAACCTCGACGGGACGGCGGGGACCAGCCGGCCAACCGCCAGGCTCGAGGAGAAGCGCTTCGTCGATGGGATCGATGCGAAAGATGGGATCGGCCGGCAGCGTGACATCGCCATGGAGCCGCAAAGCCGCTGTCGCGCCGGCAAAGCCGGGATCTGCCCGATCGACGTTGACGACCTCGATACGAATACTGCTCACGCCTCGCCCCTCCTACCGATCGCCGCGAGTTGCTCGACGTGTCCAGCAAGCTCGCGCAGCGCGCGTTCGTCCATACGCACAATCCGCGCCGCAGCGATATTCTCTTCGACTAGGATGGGAAACGCTTCACACCAATCGTCGACATGCTGGTCGGCCAAGCGCGCCGCGAGGGGCTGACCGGATGCGGCGGCATTGGGGGGGGCCGTGCGGTCGAACAAGGGAGCGCCAAAGGTCCCGGGCCGGCGCGGTCGGCGGGTAGACCACGTGCCATCGAAGCCAAGTTCCGACACGTGACCAGCGATGATCTCGACGATGGTGCGAGACAGCCGTGCCGCAACGATATCCGGCGCGCGAACGGCACCCGACATGACCGGGAGAGCGGCGGCGGCGATGCGGCCAGCCAAATCGTTGCGGACAGCACTCAGCGCCAGCTCGTCGACGAGGATCGCGATTTCGCCATCTGCCCCGGCGTTGAACTTGCGTGACAGATCGCTCGCCGACCACGCCAGAACGGCTTCGATCCAAGCGGCCAGGGCGCGGTCGCCCACTCGCCGGCAGATGTCCGAGGGTTCGAGATCTTCGTCCTGAGCGGCGAGCAGAGGCGCCAGCATGTCGGCCATGATCCGTTCGGACGGCAGTAAGGCCGCAACCAAGTGGCCCATGCGACCTGCACGCCCGACGCCACGCGCCCAGGCTTGTGTCTGGAGGGACAAGCGCCGCCGCCAGTCGATATCAGCATCGCCGTCGCTGCCGAGCAACGCACACCGCATCGGCCGGCTGAGCGACCTGGACACCTCGCCAACCTCACGCGCCAACTGGCGATGCCGCAGACGCTTCATGTTCAATCCGGCGATCGTTTCGATCAAGTACCGCATGCCACCGTCGCCGGCGGTCAGAGCCTCGTCGAGGGCAAGCGAGGAGCGGCGGACATTGTCGCGAGTGACCTGCGGCGCCGGCTTGCCGCCCAAGTCCAGCCGGGCCAGTGCGCGGCCGCTGCCGGGCGGGGCAGCGGGCAGCACCGCCTTGGCGTCATCCAGGCGGCGCCCCAACAGCACGACCCGATCGAACGCCGTGCCCTGCCCCCATTCGTCGAGCCAAGCGCATTCCGGACCGAAGCGTTTGCGAAACTCCTGCAGGCTGCTCCAAGTCAACCCGGCGTCCGCCGCCTGACCGGGGCTGTCTGCCATCGCGGCCACGACAAGAACGTCGCCGTTGCCGTCGCGTTCGCGCGGCGTCTCGCCGGCGGCAAAACGGACCCAGCGTGTAAGCAGTGCGGCCATCGACAGCGGCAGCGGGCGATCCGGCGCGGGGACTGCCACCATCGCGGTGATGTCCAAGCGATCGACCAGGCGGCCGGCGAGGTGGAGCGCTTTCGCCTCCATGAATACGGCGGACAGCCATTTGCTTTCGTAGGGCCGGCCAGGGACGTGGCGGGAGAACGGGCTTTCGCCAAGCCGCGGGGCGACATCGATCTGCGGTAACGGGACATGCAGCACGTCGAAGTCGCGCATGCGGCCGTTGCGAGGCGTTTCGGCATTGACGACAATTTCGCTGGCGATGGCCGCAATCGTTTTGCGAGGCAGACGGAGGGTACCGGCGTGCCTGGTGCGGACTTCGACCGCACTTTCATCGTCGCCGTCGAGGATCGTGCCGGCCGCCAGCACCGAGGCGGGGTGCACCGTGTCGAGAACTCCGTTCTCGGATTGGACAACCGCGTCGCTCGCACAAAGGATTTCGGATGAATGATTGAGCGCTTCCAGCGCTTCGCCCAGCACGGCCGCGTAAGCGTCGAACTCTGCCAGACCACCCCAAAGGAAGGATGCCAGGCGACGGCGCGAGGTGCGAGAGGATCGCGGAGCGAGCGTGCCGAGCGAGGCCCAATACCCTGACGAACGGAGGAGCGTCAGGTGGGGATGGCCATGGAATGACCGTTCCAGACAATCGCGGATGCCGTCGACGTCCTGTCGCGTCAGACCCGGTTCGATGGCGGCGGCTGGCGTGGCGTTGTTTTCTTCCGCGATGGCCGTGGCAAGTGCAGACTTGAAGGGCTCGCCCGGTTCCGATCGCACATGGGTTAGATAAGCGCGCGCCAGGATCGAAAGCAGATCGGCGTATGACAGGATTTCGATGCGGATGCCGTTGGCAGTGACACGGTCGGTGCGTTCGCGGGACGTCCCCAACATGCGGCCGACGGCGCCGGCGCCGTTGCCTTTGGACCGCGCCTCGCTGCTGTAGCGGATCACCAGCGAGGGACCATGCCGGTCGCTCGACGGCCATAGACCGCCGGAGGACGGGAGGCGGACATCGCCGCCGCCCAGGACCACCAGTCCGTCTCCGGCAGCGCCTGCCGTAGCGGTGGCAATGCGATGGCCGATCGATGCCTCCGTCGACAGGACGGCCAGGCCTGCACGGCGTCCGACCGCGCGCGATAAATGCTGCAGCCGGTTGACCGCCGTGCCGACGCGGGCTGCCGCTATTTTTCCGATGAGACGATTGCCGCTGCCATGGTCGTCCAACCATTCAGCTATCGCGCCGGTCGCTTGTGCGACCTGTTTGACGGCGCGATCGATGTCGACCTTGCCGCTCATGCTCGGGCCTCGCCGCTCGATGGTTCCGTGTTGGGCTGGGCCCGGGATTGCGCGTTGGCCGCGGTGGCCGTCCGGGCGTCGCCCGCATCACCGGCCGCGGCCAGAAGCGTGCCGACAAGCGCCACGTCCTTACCTTCGCACAATGCGCGATCCTCAGTGCCGAGCGGATACCAGACTTGCCACGCGTGATTGGTGAGGTCGACGATGCGATCAGGCCTCCAGGGCATGCGCTCGCGGAACAGGCGCAACACCGTCGCAAGCCTGGCCGAGCCGCCACTCAAAAGAACGAGGTCGCAGTCGTGCGGCGCCATCGCCGCCATCATCGCGTCGACCATCGGCCGTGCCGCGTCTGCGATGATACCGGCGAGGTCGCTCGTCGTCGTTCGCACAAGCAGGCCAGCAAGACTGAAGCCGCTCGCGCCAGCGGCGGAAGCCGCCTGCTCGAACTCGCTCGCGATCGTCCAATCGAGATGTCCTGCGCCCGCCAGCAATTGATCGAGTGAGACCGCGATGTCACGCGGCGGGCCCGCGTCGCGACCAATATCGAGCGCCACCAAGGCGGCAGCCAACGGCCGCAGCCAGAGTGATGAGAACCTCGCGGGAAGATCATCGAGACGGCCGCGAGGCGGGGCGGCGGCTGCCTCGCCGAACGGCGCCAAGAAGCGATCGGCGTCCGGCATGCCGCACTGTCCCAGCCGGTACGCGATGGCGGGGACAACGAGCGATCTCATGACCGCGGTTGCGATTTCGTCGCCAGCAGCCGGATGCTGTGACTGCTCGAGGACTGACGGACGCAACGGTGCATTCGCTTCGATACTGTAGCTCGCAACGGTCAGACGTGACGCGGTGGCGCCGATGTCGAGTGAGCCGACGCGCAACGATGGCCGCGACTCTATGCCAGGTCTGACGCGCCCCACGGTTTCGAGGTACGTTCCGGCGTCTCCTGCAAAGCGCTGCATCACTTCATCGAACAGGTAAGCCAGCTGGACGCTCAGGGTTGCATCGAGGCCGCGCGTCACCACCGGCACGTCGACCGCATAGGGCGCATCCGGGTTCTGCCAATCGAGTGAGCGCCACAGCATGGCGATGCCTGCTTCGGCGCGGCTGCCGATGAGATCCTGAACGGCTGCAGGCATGCTGGCGGGGAGGCACAGGATCACGCGGCCGAGCGCGCGCCTCATCTCCCGCCGCCGGTGGCCAGCTTGCGCTGATACAGGGGCGTTGATGGCGCAGAGTGCCTGTAGAACGATTTCGGCGATGTAGAAGCTCGATATTGCCGACAAAGAGAATTGCGGCTTTGCGATCGCGGGCCGGTCCTTGGCATCGGGCGGGGGCAGCAGGCCTTGTCCGGTTGTGTGCGCCAGCATACGTCCGACGACCATCGGACGGCGGCCAGCGTGCATTCGCGGCGATGCCGCAAACCGCCAGTGAGACTCCGCCACCAAATCATCGGCGACGAAGCGGCTTGGAGATATGAGTCCGCTCAAGCCTTCGGTGGCGCCGGTGCATCCGGCGATCAGCCGCATTGCTTCCGGCCCCATGCGGACAAGGCTTGGCCAGTGGAAGGCGTTGAGACGGCCGCTCTTGCGCGAATAGGCTTCGTCGCCGAACGGGGCACGCGCGAAGGCGACGACACTGTCGATGGCGCCGCGGTGAACTGTGCCTGGCCGGGTAAAGTCGCGGACGGGCAAGAGGCGAACCGATGTCATGTCGACCCGGCCAGAGGCGGGGTCGCGGTCGACGAGCATGGACGTGGTGCGGCATGCGCCGACATCGATCACCAAATCGACTGGACGGGGCCGGACCGATTCCGGGCGAGCCGACAGGAAGCGCAGAGGCGGCACGATGCGGGCCCGCGCCAGCACCGTCAGAAGAGTGAGATAAAGTGCGATCGGCTCGAGATCCCCACCGATGCCAGCATAGCCACTGCTGCTCTCGGATCGATGGAACGCCTCGTCCAGCCACCTTTGAACCCATGTCTCGGCCAGCAAACCGGCCAGATCGTCAGGGCGGTCGGTCAACGCGAACAAGCTTGAGAAGCGAACGTCGTCGAGCGTCGGGCTGGCATAAGGAGCGGCGTCGAGCTTCGATACTGCTGCGAGTTCGGTATCGATGGCGACGATGATGCGGTAGGCGGCATCTTCCGTCGCCACTGCGGCGTCAGGGGTGGTGATGTAGACACGGGCCCAGTTCGCCGGCCCTTCATCGAAACGCGCTGCCCCATCTTCATGCCGGGACAGATAGCGAAACAGCGGCAGCGGCAGCCAACGGTCGCATGCGCTGCGTATCGCAGTCATACCGCTGATGCGAATGAGCCCGTCGGGGTCCGCATCGGCGGCCGGGCGATGATCATTGGATGGATTGAGCGCCCAGTGCGTGCGACCGCCGACGGTGATCCGTTCGCGCACGAAGCTACGGCCGATATGCTCGGCAACGTCGCGCGGCAAATCAGCTTCGAGAAACTGAAGGCCAGAGTTGGGAACAAGCCGCACGACGCGGTCGAACGCGCCGGCTGTCAGATCGTCCCCCTCCTGCCAGCCTCGGCTGCCAGACTGTCTCAACATCGTGACGCAGTACTTTCGTTGTCGGACACGTCAATCAAAACCAACGCCGCTTGAAACGCAATGACGTGCGCTTTCCCCATGCGGCGATGTTTCAAATTGTAGTCGTTTAATTCTGACTATCCGTCAATCGGCGCGTCAACCTGAAATCCTGCGACATCACAAATGAAAAGGACGTGCGCTGCATTATAGATGCGATGAGGCAACAGTGTGCCACGAAGTCGACCGCACGGCCTGTCTCGTTGTCATCTAAAAGCCAACTTGACCGCATAATCGTGCCGCAATCGTGGTGAACCTGGAAATTGTGACATCGCGAGTTTACGATGAGTAGCATTCTCTGCTCTCTACTCAGCATGACGATGTATTCTGCCGGCCGGGGAAATATGCCGAAGTCGTCATTGCGCTTGTAAGCGCATCGCTCCGGCGTCGCATTGAAATAGTATGACGCGGGGTTGTAGGTAATGGGTTATGCGGGCGCCTTAATGGCTGTGGTGGTGGCTGGATTCGTTCTGGCGATGGCATCACTTGCACAGGCCCAGCAACTCCCGACGTTCAAGGACGAACGGCGTCTCCCCTTCAACAAGCCACCTGCCGCGACCGATCTGCCGCCTGATGCCGCACAAAAGGCAAGCGACGAGGCCCGTCAAAAGGCGGAGGAAGCAGCCAAACTCAAGGCAGAGGAAGAGGCGCGCTTAGCAGCGGAGCAAGACGCCAAGCAGCAAGCCGAGGCGCGCGCGCGGCAAGCGGCTGAGGCCGAAGCCAAGCGCAAAGCCGAGGAAGAGGCACGGCGCATTGCGGAAGCCGAAGCCAAGCGAAAGTCGGAAGAAGAGGCGCGGCTCAAGGCGGAAGCCGAGGCACGCCAGCGCATGGAAGACGAGGCGCGGCGGGTTGCCGAGGCCGAAGCGAAACGCAAGGCAGAGGAACAGGCGCAGGCAGACGCTCGCCGGAAGGCAGAAGACGACGCGCGGCGTGCTGCGGAGGCGGAGGCCGCTCGCAAAGCTGAAGAGGACGCGCGGCGGCTCGCCGAGATCGAGGCCAAGCGCAAGGCCGAAGAAGAAGCCCGGCGGATTGCCGCGGCGGAAGCCAAGCGAAAGGCCGACGAGGCTGCACGTGCCGCGGCGGAAGCCGAGGCCAAGCGCAAAGCTGAAGACGAAGCCCGCCGCCTGGCAGAAGCGGAGGCGAGGAAGAAGGCCGAGGACGAGGCGAAGCGTGTTGCAGAGGCCGAAGCCAAGCGCAAAGCCGAAGACGACGCTCGCCGGGAAGCAACGAAGGCCTTTGCGGGTTCGGTAGATGAAGTCCGGCTGCTGGAACGCGGCCGCCAGTTCCTCAGAAGTGGCGACGTCAGTGCTGCGCGGTTGTTCTATGAGCGCGCGGCAGCAGCCGGCAGTCCGGAAGCAGCGGAAGAACTTGCAAAAACCTTCGAACAGGCGACGCTTTCGGCGCTTGGCGCATCACTGCTGCCCGACCCAGCGCGCGCCAAGCAATGGTATGACAAAGCTGTTGAGCTCAGAGCATTGAGGCCAGCCCCGCCACCCAAGACCGAGGCCCCGGCCGCGCGCGCCGAACCGCAGCCTTCCGCCAGCGCGGCCACAGCTGCTCCGCCGCCCGCACAGATCAAGGCACCGCCACCACAGCCTGCGGTTCGCAATGCCGCGCCGCCGGCGGCTGCAGCGGCGGCACCGGCAGCGGTAACGCCACCTTCGGCGCCGCCTCAACCGGCTCTCAGCGCGGAGACACTGCGTTATCAGCAGCGCGGCCTCGATCTTTTGAAACAGGGCAACATCGCGGCTGCGCGCAACTTCCTCGAACGCGCAGCCGACGGCAACTCGGCGATCGCGGCTCTCGAACTCGCCAAAACGTTCGATCCCGAGGCGATGCGGAGCACGTCATCACTGATCGTCGGTGTCGTGCCTGATCCAACACGCGCACGGCTTTGGTATCAGCGCGCCGAAAAGCTTGGTGCGCCCGAGGCTGCAGCTCGTTTGCGGCAACTCGGCAATCAATGACTGTTGCCATTGGATCACCGCATTCTTCGCGGCCTTTCTTCACCGGCCTTCCGACAAAATTCCTTCAATCAATATCCAACTAGACGTCACGACTTCGACACTGTCCTCAGGAGATGCGGAATGAACTTCATCGTAAAATCCATGGTCGCGCTGCTTGCGCTGTTCGGGGCCGGCACTGTCGCCGCGGCACAGGATGCCAAGCACAAGGTCGCGATCCAGGTCAGCATGAATGATCCGGCCGGCATGAATCTCGCGCTCAACAATGCGCAGAACGTGATCAACTATTACAAGGCCAAGAAGGAGACGGTCGACGTCCAGATCGTCACGTATGGTCCCGGCCTTCACCTGCTTCGCGGCGACACCAGCCCGGTCAAGCAGCGCGTCGCGACAATGTCGCTCGAGAATCCCAATCTGCACTTCGTCGCGTGCCAAAACACGCGTGACAACATGACGAAGGCGGAAGGCAAAGAGTTTCCGCTCGTCAGCGAAGCGAAGCTCGTTCCGTCTGGCGTGATCACGCTGATGGAGCTGCAGGCGAAGGGCTACAGCTACATCCGGCCATAACCGAACGCGATCGGCGGGGCATGCGCTTACCGCTCAGGACAACAGGGGAAACATGTACATGCGTCACACATTCCTGCGGCGGTTGGCGGGCCTCACGATCGCCACCGCACTGCTGATGCCGACGATTGCGTCGGCTCAGCAGAAGTACGATTGGAACTCGCCACGCGCGCGCCAGCAGATCAACGAATGGACCGTCGGCATCGCGGCTGGCCGCACTGAAGGCGCGCCGTTGCGCTTTGCGGCTGAACTCGCCCGCGCACTCGACGACGGCGACAACATGCGCGTGTTGCCGATCGTCACGCGCGGCCCATTCGACAACATGGCGGATCTCATGCTGCTTAAAGGCGTGGATGCAGCCATTCTGTTCGGCGACACGCTCGAGCATTTCCAGAACGTGGAGAAGGTTCCGCGGTTGCTCGACCGGGTGAACTACATCGCCAACCTCTTCCCATCGGAAGTGCATATTCTGGTGCGCCCGGAAATCAATTCGCTGCAGGATCTCAAAGGCAAGCCGGTCAACTTCAATTCGGCGGGAACGGCCGCCGCCTATACCGGACCGCTGATCTTCAGGCGGCTTGGCATCCAGGTGCAGGAGAAGTTCGATCCGCATCCCGTCGCCATGCGCGAGATGCGCACGAGCGATAAATATGCCGGCACGTTCTGGGTGACGACGAAGCCGATCGAGCCACTCGCGAAGGGTGATTTCCCCGCCGGCTTCAAGCTGCTGACCGTGCCGTACACGAAGGAACTCGAGGATTTATACCTGCCTGCAACCCTCGAAAGCAGCGATTATCCCAAGCTCATTCCGCAGGGACAGAAAGTCGAAACCGTTTCGGTGCCAACCGTGCTCGCGGTCTTCAACTGGCAGCCTGGCAGCGATCGCCATCGCCGCATGCTGCGCTTCGTGGACAAGCTGTTCGAGCGGCTGCCGGCTCTACAGAAGCCGCCGTACGACCCGGCATGGAAGAACGTAAATCTCGCTGCGCCCATCCCGGGCTGGCGGCGATACGAACCGGTGCAACGCAAGCTCGACGCAGCCGTGGGGCGCCGTCCATAACGCACCACCCGCATGACAAATAGATAGGGCGGCCCGTCGCGCGACCGGCCGCCCTTTTTTGTCGTCAGTAGAGCCGCGTCAGCAAAATCCAGCCCGTCACGAACAATGGCGACAAGATCGTCGAGACAACGACTGCGGTCGAAATGAATTCAGGCTCCGTATCGTACTCGGCGGCGAAGATCGTGATCAGCACCCCGACCGGTGTCGCTGCGGCGACGACGATGACGTTCGTGACGTCGCGCGGAAATTCCATGTAGGCACACAGCGCCCACGCGATGGCCGGCGCGATGAGAAAGCGCAGAGCGATCATCAGCAACTGCGGGATCCATTCGAACTTCACCACCTTCGACGACGCGATCTGGGCTCCGAGCGTGTAGAGCGCGAGCGGCGTGAAGATGGAGCCGATGAACTGCAATGGCTGGGACACCACGGCCGGCATATCGACGTTGAGACCGCGCAACGCGAGACCGAGCGCGACAGACGGAATGAGCGGGGTTTCAAAGGCGATCTTGACCTTGCTCAACCATGACGATCCCGCCGGTGCCAACAATGCGACGCCGACCGTGCAGATCAGTATCGTCGTCAGCGCCGTCATGACGGACATGTAGATCAGGTGATCCGGCCCGAATGCCAGCAGCGTCACCGGAATGCCAAAGAAGCCGACATTGGCGTAGCCGGTGGCGAGGCCCATCATCGGGCCCAGAGACGGCCGTTGGCGGAACAGAAGGACGGTCAGCCAACCAATCGGAATGACGAGTAGGAAGAGGACGAAGCCGGCGTAGAACACCGGCCAGACGGCCGACAGCGGTTGCTTGCCGGTGGCCAACGAATGCAGCATGAACGCCGGCAGGACGACCTGCATCTGCAGCCGGTTCAAGCTTCCCACATCGAGTTTCAGACGCCCTTGCAGCGCCCAGCCGATCGCGACCAGCACGACGATCGGCAGCGAAACCTTGGTCAGAATGTCGATAAACAGAGCCATCGCGTTTCGATATGCCACGCAGCGCCGCCGAACGGTCTCGTTCGGGCCGATAGCGCGCGTCTACCCTCTGAGGGTGTCATTTCAGATGAGTCGGGCCACAACAAGCCGCCCGTGCCCCTGACGCAGGCATAGCTGTGCCGCGAACTCGCGCGTGGACATGCGTCCGGGCCGGGCCTGCGCCTGCAATCCACAGTCGGTCTCCGCGCGAGGTCGGATTTTGGTTGCCCTTGCATCGCAAACATCGTTCGTTGCACGCATAACAGGTGAGGCCCGGCAACGCGGCCCAACGACCTATGACTGCTCAAGGATCCCGACCAGATGCCGAGTTCAAAAGACGCTATCGCGGCCAGCCTCATAAAGAGCTTTGAAGCGAGCAAGCGCAACGAGACGCCCTACCGTCACTGGTTCCTCGAGAACTGCCTGCCGCAGGACAGCGTCGACGACATCTTGGCGCTGCCGTTCCCTGCCCCGGCACTTGGAGGCATTTCCGGCAAACGTGAAGTTCACAACGCCACGCGCAAATACTTCGATGCCGAGAACATGGCATTGCACGGCGTCTGCAAGAGCTTCAACGAAGCGCTGCAGGACCAGAAGGTCACTTCGGCCATCGACCGGATCTTCGGGACGAAGCTGAAGGGCACGTATCTGCGGGTAGAGTTTGCGCAGGACACCAATGGTTTCTGGCTGGAGCCGCACACCGACCTCGGCGTGAAGGCCTTCACGTTCCTCATCTATCTGTCGAAGGATGCGTCGCACGCAGCGCTCGGCACCGACATCTACGACAACGACAAACGCCATGTCGGCGCGTCGCCCTTCCAGTCCAACGGTGCGCTGATTTTCGTGCCGTCGAACAACACGTACCACGGGTTCGAGCCGCGGCAGATCGATGGTGTCCGCAAGTCGCTGATCGTCAACTACGTCACCAACGAGTGGCGGGCACGCGAGCAACTCGCCTACCCCAACACGCCCATCGCGTGAGACGGGAGCGGCACTGGTGCAAACAATCTGGCGCTGAAGCAGGTGGTCACCAAACTTCGCTTGTAAGCTTAGATCATGTTTGCTAGACGGTGCCGTCCCGATGGACATGCGGTCGTGGCGGAACTGGTAGACGCACTACCTTGAGGTGGTAGCGCCCAAAAGGCGTGGAGGTTCGAGTCCTCTCGACCGCACCAGTCGGCACCGGAAAGAACTCTAGCAAGCTATTTCCGGTCCGAGCCTAGAGCGAGCCTTGTGCTCGCTTTTTTCGTTTTAGCTCTCATTAGGTCGCTGATGCCTTCGGCGGTCGAGCCGCAGTCTGGCGCGGACCATTCGCGTTGCATGTGCCTGATTTCTGCTCTAGACTTTAGTCTAGGGGCAGGAGATGCGCCATGGACGACGGTCGTGACTATCACGAAGTCTCTGAAAGCCAGCGCAGACTTTATTTGCGCCGTCTCCTCAGAATGCCCGCATGGAGGGCCAGTGTCGGCCTGCTCATCGTCGCCTCGGCTTTCGTATATGTGACGGCGCTCGCGCTCGATGCCCTCGTCGCGCAGGTGTTCGCGGCTTTCGCCGGGGGCGGCGCTGCCATGATCAGTTGCGGGCGAGAAAGCCCCTAGGGTCGTCCAGGAGCGCGCTCGGCGACATGTCCCTCTCGATCCAGAGAGGCCGAGGACATCGCAGCGCTTCAACAAGAGACGCCGATCAGCCGCCAAAAACAAACTCGCCCGGCAAGCCGGGCGAGTTCGGACGTCTCCAAGCAGTAAGGCGGTCGCGGGTTAGCGCGAGTAGTATTCGACGACCAGGTTCGGTTCCATCTGAACCGGGAACGGGACGTCGGAGAGCGCCGGGATGCGGAGCAGCTTGGCCGTGAACTTGTTGTGGTCGGCGTCGATGTAATCGGGAACTTCGCGCTCGCCGGACTTGATGGCCTCGAGGACCATCGTCATGGTGCGGGCCGGTTGCTTCACCTCGATCACGTCGTTGACGCGGCAGCGATAGCTCGCGACGTTGACCTTCTTGCCATTGACGGTGACGTGACCGTGGCTGATGAACTGGCGCGCAGCGAAGACGGTCGGCACGAACTTCGAGCGATAGACGACGGCGTCGAGACGGCGCTCGAGAAGGCCGATCAGCAGCTCTGAGGTCGAGCCCTTGAGGCGGGTCGCTTCTACGTAGATGCGGTTGAACTGACGCTCGCCGATGTTGCCGTAGTAGCCCTTGAGCTTCTGCTTGGCGCGGAGCTGTTGGCCATAGTCGGACAGTTTGCCGGCGCGGCGTTCGCCATGCTGGCCGGGGCGGCTCTCACGCTTGTTGAGCGGGCTCTTCGAGCGGCCCCAGATGTTCTGGCCGAGCCGGCGATCGATTTTATGTTTGGCGCGAACGCGTTTGGTCATTGCTGTCTCCGTCTTTCGATATTCACGGGATGAGGAGCCGCACGGCCCATGCCGGCAGCCTTCGCTGCGCTCTCTCCTCTGCCCCCTCTCGGGGGCCGACAGACCGGAGCCTGAACCAGATGGTTCCCGGCAATCGATCACGGAAGCGCAAAACGAACGCGGGCCCCCAGGAAAGTCCGAGGGGAGCCCGCGCGGGATGCTCTTACAGGCAATGGGACAGCCCGGTCAAGCGTTAAGCCGGGCTTCGCCGGCGGCACTGCGGCGCGGCTGGTCGCGGCCGGTTCCTGTCTCGGACCTGGCGCCGGCCTGTCCCTCACGCTGGCCGGCCCGCTCGGCCACAACGGCAGTCCGCTGGCCTAAAACCTCCGCAACGGTCGGCACGTGGCGGTTGTGGTCGCCATCAGTTTCGCCGGAAATAGCATCCATCACCCGGCGACCGGCCTCGGCGCAATCGTCGGCGGCCGTCCGCCAGAACCGAAACTGGATGCCAAGTACGTCTTGCGGCGTTCGGCAATTCACAAGCTCTGACGGCAGGGCGAGATAGGCGCGGGTGCACTTTTGGGCAACGGTCGCCATCTCCTCCAGGGCCTTCATATTCCGGTCGGCGATGGTTTGGACGACATTTGGTACAACAGCTGGCGGCACAAGAGCTGGATTTTCGCCATCGACCGGCGTGCCTGCCAATACTTCGCGCGTCGATGTTCGAGTTGTCTCGACAGCTTTTTGAGCCGTCTCAAGCGTTTGTTGCAGGTTCGCGAGCGCTGCCTCAGCAAACGCCGCCTGCGCGCGCCCGGCAAAGCCGATCATGGCAGCGAACAGGTCGGCGGCGGGGGCCGGCCCAGTGGCGGGCAAACTCAGTTTGTCGCGTGGTGCTTGCGGGGTGTCACGGTGACTTGCGTGGTGTTGGGGCATCGATGGCTCCTCGGGTGTGTGTCGGACAATTCGACCGGCGCCACCCTGTCCCACCGCCAAGCGCGACGCAGACAGCCCCCGACCCCACGTCCTCGGCGGCGCATGACGCTAAAGAGCAGATTTAAGGTTGCGGGGTCGACCCGGCGTCTCTGGCCTGTGGACAAGGTTTTGCGCGCGCCGCGCGTTGCAATCCTTTCTCAACCACGACGGCACTGTGCGGCGTTCCCTGACGGTCCGCCATAGTTCGGCCGTGGCTCGGCCGCGAGGCCACCCAACTCGTCGCGTACAGCGTTCAATGGCGGTTCGAGTCGCGGTCAAACCGGCAAGATTGGGGCGAGGTCCACATCGGCGTTCAACGGCAAGGCGGCCGTTAACAGCGTGTTAACCCCATCGAGGTTAATGAGATGTGGAGTTAGAGGTGCATCATGTTGCGTTCTCAGTGTACCGGGGCAAATGTGAGCTTCGCCAGCAGGGTCCTTGCCGGCGGGGCAATAGGCGTTTTCGCAGCCGTTCTTGGCGGTTGCAGCACCGACTTCAAACGTCTCGAGCAGCCGTCCTACACAGTCGGCGAGACCAATTCCCTGCCGCCTAGGCCCAGCGAACCGATCCGCCGCAGCAATGCGGGCGCGCCGGTTGGCTCGGAGACATGGCAAGAGTCGGGACCACGCGGTCAGCTGCCGCCTGTCACTGCCGATCAGCAGCGGCCTGTCTCGACGCCACTGCCGCCGCCAGCCACGGCGGGAGGGGTTGGACCGTCCCGTCCCTTCGATGCACCCAAAGCGAAGGCAGCGGCGATACCGGCGCAGCCCGCAAAGCCGCTCGCGGTCGCCAGCAACCGAACGGTCGAGGTGCAGCCGGGCGATACGCTCTATGCAATCTCGAAGCGCACCGGCTATCCGATCTCGGCACTTATGGAGGCCAACGGCCTCAAGACCGCCAATCTAAAGCCTGGACAGAAGCTTGCGCTCCCGGCAGGTGCGGTGTCGCGCAAACCGATGTCGCGCGCGACCGCCGCTGCTGACACCCCAGTACCCGGTCAGCCGACCTCGCCTGCGGCACCGGCCGCAACCGCACCGATGGCGTCGGCACCGGCCGCACCGGTCCCGGCCGCACCGGCACCGGTAGCCGTGGCATCCGACGCTGCGGGATGGACCGGCACGCACACCATCAAGGCCGGCGAATCGCTGTACGCAATCGCACGCCAGCACAAAATCCCGGTCGCGGTTCTCCAGCAGCAGAACAGCATCGCCGATCCGACCAAGCTTCGCCCTGGCGTAACGCTCAAGGTGCCGGGCACGACCGGTGAAGCACCGGCGGCGGCTCCTTCTGCGCCTCCTCTGGCCGCTGCCGCGCCGACGCTGCCGCCGCGTGTCGCGCAGGCGCCTACCCCACCGGTTGAGCCGGTCGCCGCGCCGCAAGCCGCTGCGCCCGCTCCCGGCTCGCCGCAGCCGAAAATCATCAACGCGGGGCAGCCGAAGAGCGAGCAGCAGGTCGCATCGCTCGGCGGTACGGCCAGCGACGCGACAACAATGGCGCCGATCGATCCACCTGCCGCTCAGGCACCAACCAAGCCGAACGCTGTTGCCACGCCTGCATCCGGGGCGAAGTTCCGGTGGCCGGTGCGCGGCTCCGTGCTCAGCGGCTTCGGCAAGCGTCCCGACGGCACGCACAACGATGGCGTCAATATCGCAGTCCCCTTCGGGGCGGATGTTGTTGCGGCGGATACCGGCACGGTCGCGTATGCAGGCAACGAACTCAAAGGCTACGGCAATCTGGTTCTGATCCGCCACGACAACGGCTGGGTCTCGGCCTATGCCCACGCGGATCAGCTTCTGGTGAAACGTGGCGACGCCATCAAACGTGGCCAGGTCATCGCCAAGGCTGGCAAGACTGGCACGGTCGATCAGCCGCAGGTCCACTTCGAGCTGCGCCAGGGCTCGAAGCCGGTTGATCCGATGCCGCATATGGAAAAGCAGTAAGCGCTCGTGACCGGACGATTTTGGGGAGCGGGACAATCGTGTCGCGCTCCCTTTGCTTTTCGGCTGCCGGGATTGACGGCGGGAGCCATGAGCGGGCATCACATGCCTCAACATCCCTCGAGTGCCGCCAGCCGCAGGATTGCCGATGGCCGATATCGCCGTCACCTCAGCACCGCCAGCGGCCGAGCCGTTGCCTGCGCTCAAACACGACTATCTGCCGCTGTTGCTCGTGCCGGCGATTGCGCTGGCGGCACTGCCACTCATCGTGATGGCCGGCGGCAGCGCCACCACATGGGTGACGCTGACGATTGCCGCGCTTGCCATGGGCATGATGATCTTCGTGATGGCGAGCGGGCTGACGCTCGTCTTCGGATTGATGGACGTGCTCAACTTCGGGCACGGCGCCTTCATTGCCGTTGGCGCGTATATGGCCATGTCGGTACTGGCGCCGCTCGCGGGTTGGACACAAGCCGATAGCCTGACACTCAATCTGGCAGCCCTGCTGCTTGCCGCGCTCGTCGCGATGGTCGGCACCGGCGTGCTCGGATGGGCCTTCGAGCGCGTCATCGTGCGGCCGGTTTATGGCCAGCATCTCAAGCAGATCCTGATCACGATGGGTGGCCTGATCGTCGCCGAGCAATTGATTCATGCGATCTGGGGCGGCGACCAGAAGTCGATGGCGCTGCCCAAGGCATTGCGCGGCGCGATCATCATCGGTGATGTCGCGTTGGAGAAGTTCAGATTGCTCGCGGTGGTCGTCGGCCTCGCGGTGTTCATCGCCATGACCCTCGTCCTCAACCGCACGAAGATCGGTTTGCTGATCCGGGCGGGTGTCGAGAACCAGGAGATGGTCGAGGCGCTCGGCTATCGCATCCGTCGGCTGTTCGTCGGCGTCTTCGTGGTGGGTTCGGGCCTTGCGGGGCTCGGCGGCGTGATGTGGGCGCTCTATCGGGAGACATTGACGGCCAGCATCGGCGGCGACGTCATGGTGCTCGTGTTCATCGTCATCATCATCGGCGGGCTCGGCTCGGTCGGCGGGTGCTTCCTCGGCTCGATCCTCGTCGCGATGATGGCGAATTATACGGGATACGTAGTGCCGAAGATCGCGCTCGCGTCGAACATCCTGCTGATGGTGGCGATCCTGCTGTGGCGACCGCAAGGTCTCTACCCCGTCGCGAAGCGGTGACTGTCATGATGCGTCGCCCGATCGGAACACGGCTGATAAGTCCCCGCCCCTCGATGGGGAGGGGTCGGGGGTGGGGTGAGCGCCTACCTATCGCTGATATCACACACCCACCCCTAGCCCCTCCCCACAAGGGGGAGGGGAACTCCACTGCGCACGCGGAGCGACCGTTCGAATGATCAACGCGCTTCTCTCCGATGATACGCCGCGCAGCCCCTGGCTTGCTGCCGCGCTTGTTCTGATCCTCGCAACGCTTGCGCTGGCGCCGTTCCTGTTTGGCGGCGCGCAGGCGATCAACACGGCGGCCAAGATCTGCGTCTTCATCGTGCTCGTCGCGAGTTACGACTTGCTGCTCGGCTACACCGGGATCGTGTCGTTCGCCCACACCATGTTCTTCGGCATCGGTGGCTACGGTGTCGGCCTGGCGCTCTACTCCTGGGGAGCCAGCTGGCTCGCGGTCATTGCCGGGCTCGTTCTGGCGCTGGTGCTTGGCATTGCGCTCGCCCTCGTCATCGGCCTTGTCTCGCTTCGGGTGCGGGCGATCTTCTATGCGATGATTACGCTCGCGGTCGCCTCTGCCTTCGCGATCATGGCGGGGCAACTGTCGGATCTCACGGGCGGGGAGGACGGCCGCTCGTTCCGCACGCCTGAGCTGATCCGCCCGGCAACCAAGCTGTTCGACACGCCCATTCTCGGGACCGAGATCAACGGCCGGGTTGCCGCGTACTACCTCGTGTTCCTGGTTGCGCTCGGGCTATTCCTCGCGGCGCTCCGCGTCGTCAATTCGCCGTTCGGACGGGTCCTGCAAGCGATCCGCGAGAACGACTTCCGCGCCGAGGCGCTCGGCTACAATGTCGTGTACTACCGGACGATCGCCAATTGTCTTGCCGCCGGCATGGCCGTGCTGGCCGGCGCGCTGTATGGGCTTTGGCTGCGCTACATCGGCCCCGATACGACGCTGTCGTTTGCGATCATGCTGGACATCCTGCTGATGGTCGTCATCGGCGGCATGGGCACGATGTATGGCGCGGCCATCGGCGCCACGATCTTCATTCTCGCTCAGAACTACCTGCAAAAGCTGATGGGAATTGCGTCCAAGGCGACGGAGGGCCTGCCGCTGTTACCGCAGTTGCTCCACCCGGACCGGTGGCTGCTGATCCTCGGCGTGCTATTTGTTTTGAGCGTCTACTTCTTCCCGACCGGGATCGTCGGGCGGCTCAGAGACCACAAGAGCTGGGACAACAAGACCTGAGGCAACAACAGCTGATCGCTTTCATCCACACCTCTCCAATTCCGATTGATTTGCGCCATCGGAATTCGGCATCGTGCGGTTGCACGGCGGCATGTCCCGCCGCTTGGAGGCGACCATGTTGCCGCTCTACCTGAAGGTGACGCGCTATCTCGTGCGTGGCGGGTATCGCATGCGCGATGCCGCGCCGGGCTTTGCTATCGCGGACTACGCAGGTGAAGACCGGCGGGACCGGCCAGAGCGGCTATTGATATGGGTCGAGGACGAGGCGTTGCCAGCGTCCCGGTCATTGAACGAGGCTGCACGGAAGGCGCGGGCGGAACGAGAAGATGCCTTGCTGCGCGAGATGATCGCGGAGATGCAGGGGACCTCCGATGCGGTCGGCTATTATGTGGTACGCAGCCGCCAGGGTCTCTCTGCCGAGTTCATAGGTGCGGCGACCGACACGCTGCAACGCGGCGGGCGGGACAAACGCGGCGGAATCCGCATTCCCAGCGAGTTTTTCGATACCGACTACAAGATGGACAGCCGCACCGGGCGGTCCGCCAAAGCGTCCGCGCTCGGCCAGCTGTTCGACCGCGTCAAGACCCGGCGCCGCGTGGCGCAACCGTTCCTGCAGCGCACGGGGCTTGGACCGAAGGACCGCCGCGCGGTCGACGGTGATCTCGTCGAGCACCTCGATGTGCTGTTCCGCGATCCGGTGACGCGGCCGACGCTCAGGCTGATCGACGGACCGGCAGGCGGCGGCAAGACCGTGGCGTTCGAGACCCTGGTCGTTGCGCTTTACGAAGAGTTCATCGAGGCGAAGAAAAAGCAGATCGAGCGACCGCGGCCGATCGTTTTCCTGCCCGATCATATCCGCGGTGAAAACCTGTCGGGATACGTCGACAACGTCATTGATGCGGCGATGGACGCCGAGGCGGCGCGGCCCGTGGAGCCTGATCAACTTCGGTTCCTGCTCAACCAGGGGCATGGGCTTTGGATGTTCGACGGGCTTGACGAGTTTTTCGGCAACGACAACAATTTCTTCGACTATCTGGCGGGCGAACTCGCCAATGCGGATAGCCGGGCGCAGGTCTTGATCTGCAGCCGCGACAGTCTGCTCACGTCGAGCACGGCGCTCAGTACGTTCGTCGAGCAGCAAATTGCCAAGGGCACGGCCATCGAGATCTACGAACTGGCCCCGTGGGGACCCGAGGCGTGGCGTCGGCTCGCCTGGATGGAATTGGATGCCGGCATCACGGGACGGGAGACATCGCCGCGCGTCGACGCCTTCGTGAAGGCGCTGACGGACTCGCCTGAACTCTCGCAACTGGCGACGCTGCCGTTCTATTGCGCCGTACTTCTCGAGGAGTTCCGGAAATCGGCGGCGCTGCCGTCTGATCCGCTTGCAGCACTCGATACGATCGTCGAGCGGATGCTTCAGCGCGAGGGCGGCAAACTTGTCTTCGAGTGGCGCGACTTCGTCGACCTCGACGTGATGGAGGAGACGCTGGCCGCGAGCGAGGCGATGCTCGGCTTCACGCTCGCGGACGGATCGCAAGGCAAAGACGTGATCGAGCAGATGCTCGACAAGGCGGGACGCGACAACATGCGCGAGCTGCTGGGCGAGGTGGCCCATCAGCGGGTACGCTTCTCGGGCAACACCGACATCGAGGTCGACGACCTGCGCGACGTGATCGGGGCGACATATGTGGACGGCAAACTCGCGGCTGATGAGACAGACCGCGTACTCACGTCCGTCGTGCAGTTCGCGTTCTTTGGCGCGGGCAAGAAGGCCGGCGCCGTCGACTTCAGTCATCCCATCGTCGCGGAGCACCTCGCGGCGGGATACGCGCTCTCCGTCTTGCGGAGAGCGGCCGAGATCCTGGCTGAGATGCCGGATGCCAATGCGCTATCGCGCATCAACACGTTGCGCGGTGCGGTCCGGCAGGCACTCGGTACAGTGAAGCTCGACCCCAAGTCGGTGTTCTGCCGCGCGCTCGTCAGAGGCATCGATCGCGACGGCGCGCTGCGAGACGTTTTTTCGTCGATGCGCGGCGTGCTCGGCAAGGACGACCGCAAGCTCGCCGCAAGCCTCGACCTACTTCTCCGCCGAGTTTAAAAATAGAATAATTCCAATCAGATGATGCGCGTTTTGTCCTAGTTGACTTCGCGTCCGAAGATCTCCAAACCGACCGCGCAAGTGACTTTCATCAACCATCCGATGCAGGGCTTTGAACCCTGATGATTGGAGACATCATGACCTATCAAACGTCGAGCCGTTTGCGGCTCGTTGCGGCGTCAGCCGTTCTCTCTCTTGTCGCGCATACCGCTCCTGCCGCAGCGCAGGGCGAAGTGAATATCTACTCCTATCGTGAACCTGGCCTGATGGAGCCGCTGCTCGCGGCATTTACGGCGAAGACCGGCATCAAGACGAACGTCGTGTTCGCCAACGCAGGTCTCAATGAGCGTCTCGCGGCCGAGGGCCGCAATAGTCCCGCCGACATCCTGCTTACCGTCGACATCAGCCGTCTTGTCGAGGCCAAGGACGCGGGGCTGACGCAGCCGATCCCGGCGGCATCGATCTTAAACGTGCCGCCGGCGTACCGCGATGCGGACGGACATTGGACGGCGCTGACGATGCGGGCCCGTGTGATCTATGCATCGAAGGAGCGGGTGAAAGACGACAAGATCACGTACGAAGACTTGGCCGATCCGAAGTGGAAGGGCCGCATCTGCACGCGCTCGGGACAACATCCCTATAACACCGCGCTGCTCGCATCGATCGTGGCGCACAAGGGCGAGGCTGCGGCCGAGGCCTGGGCCAAGGGGCTCAGGGACAATCTCGCGCGCAAGCCGGCGGGTGGCGATCGCGAGCAAGTCCGCGATGTGCAAGCTGGGCTTTGCGACATTGCCATCGGCAATACGTACTACATGGCGGCGATGCTGAAAAATCCGGAACAGAAAGCCTGGGCGGATGCCGTGCGGATCATCTTCCCCAACGCAGGCGACCGGGGTTCGCATGTGAACGTATCTGGGGCCGCAATGACGGCACATGCGCCGCACAAGGATCAGGCACTGAAGTTGATCGCGTTCCTCGCCTCGCCTGAAGGACAGAAGATCTACGCCGAGACGAACAACGAGTATCCTGTCGATCCCAAGGTCGAGCCGTCGGCCACGGTGAAGAGCTGGGGCTCGCTCAAGCCCGATGCGCTGCCACTCCTGAACGTCGCGAAGTTCCGCAAGAAGGCGTCGGAGATCATGGACAAAGCCGGCTTCGACACGGGCAGCAAATAAGCAACCCGCGTGGAGCACGAACGGAAAGCTCCGGGCTGGTTCCCGGGGCTTTTTGTTTCAGGCGATGCAGCGCTTGATCGCCGTGACGCAACGATCGACGTCGGCCTCGTCGTTGTAGACGTGCGGGGCGATGCGGATGCGGCCGATTCGCTGTGCGATGTGGACATTTGCTGCGGAAAGGCTCTCCGCCAAGCCGGGCGGCATGCCTCGCGGGAATCCGACGCTCAGGATATGCGGCGTTCTGAGGGATGCGGGGTGCAGATGGACGCCGGTCCCAGCAAGGCCGTCAGCTATTCTGCCTGTCAAATATTGCAGCCGTTCGCGAATGGCATCGGCGCCCCAAGACGACACCAGCTCCATGCCGAGGCTCGCCATCTCCATCGATATGAAATGATCCCGCTCGCCCATGTCGAAGCGGCGCGCGTTCGCCACGTAGGCCGTGTCGGCGTAGTAGAGATCATTCTCCGCCTTGACGGAACGGCGGCCATGCGGGGTTTGTTCGATCGGGGCGCCCGATTGATGGCGCTTGGCGACGTAGAGGAAGGCGCGGCCGTAGGGACCGAGAACCCACTTGTAGGTCGGGAACGCGAGGAAGTCGGGATCGAGCGTGCGCACATCGTGATCGAGGACGCCAACGCTTTGTGTGGCGTCGAGCAGAAACAGAGCACTCTTGCGCTTCAACGCGGATGCAACGGCCATCGTATCGATGATGCAGCCTTCGGACCAATGCAGCGACGATATGGACGCGAGCGCGAGTGGCGCTGCGCCCGGGCGATCGATGGCGTCGAGAATTGCGCGCGTCCAGTCGCTGTCGGCGGGACGCTCGACCTTCTCGACTGTGAAGCCGCCGCTCTCGGCGCGGCCCGTCCATTCAAGAACGGGTGAAGAATGATCGTCTGCGAGCACGAGGACGCGGGAGCCGCGCGGGATCGCGACGACGTTGGCCGCGGTCGCGATCGCATAACTGATGGCGGGGATGTGCGCGACGTCCTCGGGATCGGCGTGAATGAGGCGGGCGGCAGCGCGTCGGGCGCGCTCGATCTGGTCGGTGGCAAAGGCTGCGTCGATCTTCCATGGCTGCGATTTGCGGGCAACGGCCGAACGCGCCGCTTCGACCGTCGCGCGCGGTAACGGGCCCATCGACGCGGCATTGAAGAAGGCCACGTCGCGCGGGATATCGAACAGGTGACGTTGGCAATCCAGCATGCGAGCCTCCATAGGTGCGGAGGCTCAACTTACCTCAACGGCGGCCGGCTTCGATGCCTTTGAGATAAGTTTGCACGAGGTCCTCGATCAGCCGGCTCGCCGCTTCGCTGGTGACAATCGAGAGTTTGTCGGCTGTCGCTAACGACGTGATGCCGTGGACGCCCGCCCACAGCACGCGCGCGGCGCGATGACGCTCGGCCTCGTTGCCTGCCGGAAACAGTGGGGCGAGGGCTTCCTCGACACGGCGCAGGAGACCTTCGAGTTTTTCCTGGTACCAGCCGGGCAAATCCGTTCCGGCCGGCAGGTGATGCTCGAACAGAAGGTTCCAAAGCTTCGGTTTTTCCTGCGTAAAGGCCAGGTAAGCGCGGGCGAGTTCGGGCAGCGCGGCCGGTCCTGCAACCGACTTGACGATCCCGCCGAGCCGCATCTCCAGGCTGTCGAGCACCCGCGCCTCGACATGCAAGATCACGTCGTCGAGGTTCTGGTACATGTTGTAGATGGTGCCGGGCGAGTAGCCGATACGGCGCGCGATCTCGCGGGCGGAAAGTCCCGAAAGCCCTTCGGATTCAATAATGTCCTGGGCCGCCTCGAGAATGAGGTCGCGCAATTGCTGTGGCGTGTGGGAGGAGCGTCGGCCCATGTCGAACTCTGAACTCTATGGGTTAACTCGGGCCGGGAATTCGGCATCCGGCGCTAGACGGTCTTCTGACCGGTGTTTAGCCGGAACGTAGGTAGTTCCACCCGCAATCGCAATGGCGAATTCTGTCTATCTGTTCAGCCCGCTAGGGGGAAGGGCGCCGGCAAGGACTGGGTCAGGACTGCGTGGAGGGCCGCGCGATCCTTGGTAGCGCGCAGCCTTTGGGTCGTTGCGGGGTCACGCATCAGGCGCGAGATTCGCGCGAGTGCCTTCAAGTGATCGGCACCGGCGTGTTCTGGCGTCAGGAGCACGAAAATAAGGTCGACTGGTTCGCCGTCGATGCTGTCGAAGGCAATGCCTTGCTCGAGCCGCGCGAACACGCACGTGATCACTTTCAGGCCGTCTATCCGCAAATGGGGAATGGCAATGCCGCGGCCGATCCCGGTCGAGCCAAGCCGTTCACGCTGCAGCAGTTTTTCGAAGACATCACGGGCGGCAATTCCTGTGCGCCGCTCAGCCAATTCGGCGAGCTGCAGGAGCGCCTGCTTCTTGTCCTTCGCCTTCAGGGCCGGGACAATCCCGTCCTTGGAAATCAGATCGCTCAGGCTCATCTCTCAAAGGTTCTTTCTTGCTATTGCCGGGCGCACAGCCCGGGTCGCCGACCTCACCGTCTCACGTCCGTTAAACAGGCGAGTTCCCCGTATGGTTGCCCAGCGCGTGGGGTATTGCGCATAACTTGCCCGTGCACGACCGGCTCTGCGGCTTCGGCACGACTCGTTTCATCAACCTTTGCAACGGCGTGGCCGCCTTCTAGCGCAAGTATCGCCGGATGTCGTCCAAAATCAGAAAACAATTTCAAGCAAAAGCCAAAGACTGGCCACCAGCGGCTCAACGCCACTTAAGAGCCAGTTTTCTCTATCTCTGGCAGTTACTTAACCGTTCATCGACCCATTGCTCTCAGTCGGAACATTTTGTGAATAAAGAGGTGATGCAGCTCAGCGACTTCTTGAAAAAGCTGCCGGTTTGCTCCCACTGCCGGTCACTGTCGGCTTTGGCGCGCTTCGCCATCTCCGCGACCGTCTTCGGCGGGCCGTCCGCCTGTGGCGGCACCGGTGGTGATGGGGCTGCCGCTGGAACGGGAGCGGGTACGGGGGATGCCACCTGCGGCGGTGCCGCCGCCGCAGGCGGAGCCGGTTCGGCTGCGAGCGAGATCCGCTTCACGATGCCATCGCACTCGAACACGGTCACACCGCGTTTGACAGTGCACTGCCCGTGCCCACCTTCACGGGCGATGCGCGAGATACAGGCTACCTGCAAGGACGACGCGACGCCCGGGCGTGCGTCCTCTATCACGCAGCGGTAGAGCGCGTTGGGTTCGGTGCAGGCAACGCAATACTCTTGAGCGACGGCGTACGACGGCGCAACTGCGGCGACGAAGGCTGCAAAAGCTTTGGTGTTGCGGCTACCGGCCATTGCGAACCCTCCTGCCCGCTTGCCTTGCACACAATTGCGTCAGAAATGGTTTCACCGATTGCGTTATCGCAAGCCTTATGGCGTGCCGTTGCGACCGTGCATCATGTAGGCGGGGCGTTGCGACAATCGCTCGTAGTAGGACGTGATTGACGGCAGCGGCGGTTTCTCGAAGTCGATGCCGAACCAGCGGTTGACGACCAGGCCGATGGGAATGTCGGCGATGGTGAATGCGTCGCCCATCACATATGGGCCGCTCGCCGCGAGGTGGGCGTCCAGCAACTTCATCCGGTAAATCCATTCCTTGGCACCGGCCGCGATCGTGCCGGGATCTGCCATGGGTCCCTGCTTGATGTGCAGGCCCAAAAACACCGGGCGGACGCCCCAATAGAGATCGCTGCCGGCCCAATCGAGCCATGCGTCGACGCCGTAGCGGGTGCGCGGATCAGCCGGATAGAGGTCGGCGCGCTTCTGCTTGTCGGCGAGATAGCGCAAGATGACGTGGGACTCGCGCAGTACGAACCCGTCATCGTCGATCACCGGGATCGCCTGCATCGGGTTCAGCGCCTTGAAGACGGGATCGTCGACCGGGCGATAGCCACGGCCCCAATCCTCGCGCGTGTAGGCGAGGCCGACTTCGTCTGCGAGCCAAAGAACTTTGCGGACGTTGATCGAATTGGCGCGGCCGTAGATCTTGAGCATTGTCGTTCTCCCATCAGTCGCGGCGACCATGCCAGCGGCGCGCGGGCTCGTCCACCGCTCTGGGAGCGATGCAGTCAGGCGCGATCGCGCGTTCGCGACAAGAGCAGATAGAGCGTATGTATGTTCGTGGTGGCGTAGCGCCAGAACAAGCGACGCGGTTCCAGCCAGAGGCGATAGAGCCATTCCAGCGAGTGGCGTTGCATCCAATCGGGCGCGCGGGTGTTCTTGCCGGCGACAAAATCGAACAGGCCACCGCAGGTCTTGATGACACCGACGTTGGTGAGGCGGGCGCGATTGCGGACGACGAAAGCATGCTCATTCGGCACGCCGAGGCCGACCCAGAGTACGTCCGGTCTCGCGGCATTGATGGCAGCGACGACGGCCGCCTCATCTTCCGGCTTGAAGTAGCCGTTGCGGCGGCCAGCGATCACCAGGCCAGGGTTGACTGCGGCGGTCTTCTCGGCGGCAATGCGGTTGATCTCCTCGCTGCCGCCGAGGAGATAGAAGCTCAGCCCCTTCGCGGCCGCGACGCGGGCGACATCATGAAAAATATCGGTGGTCGCGGCGCGCTCGGGGATCGGTGTTTTGGTCATCAGCTTCGAAGCGATGACCAGCGGTTGTCCGTCCGCATCGACGGCGTCGGCGCTATCGATCATCGCGCGGAACTCCGGCGTGCGGGCATAGCGGGAGAGGACATTGCCGTTGGCGGACGTGAAGAAATAAGGTGCGACACCGGTCATGCCGCGGCGCGCGATGGCGCAGGCGACCACGGCCTCCGCCCAGGCCTTGCGGGAGAGCGCGGCCATCGACAAGCCGCCGACGTGCACGGTCGGCGCCGAAAACGCCGGTGGCATAGGCGCGGCGGTCGTTGGGATGGCGGGGCTAGCCGCAGCGTGTACGGTTTCGAGGGACATGATTTCACGCGTGGGATTGGACACGCGTGATCAACCGCAATTCCCGTGCCTGTTAACGGTGACGAGATACCGAAGGCAGCGCCGGCGTCCGCAATGGCAAACAAAGCGTTAACGGGGCTTAAGAGGCCGGGCGATCGGCCGCGATCACGCCGCTGTAGAAAGCGAGCGCGTCAGGGGCGACTTCGAATGCGAGGAGGCGGGCTGGGTCGACCGGTCCTGGCATCGTGATCTGTCCCATCGGCACGGGAACGAAGCCGAGCTTCGCGTAGTAGGGCCGATCGCCGACCAGAACGACGATGCGGATGCCGGCGGCACGGGCCGCGTCGATCCCCTCAGCGATGAGGCGGCGCGCATGACCACGGTTGGCGTGGCTAGGGGCGACGGCAAGCGGACCGAGCATCAAGGCTCGCCCCGTGCTGCCGACGGTCACCGGGGTGAAGCGGATAAAGGCGATCAGCTTCCCGCCCTCGCGGGTCAAACGGCAGAAGGGCGAGTGGCGCGGCATGCCTTCGCGGATGCGATAGGCGGCGCGGGTCAGGGCGCCCGGTCCAAACACGACGTCGTGGAGCGCACCGAGTTCTGTGTAGTCGGCGGCGGTGACGGGCTGGACGACAAAGGAGGGAGCAAGCGCTTCGGCGGGAAAAGCGTGCAGCGCATCATTGTTTGCGGCAGGACCAGGGGATGACATCGACGACTCCGGCGCGACGGGGAACTGGCCGGAAAGGCGAGTGTTCGCCGTCACAGGCCGCTTGTGGCAGGGCTCGATCCGCGTCGTCGCGACTGGGTCATGTCGATCATGTTCATGCGGGAGCCTCTATCATGTTGCGGCCGGCATGGTCGAGTAGCTTGTCGGGACGGCCGCGCGATAGTATTCGTATTCTCGAATATATGAGTGGCCATAAGGCTGCCGCCGTCGTCACCGCTTGGAGGAAGCGCCGTGTCACCTTGGAGCATGCGGGGAGGCGCGCTTTTTGCCTTCATTATTTCGTCGGTCGCGGCGTTTGTGCCGGGTTCCCTGGCGGACGACGCCAAGGCACGAGCTTATGGCCAACATCTGTCGCGCGAATGTACGACCTGCCACCGGATCGACGGCACCGACAACGGCATACCGTCGATCGTCGGCTGGCCGGCCGAGGAGTTCGTGACGACGATGCAATATTACAAAGAGAAGCTTCGCCCCAATGAGGCGATGCAATCGGTCGCACAATCACTCGAAGACGAAGACTTTCGCGCGCTCGCATTGTATTTCGGTTCGCTGCCAAAACCTGCCAAGAAGCGGTAGCGAGCCTGGAAGGGGACAATCATGCGCGTTCGTCGATATGCGGGGGCTTTGGGCCTTTTGGGGCTTGTGTTCGGGATGACGGGCGCTGCATCGGCAGCGGACCCGAAAGCGCTCGCTTGCTCCTTCAAGTCGGGGCGTGCGCATACGTTTGAAAAGGGGCGCTTCAAACAGGTGAAGGCAAGCCCTCTCAAAGTCGACATCGGGGACATCGACGCCGACAAGCAAACGGCGGCGCTGAAAGGCGGGGCGGCGGCGACGACACTGCGCATCGTTCGTGCGGTCAATGCGCTCCACTTCATCGAAGTGGTCGGTGAGGGCTATCTGAACGTGACGACCGTGTATGACGCGGACGAAGCCGGAAAGCCGATGCCCGCCGTGCATTCGCGGCACTTCGGCGTGCTCGGGCAGCCGGTGATCTCGCACTACACCGGCACGTGTGCGGCTTCAGGCTGAAGCCGCCATCAGTTGCCGCAACGACTTGCCATCGGGGTCGGCGAGGGCCGCTGATATCGCTTTACGCAAACGGTCCTTGTCGAGACGTTCGCCGCGAGCGGCCGGATCGGCAACCAGCGCATTGAAGATTTGATCGTAATTGGACCGGCCGCGCAGGAAAGTCTCGCCGTAGCCTTTGCGCAACCGTGGCAATTCGGCGAGCGCGCTCGCGAAAGGCGGATCCATTGGTAGGGCTTGCCGCATCGCAACGAGCCAGGCCTCGATGGCCCCGTTTTCCTCATGGAAGCGTAACGAGCCGCGCCGCCCCTTCTTGAAGCGCGCGAGCAGACGCATGGCGTTGTAGCCGACGATGCCTGTCGTCGCGATGTTGACACCGCGGCCGACGAAGGGGAGCGACTTGCCAGATGCGATGCGGCGATTGATGCGCTCGCCCCATGGTCTCGGAAGCATGGCCGCGATCTCGTCGGCGCCGGGCTTCAGATACTCGGTGATTTTGAGAATCTGCCCGGGCTCCAGAGCGACTTCGCCGCGAATGGCTGCAAATCGCTCGGGCTTGGTCTTCAATTCAGCGACGCGTGGGATGTCTTCATACGTCATCCAGGTGGCGAGGCGGCGAGCGGCCTCTTCAATGGCGTGAAGCGTGATCGGGTCGCGGGCCGTTGTGGCATTGGCAAGGGTCCGCACGCGGTCGAGGTAGAGCGTGCCGTAGGCGCCATCCTGATAGTCGGTGCAGCGAGCAACGCCGAGACTGGCGATGCGGGCGACGGGTTCGGGAAGATCAGACGAGGTCGCAAGGGGTGCTGCTGCCTGAGGCCCGCCATTGGCCGGTGGTGATGCCGGCGTTGGCGGCGAAGCGCGTAAATTCTGCGCCTCAGCGAAGGCGGCATCGAAGCCGGCGCGGCTCGAGGCGTTGGCGCCAATGACCCGCTCACAGGCGGCGCGATCCCATGGGAGGAGCCCCGCGCCCGCGAGCGCACCGAACATGGTTGCGCTCACCATCGTGCCGTGACGGCGCGCGAGGGCGTCGAGATCGACAGCCAAGAACTCCTTGGCGAGAGCGCGGCCTGCTGCTTCGACCTTTTCCGGCGCGAAGCGGCCATCGCCCATCTCAGCCTTTTCTGCAGTCGTATAGACGCGGTTGGTCGAGGTGATGAGCGTGGTGCGCTTCGGCGAGACGAAGCCGCGTTCGAGAATGCGGCCTGCTTCGACGAGTTCGCTGGCAATGACTACATCGACGCGAGCGGGCATCGGCACGAGCGCGAAGACGGGTTGCGGTGCGCCAGGCGGCGAGGGCACGCGCATCATCTCGATGTAGTAGCTCGTCGAGCCGGTCCGTTGGGCGACGCCGGGAACCGAGGTTGCCTGAACGGGGAGGCCAGCGGTCGTCGCGGCTTCGACGATCCAGTTCATGAGCACGCCGCCGCCCTCGCCACCGAGCGCGGCGATTAGAATGCAATAGGGTTGGGATGTGGGCATCGGGTGTCAGGTCTCAGGCAGCAGGCAGCAGGCAGCAGGCAGCAGGCAGCAGGCAGCAGGCAGCAGAGAGTGACGATGGTTCGCGGACGATGCAAGTGCAGGCAGAAGGGCGTTATCGCGGCGCGGCGGCGCGGGCGAGGCGGTCGTTGATGGCGTCGCCCAAGCCGGAATCGGTTGGGATCGGCATGACGGCGATCACTTCGGCGCCCGTCGCATCGAGGCGGCGTAGTGCCGCGAACAGATTGGCTGCGGCTTCGAGCAGATTGCGCTTCTCGCTCAGTTGTTCAAACGGCCCCGTTACCGACGTTGGAACGGGGCCGAAAGCGAGCAAGGCTTCGCCTTCGCGGGCGGTATCGGCATTCAATCGGATTTTGGCGCGGGGCGCGTAGTGACTGGCGAGCTGGCCCGGGGCCGTCGGCAGGTCGGTGTCGTCCGCGATTGGGGCTGCTCGCGATACCGGCTCGCCCGTCGCTTCGGTGATGTCGTCCGCTGAAACGAGACCCGGCCGGAGGATGACCAGTGTGGGGCCGGATGCATCGAGCACCGTCGATTCGAGGCCCACCTCGGTCGGGCCACCGTCGAGGATCAGCGGGACGCGATCGCCCAAGTCTTCAGCGACATGCTGTGCGGTTGTTGGGCTCACATGTCCAGAGCGATTGGCGCTCGGTGCGGCGATGGGGCGTCTTGCTTCGGCGATGAGACGGAGCGCGACGGGATGTGCCGGGCAGCGGAGTGCAACGGTGTCGAGACCGGCGGTCGCCAACAGCGATATCGCGCAATCGGGCCGGCGCGGCAGAACGAGCGTCAGGGGGCCGGGCCAGAACTTGGCGGCAAGTTTTTTGGCGCGGTCGTCGAAGATCGCATAGCGCTCGGCGACCATGACGTTTGGGACGTGCGAGATCAGCGGATTGAAGGTCGGGCGGCCTTTCGCCGAGAAGATTCCGGCGACGGCGAAGTCGTTGGTTGCATCAGCGCCGACGCCGTAAACGGTTTCGGTCGGAAACGCGACAAGGCCGCCCTGCTCGATGTAGCGGGCGGCAGTCGCGATGCTCTCAGGCGTGGCTTTCTCGATCGGCACGGGCGGGCTCGGTTGCGTCTGGCGCTTCACCTATCGCATGGATCGCCCATTGGCACGGAGAATTCGTCGTTCCCGGTAGCTTGACCGGAATGCCGACGGGATGGAGTAGCGCCTTCCCGTGCCGGTTCCCTTGAAACGCGAGCAACAGCGTTGCGAGCGTTGTCCCGGGGTGGCGCGGTGAGCTTGCGGCGCGATGCCGTGGGTCCCGGTCTGCGCCGGGATGACGGATGAGAGAAATCGGCAAATGGCTCTCACCGAAGAGCGGAAGAGGGAGTCCGTCAGGCGCTGATCTGGTCCTTGAGGCGGCGGAGGAAGATCATGCAGCGGTCAAGCTCGGCTTCCTCGATCCACTCGTTCGGCTGGTGGGCCTGGTTGATGTCGCCTGGGCCGCAGATGACGGACGAGCAGCCGGCGGCCTGGAAGTGGCTCGCCTCGGTGCCATAGGGGACGGCGTAGGTCTGGTTCTGGCCAGCAAGCTTCATGGCCATCGAGGTTGCGGGGGAGCCTTCACCGGACCAGAACGGCGGCAAGCCGCCCATGACCTTCGTCTCGATGTTGCAGTCGGGGTGGATCGCCTTCATGCCCGGCAGCAGCTTGGCCGCGTAGGCATTGAACATGTGCAGCACTTCCATCGAGTCGTGGTTCGGCATGGCGCGCGTGCCCCACGAGAAGTGGCACCGCGGCGGGATGATGTTGTGGGCGATGCCGCCATCGATGTAGCTGACGGTGATGGTGAGATGCGAGGGGTCGAAGCGGGGATTGAAGGTCTTTTCCTTCAATCGTTCTTCGATGCGCCGCAACTCGCCGATGAGGTCGGCGGCGACGAAGATCGAGCCAACGCCGAGCTGCGGCTTCGACGAATGCGCGTCCTTGCCGGTCACCACCGTATCGAATCGATAGCCGCCCTTGTGGGCATCGACAACGGTCATCGTGGTCGGCTCGCCGACAAAGACGATACCGGGCTTTGGGATCGTCTTGCCGAACTCGTCGATCATGCCTTTGACGCCGGTGCAGCCGACTTCTTCGTCGTATGAGAACACGAGATGGACGGGCTGGCTCAGCTTGGCGCGCTTCAATTCGGGGGCGATGGCGAGCATGCAGGCGAGGTAGCCCTTCATGTCGGTGGTGCCGCGGCCGTACAGCTTGCCGTCGCGCTCGATCATCGTGAAGGGGTCGGTGTCCCAGGGCTGATCGGTGACGGGGACCACGTCCATGTGGCCTGATAGCCCGATGCCAGGGCCGTCGCCGCTGCCGATCGTCGCAAAGAGGTTGGCGTGAATACCGTCCGGTGCCGGCAGCATCGTCGATTCGATACCGTGGACGGACAGGTAGTCGCGGATCCACTCGGCGCAGGGGATGTTGGTCTTGAAGCTGGTGGTGTCGAAGCTGACGAGCTTGGCCAGGATTTCTTTGACGGACAGTTCGTGCGGGCGCATCGGGTCCTCGAAGCGGAATTTGACGCCTACCGGACACGAAAGCCGCGTCGAGGTCAAATGCGCCAAGCGGCTTGGAGGCATGCGCGGGTCGCCTATGCGCCGTCCCGCCGCCGGATTGGGCAGATCGCCTGGTCGATGTGCTTGACGAGGGGCGGCGCGGCGTGGGCAAGTGTCGGCCCAATCACTGGAAAACTGCAACCCTCACCAGTCCATGCTCATCTTCCTCGCACGCCGTCTCTTGCAGCTCATTCCGACGCTGTTCTTCGTGACGGTGATCATCTTTCTGTTGCAGCAGCTGCTGCCGGGCGACCCAGCGCTGGTCATGGCCGGGGAAGAGCGCGATCCGGCGGTCCTCGAACAGATCCGCAAACAGTACCGGCTCGATCAACCCTTGCCCGTTCAATACGTGTATTGGGTGAAGAACGCGCTTTCGGGCAACCTCGGCGAGAGCATGCGGCTCAAGGAGCCGGTCGCAAAGCTCGTGGCGCAGAAGTTCCCTGTCACGTTGCAGCTCGCCTTGATGGCGATGATCATCGCGCTTTTGATCGGCGTCACCGCGGGGGTCGTCTCGGCGGTGAAGAAGAATTCGGCGACTGACTACGCGGTCAATCTGTTCGCGTTGTGGGGGATTTCGACGCCGAACTTCTGGCTCGGCATTATGCTGATCTTCCTGTTCTCGGTGCAGCTCGGCTGGCTGCCGGCGTCGGGATACGTGTCGCCGTTCGAGGATTTCTGGCTGTCGATGAAAACCACGATCCTGCCGGCGTTCGTGCTTGGCAATTCGCTGGCGGCGGTGCTGATGCGGCACACGCGATCAGCGATGCTGCAGGCGATGAGCGCGGATTATGTGCGCACGGCACGGGCCAAAGGGCTCGCGGAGAAGATCGTCATCGTCAAGCACGCGATGCGCAATGCACTGACACCTGTAATCACGCTCGGCGCGCTCGAACTCGGGACGCTGCTATCCGGCGCCGTTCTGACCGAGCAGGTTTTCTCGATACCCGGGTTCGGCAAGCTGATCGTCGATAGCGTATTCAATCGCGACTACGCCGTCGTTCAGGGCGTGACGCTGATCACCGCGACGACGTACATCCTGCTCAACCTTCTCGCCGACATTGCCTATGTGCTCGTCAATCCGCGGCTGAGGGGCTGAAGAGGAAGTCGATAGACTTTGGACATCAGGCAAATCGGCAATCGGCAATCGGCAATCGGCAATCGGCAATCGGGGACGGAATAGGCTGGCAATGGCGGATGCGGCAACAAGGATCGAGGTCGTCGACGACCGCGCGGATACGCCCGCGGGGCGCGCGTGGCGAAAGCTCAAGGCGCGCAAGAGCGCGATGTTCGGCCTTGCCGTGATCGTCCTGTTGATCCTGATGGCCCTCCTTGCGCCCTGGATCGCGCCTTACGATCCGGCGAAGCAGAGCTGGACGGCCATCCGCAAGGCGCCGTCGGCGATGAACTGGTTTGGGACGGATGAAAGCGGCCGCGACATGTTCTCGCGCGTCGTCTACGGCGCACGCGCGTCGCTGATGGCGGGTGTCGTGTCGATCACGATCGCGCTCGGGCTCGGTGTGCCGATCGGACTGATCGCGGCGTATCGCGGCGGGTGGACCGATATCATCGTGTCGCGGATCACGGACGCGATGCTGGCGATCCCCTTTTTGATCCTGGCGATTGCGCTCGCCGCGTTCCTCGGGCCGTCGCTGACGAATGCGATGATCGCGATCGGCATTACGGCGACGCCGATCTTCGTGCGGCTGACGCGCGGGCAGGTGATGGGTGTGAAGGTCGAGGACTACGTGGAGGCCGCACGGTCGGTCGGTAATCCGGCGCACAGGATCGCGTTCCGGCACATCCTGCCGAACATCATGCCCGCCTTGTTGGTGCAGGCGTCGCTGTCGATCGCGGCGGCGATCATCGCCGAAGCGTCGCTCTCGTTCCTGGGGCTTGGCCAGCAGCCGCCGGCGCCGTCATGGGGGTCGATGCTGAATACGGCGCAACGGTTCCTGACGCAGGCGCCCTGGATGGCGATCTACCCGGGGCTGGCGATCTTCCTGACCGTTTTGAGCTTCAATCTGCTCGGTGACGGGCTTAGAGACGCGCTCGATCCGAAAGAGCGGTAGATGCGTGTCGTGTTAACGATGTCGGGTGGTCAAACCGGCACCCACATTCCGGACCAGACAGCGCGCGTGTATAGCCGAGCAATCGGTTTCAGTGAGTAGCATGGCCCCCCTCGTCTTCCGTAACGCGCGCGTTGCCGGTGCCGCCACCTTCATTGGTTTGGCTTCGACGGTCGGTGTCGCGTGGGTCAGCGGGCCGAAGGCCGACGAAATGATCGATCCGCCGGTCAAGGCCGGCAAGTCGATCAAGGGCGCGACACCCGCGCGCAAACCTGCTTCGACGCCTGGCAGTGCGGCTGGCGACATCCGGTCGCCCCGCTCATCCGGCGTTGATGGCGCTTCGCCGCCAGCCGCGGCTGGCCCGGCCGATGGTGCGCCGGCACCAAGCGGGATGGCGGAACGACCGCTGGTCACCGATCCGCGCATCGACAAGCTGATGGAAGGCGCGCGCAAGGCGTGGGAGAGCATCGGCCAGAAGGCGGGCGAGACGAGCGCATCGGGCAACACGCGCAGCGTAGAGCCGCGGGGCGTGGAAGCGCGCGCGGCGGCGACCGACCTCGACGAATTGCGGGCAACATTCAAGCGGCCGGATGCCGCCAAACAGTTGCCGCCGGCCGACGCGGTCGCCATGCTTGGCGCCCGGCTGTTCCAGGAGAGAAAGCTCTCGGCCGACCATAAGTCATCATGCGCGACCTGCCATGATCCGGCGAATAGTTTTGGCGACGGACGGATAAAATCGGCGGGACGGCCCGAGGCCATGCGGCGGAATACGCCATCACTTTGGAACGCTGGCTTCGCAAAAGTTTTCGGATGGAATGCCGGAGCGACGAGCCTTGAAGCACAGGTCAAGGCCGAAATCGAACGTGAAGGCGGGATGGACGCAACGCTCGAAGCGGGGGCCGTGTGGCTGTCACGGGACGAGAGCTATGCGACGGCGTTCAGGACGGCATTCGGACGTCCCGATGCGCTGACGCCCGAGTCGATTGCCATCGCACTCGCAGCTTATGTGAAGACGCTGGTGTCGCCACCGACCCGGTTCGATCGGTGGACCGAGGGCGAGGCTAGCGCGCTATCGAACGAGGAGATCGAGGGGTTCCGGCTATTTGCAGGCAAAGCGGGGTGCGCTGCGTGCCACAACGGCTGGCGGTTCACGGACGAGACCGCGCGGTCGAGCGCGGGGCGGGCGGTGAGGACACCGGGGCTGCGCGAAGCGGTTTGGAGCGGGCCGTATATGAGCGACGGGCGCATCAAGACCCTCGAGGCGGCGGCCGTTCACATGCTGCCAAAGGGACAGCGGCTTGCGCCCACGGAGCGGGGTGCGCTGATCCTGTTCCTGAAGAGCCTGTCGAGCCCGCAACGGCCGGTCGCCCCGGTCCGTTGAGGCCAGCGGCCGGCGGCGAAGCATCCTAGCCATCGCCGAGCGGTCCACTCTTATATTCCTCTTGCGCGATATTCGTATTGCCTGATGTTTCCGGGGCTGTAGTCTGAGGCCGACTTCCCATCCCTGTTCTGGGCTCGCGACTACATGCAAAAGACCGTCAAGCATTCCGCTACCGCCACCGCCAACGAACCGCGCGTGGCGACGTCGGTGAAGCCCGCCGACGAGATCAAGACGACGACCTGCTACATGTGCGCCTGCCGTTGCGGCATCCAGGTCCACCTGAAGGACGGCAAGGTTCGCTACATCGACGGTAACCGTGACCACCCTGTGAACCGCGGCGTGATCTGCGGCAAAGGCTCTGCCGGCATCATGCAGCACTATGCGCCGAGCCGGTTGAAAGCGCCGCTGTTGCGCGTGGGGCCGCGCGGGTCGGGCGAGTTCAAGGAGATTTCGTGGGAGGAAGCGCTCTCGACCGCC
Organism: Hyphomicrobiaceae bacterium; assembly: GCA_033812735.1. Lineage (GTDB taxonomy): Bacteria > Pseudomonadota > Alphaproteobacteria > Rhizobiales > Hyphomicrobiaceae > JABFRJ01. The sequence continues at coordinate 20,501 of JAPXTA010000004.1, read as the reverse complement.
ACGCAATGGATGGGCGAGGTCCGCGCGCGCGATCCCAAGCGGTTCGCGCTGTTCACGGGGCGCGATCAGTCGCAATCGCTGACGGGCTGGTGGGCGATGCAGTTCGGTACGCCGAACTTCGCGGCGCACGGCGGCTTCTGCTCGGTCAACATGGCGGCAGGCGGACTTTACACCTTCGGCGGGTCGTTCTGGGAGTTCGGCGAGCCGGACTGGGAGCACACGAAATACTTCCTGCTGTTCGGCGTGGCGGAAGACCACGGCTCGAACCCGATCAAAATTGGATTGGGCAAGCTCAAAAAGCGCGGCGCGAAGGTGGTTTCGATCAATCCAGTGCGCACGGGGTACAACGCGATCGCGGACGAGTGGCTCGGCGTAAAGCCCGGTACCGATGGACTGCTGGTCGGCGCGCTGATCCATGAGCTGTTCCGGACGGAGCAGGTCGATCTCGACTATCTCGTGCGCTACACGAACGCGCCACACCTGGTCATTCAAGATCCCGGTGCGAAGGACGACGGGCTCCTCGCGCGCGACGGCGACGGCAAGCTGCTCGCCTGGGACAAGAAGACGAACACGCTTGCCGTGGCGTCGCGGACGGATATCGCGCCGGCGCTGGTCGGGACTTTCACGCTCGCGGACGGTCGCAAAGCGGTACCGGCGTTCCAATTGATGGCTGAGCGGTTCCTGGCGAACGAATACGCGCCGGAGACGGTCGCGGCGGAGGTCGGCGTACCGGCAGAGACGATCCGGCGGATCGCGGCGGAGATGGCGCACGTCGCGTTCAAGGAAACGGTGACGCTGCCGGTCAAGTGGACCGACTGGGCTGGGCGCGAGCACAACGAGATGATCGGGCGGCCAGTCGCGATGCATGCGATGCGCGGGATCTCGGCGCACTCGAACGGCTTTCATACCTGCCGGATGATCCACATTCTGCAGATCCTGCTCGGCACCATCGATGTGCCTGGTGGCTTCCGCTACAAGCCGCCGTATCCCAAGACTGCACCGCCCGGCAACAAGCCGCAGGGCAAGCCCGAGCAGGTGAAACCGAACACGCCGCTGCCCGGCATGCATCTCGGCTTCGTGCATGGACCGGAAGACCTCCTTGTCGACAAGGATGGAAATCCGTCGCGGATCGACAAGGCTTATTCATGGGATGCGCCGCTTTCCGCGCATGGCCTGATGCATATGGCGATCACCAACGCCGGCACGCAGGATCCTTACGGCATCGACGTCTTGTTCATGTACATGGCCAACATGGCCTGGAACTCGACGATGAATCTCGCGGCGACGATCGACTATCTCACCGCGAAGAATGACGATGGGTCTTACAAGATCGGCAAGATCATCTACTCGGATGCTTACTCGTCGGAGACGGTGGCGTATGCCGATTTGATCCTGCCGGATACGACGTATCTCGAGCGCTATGACTGCATCTCGCTGCTCGACCGGCCGATCTCGGAGCCTGACGGCGCGGCGGATGCGATACGTCATCCGATCGTCAAGCCCGACCGCGACGTGCGCGGGTTCCAAGACGTGCTGATCGATCTTGGTGCGCGGCTGAAACTGCCGGGCTTCACGAACGCGGACGGCACGCCGAAATTTCCGGGCGGATATCCCGACTATATCGTCAATCACGAGCGGACGCCGGGCGTCGGGCCGCTGGCAGGATGGCGAGGGAAAGAGGGCGAGGCATTCGGTGTCGGCGCGGTCAACCCGAAGCAGCTCGACCGCTACATCGAGAATGGGTCGTTCCACATGACCCATCTCGACAAGTCGCATCGCTACTTCAAGCATGCGAACAAGGGCTATCTCGAATGGGCGAAGTCGGTCGGGTTCGTCGGCAATACAGATCCGATCGTGTTTCAGTTGTATAGCGAGACGTTGCAGAAGTTCCGGCTCGCGGCACGCGGGCACGGCGCGGTGCAGCCGCCGGACGAAAAGCGCGCGCGCATCGAGAAGTACTTCGATCCGATCCCGTTCTGGTATGCGCCGTTCGAAGGCACGATGATCGACGAGCGCGCCTTCCCGATGCATGCGATCACACAGCGGCCGATGCACATGTACCACTCATGGGGCTCGCAAAATGCGTGGCTCAGGCAGATCACGGCGCAGAACCGCCTCTACATCAGCCGCGAGCGGGCAAAGCAGCTTGGCATCGGCGACGACGACTGGGTCTATGTGTCGTCGCACATCGGGCGGGTGAAATGTCAGGTGCAGCTCGTCGAGGGCGTCAATCCGGATACGGTTTGGACGTGGAACGCGATCGGCAAACGGCAGGGCGCATGGGCGCTCGACAAAGACGCGCCGGAAGCCAAGCAGGGATTCCTGCTCAATCATCTCATCGCTGAACTGCTGCCGCCGCGCGAGGGCGGGTATCGCTACTCGAACTCGGACCCGGTGACGGGGCAGGCGGCTTGGTACGATCTGCGCGTGAAGATCGAGAAAGCGCCGGCAGGAGAGGTCGGCGAAAGCTGGCCGCAATTCGAGCCGCTGACGTCGCCTGTGCCGAAGGCGTCGGACAAAGCGCTCGACTTTGGGCGGGCGTTCAACAAAGAGCGGGCGTAGCGGCCGCAGCTGATGCCCCTCGTGACTACACCCCACCCCTTACCCCTCCCCATCAAGGGGAGCGGGATTTCTTCGATCGGCGGATGACTGTGGCTGTCCCGCGCGGCTATGACCGCGCCCCTTGCTCTTGCTTTAGGAAATCTCAGCCATAGCGCCGCCGAAGCTCGGCGAGAGAGTCGAGGATCAGCGCCTCGATGACGGCAAGGTCGACGTCCGAAAGGCGGCGAACATACAAGCAGGTCTTTCCCATCTTATGCCGCCCTAGCTTGGCCAGGAGCTTTTCCTGGTCCGCGCCCGCTGCGACTAGATAGATGCTGATATCGCCTTTGCGCGACGAGAAGCCGGTGCGGCAGGACGATCCGCACTTGCCGTTCGAGAGTGGATACTCATAGGCGCCGAAGCCGACGATTGCCGTGCCCCACATGACGGGCGTCTCGCCGGTTGCCTTGCTCATGATGCCGATGAGTTTTTCGCAGTCTGCTCGGCGCGACGTATCGGTGATCGAGTCGAGATACGCTTTTACGCTATTCTTCGTCGGCTTCGTCTTCGGCTCCGTCATCGGTCATATCCCACTGTCCAGTGGATCGTGGTCACTCGGCGGCTTGCGGGCTGCCTGAGAGGGATTCCTGGCGGCCTGAGATGCGGCGATGGAGGCGATCGAGGGCGAGGTAGATCACGGGCGTGGTGTAGAGCGTGAGGATCTGCGAGACGACGAGGCCGCCGATGATGGCGATGCCGAGCGGCGTACGCATGGCAGCGCCGGGCCCGGTGGCAATCGCCAGCGGCACCGCACCGAGGAGGGCTGCGAGCGTCGTCATCAGGATCGGGCGGAAGCGTTCGAGACAGGCTTCGTAAATGGCGTCGCGGGCGGAGAGGCCGCGCGTGCGTTCGGCGTCGAGCGCAAAGTCGACGAGCATGATGCCGTTCTTCTTGACGATGCCGATCAGCATGATGACGCCGATGAAAGCCACCATGGAGAATTCGAGGTTGGCGAGTTGTAGCGCGACGAGGGCACCGAGACCGGCGGAGGGCAGCGTCGAAATGATCGTGAGCGGATGAGCGAGGCTTTCGTAGAGAACGCCGAGGACGATGTAGACGGCGAGCAGGGCTGCAAGGATCAGCAAGGGTTGCGCGCCTGCGCCCATGCGAGCGGCGCGGGCGTCGCCGGCGGCTTCGGCGCGGAGCGTATCGGGCATTCTGAGGTCTGCGACGGCCTTATCGATCTCGGTCAGGGCCTGATCGAGGGCCATGTCGGCGGATAGGTTGTAGCTGATGGTGATCGCGGGGAACGGCCCCTGGTGATTGACCACGAGTGGAGCGAGGCCACGGGTGGTCTTGATGACCGATGTCAGCGCGATTTGCGCGCCGTCGCGGCCAGGGACGAAGATCTTTTCGAGGTCGGAGGGATCACGCTGAAGCTTCGGGTCGACCTCGAGAATGACCCGGTACTGGTTGCGCTGCGTGTAGACGACGGAGACTTGGCGCTGCGAAAAGGCGTTGGCGAGGGCTGCGTTCACATCGCTGACGCGAACGCCGAGACGCGCCATCGACTGGCGGTCGAGCGAGATGTCGAGCGATTGGCCGCCGCTTTCGCGATCGGTCGAGACGTCGACGATGCCGGGAATGGTCTTCACTCGCTCCATGACCTTGGGCGCCCAGGCGACGACCTCGTCGAGATCGGGCCCCCAAACGGTCAGCTGATATTTCGAGTTCGTCTGGCGCGCGCCCATGCCGAAATCCTGCACAGGGAACATAAAGACGCGCAGGCCGGAGATTTCCGCGAGCGGGCGGCGCAGGCGGTCGATGACCTGCTGCGAGGTCATGTTGCCACGCTCCGACAGCGGCTTCAGCGAAATGAACATGCGGCCGGTATTCGACGTCACGGAGAAGAACGAGGCACCAACGGAAGAGCCGACGCCCGACACGGCGGGGTCCTTGAGGACAATTTGGACCGCCTTCATCTGCATGTCGTTCATCTGATCGAAGGCGATGTCGGGCTGGGCCTGGAGGGACGCCGAGATCAGGCCGGTGTCGTCCTGCGGGAACATGCCCTTCGGCATTTTGATGTAGAGGTTCACGGTCGCTGCCAGTGTGGCGAGCATGACGACCGTGGTGAGCCAGCGATGGTCGAGGGCGATCTTGAGCGTGTTGGCGTAGCCGCGGGTGAAAAAGCCGAGAATGGCTTCGATCGTCCGGTCAAAGCGGCCGCGCTTTTCGTCCTTCGGCATCTTGACGAAGTGGGCGCAGATCATCGGCGTCACCGACAACGAGACGATCGTCGAGACGAAGATGGCGAACGTCATGGTGACGGAGAATTCGCGCAGGAAGCGGCCGATAACGCCGCCCATGAACAACAGCGGGATGAAGGCTGCGACGAGCGAGATCGAGATCGAGATGACGGTGAAGCCGATCTGGCGGGCGCCGAGAATGGCGGCCTGCATCGGCTTCATGCCCTGCTCGAGATTGCGCATCATGTTCTCGATCATGACGATCGCGTCGTCGACGACGAAGCCGACGGAAATGGCGAGCGCCATTAGCGTCAAATTGTTGATCGAGAAGCCGGCGAGCCACATCAAGGCGACAGTGCCAGCGAGGGAGAGCGGGACGGTGATGCCGGCAGCGATGGTCGGCGTAGAGCGGCGGAGGAACAGGAACACGACCAGCATGACGAGCACAATCGCCAGCATGAGCGTGTGCTCCATGTCGGCGACCGATGCGCGAATGGTGGTGGTACGGTCGGAAAGGATCGAGATGTCGATGCCGGCGGGGACCCAGCGCTGTAGTTCGGGCAGAAGCGCTTTCACGCGGTCGACGGTGTCGATGACATTGGCGTCGCCCTGCTTGGTAATGAAAAGCAGAACGGCGGGCTGGAGATTGAAGAGGGCGGCAGAGCGGGAATTGCGCGTGCCTTGCTCGACAGAGGCGATGTCCTTGAGGCGGACGACCGTACCGCCGGCGGTCTTGACGATAATATCGGCGTAATCCTGCACCGAGCGGAGCTGGGCGTTGGTTTCGAGCGCGATGAGGTGGCGGCCGCCGTCGATGGAGCCGAGCGGCTGGATGGCGTTGGCGGCGACGATCGCCTGGCGGACCTGATCCATGGAGATGCCCATGGCGGCGATCTGGGTCGGATTGACACGAACGCGCACGGCCGGCTGTTCGGCGCCGGAGACGTTGACTTCGGCGACGCCTTCGACTTGCGAGAGGCGCTGGACGATGACGGTGTCGGCGGCATCGTAGAGGGCGCTCGCCGGCAGGTTTTTCGACGTCAGCGCGAGGATGATGACGGGGATGGCGTTCGGGTTTGCCTTACGGAAGGACGGCAACGTCGGCATGTCGGATGGCAGGTCGGCCATGGCGGCGTTGAGGGCCGCTTGCACGTCACGGGCGGCGCCGTCGATCGACCGGTTCATGTCGAACTGAATGGCGATGCGGGTCGAGCCGACACCGTTCGACGAGGTGATCTCGGTGACCCCGGCAATTTCGCCCAAACGGCGTTCGAGGGGGGCTGCGACTGTCGCGGCCATGGTGGCGGGGTCGGCACCGGGGCGAGCGGCACTGACGCGGATGGTCGGGATCTCGATGGTCGGCAGGCTTGCGACCGCCATGAAGCGATAAGCGACGAAGCCGACCAGCAGCAGGCCGATCGCCAGCAGGGTGGTTCCAACCGGGCGGCGGATGAAGGGCCCGGAAAAGTTCACCGATAGATCATTCAGCGACAGCGACATGCGTTCCGCTATGGGTTCCGGGCGCGGCCAAGACTCGACCGCCAATAACTATAACGCACTTGGCCGTCCCCGCCCGTTGGCGCCAATCACGTAATTTTGCACCTTCCGGCTGAACGGGTGCTGATCAACGCCGACGCGGGGGGACGACGTCCTTGAAGGCGTCGAAACCCTTCCAGGCGGGTTCGACGGGCGCGGCGCCCTCGGTTGGCAGGTATGGCGACGGCGTTCCGGTCGCGAGATCGGGGATGTAGCGCGGGCAATTCGGGAAAATGTGCTCGGGCGATACCTCGACGACGCATTGTGCGCCGGGCCAGGCGGCCAGTGCTGCTTCGTCGAACAGGAGGGTGGCGCGGCCATTCACGCGGAGCCGCCGCGGCTTCTCGCCGAGTGCCATGAATAGCATGCCGACTTGGGCGTTCGCCTGGATGTTGCCGAGGCTCTTGAACATGCCGTTGCCGTCGTAGTCGGGGAAAACGAGGCGGTCGGGGGCTTCGACGCGGACGAAACCGGCCGGACCACCCTTGAAGGAGCAGTCGGGACGGCCCTCGGCATCGGCGGTTGCCAAGAAAAAGAAGCTGACGCTTTCGATGAACGTCTTGTCCTCGTCCTTGAAGCGGTCGCGCCACAATCGTTCGACCAGACGGTCGGCCAGCGCGCGGGAGCCGAAACGTGTCTGAAGATCGCGATTGCCGTCGTGATACATCGCCATGACCGTTACCTCGCGGGTTCGAGTTCATGTGTCACATTGTCAGGCGGAGGAATGCCGGCCAGCGGCGGCCGGGGCGGGTGCATCATACGCGCCTATTGCAGCAGGGGAACTGCAAATGCGGCTAGAGCCATTCGGGTTTGCCGTGACCAAGCGGCATCGATGGCAGGACCCAGCGCGCGGGTGTGGCGGAGAGGATCGCTGCGTGCCTGACCGCTCGCAGCGGGCCGAAACCACTGTCCGAGGTCTCGATCAAATCCGCGATGTCGTCGGGCTTCGGGTCGGGGGCGGTGTGGCCGCCGTCGATGCGTCCGAGGGATTTGAGCCATTCACCGACCTGTGCGAGCGACGTTCGAACGAGCCAGGAGCCGCCTTCGGTGGCACGGCGGTGGAGCGCGATCATGGCGCCGAAAGCCAGCAGATAGCCGGCAGCGTGATCGAGCGCCTGCGCGGGGAGTTCTTTGGGCCGGTCCATCTTGCCCGTCGCTGCGCCTCCTTGTCTTGCGGCTTCCGAAGAGTCTTTGCTTGCGCGTTCCGACTCCCCTTCGGGGAGCCGGCCGGAACGCGCGTCAAGGGAAGCCGCGTGGGCTTCGGCGACGTTGATGCCGTTGGCGTTCTGAGTGAGGCTGTCGAAGCCACGGCGGTTGGACCAGGGGCCGACGTGGCCGTAGGCCGAGAGCGAGACAGCGATGAGGCTGGGGTTGCGGCGCGCGAGTTCGAGCGGATCGAAGCCACGAGCGGCGAGCCCACCGGGCCGATAGCCTTGGATAAAAACATCGGCAGACGCAGTGAGTTTTGCCAATTGATCGCGGCCGACGGCGGTGTCGAGGTCGAGGAAGGCGTTGCGTTTGCCACGGCCGGTGTCGATGACGAGTGACGGGATCGACGGGAGGTTGGGGCTCGTGATGTGAAGGACATCGGCGCCGTGGGCCGCGAGGGTGCGACCGGCGACAGGGCCCGCTATGATGCGGGTGAGTTCAAGCACGCGGACACCGGAGAGCGGGCGGTCGGCGGCGGGCAGCGGCCGTGGCGGGCTATCGGCGACTTTGACGATTTCGAGCACGGGCAGTTGGGCGACGGCCTCGCCTTGCGGGTGAGCGGCCCATTCGGCGAGCGAGCGTGTCTTGGTGACGACCATGTTCGCTTCGGCGGCGGCGGTTTCGAATGCTTCGCCGTCCCATTGCAGCAGCGCTTGCTGAACGGCGTCGCGGTCGTAGGCGCAGCTTTCCGTTGCGCCTTGCTGCGCTGCGCGGATCGCAAGCCGCGTGCCCAAAAGCTTCAGGATGCCGTCGCGGTGGTGCGGAAAGTTGGTGTGGAGGCGGATCCAGCCGCCGTCCTTGGTGCGGTAGAGGCCGGCGATCTTGTCCCAGGGGTCGGCCGGCGGCGCGTCGGTGCGAAAGTAGCGCTCGGAGCGGAATTCCACCGCCGCGTGACGCATGTCGACGGCGACGGCTTGGGCGATGCCCGTGCGAAGGCGGTGGAGTTCGGACGCGGCGAGACCGGCGGCGGCGATCGACGCTTGGGCGAGCGTGCCGACGGCGAAGGACGATGGCAGTACTGGGTCGGCGCCGGTCAACGTCACGCGGGCGAGGGCCGAGGGATCGGCACCTGTGCGTGACCAGAGTTCGCTCAAGGCATTCATCGGCGTCGTCGACATGGACCGATCCCGCACCAGAAATGAAGAGGGCGGCCACTCGCCGTGCTGCAAGTGGCCGCCCGCAATGTAATCCAGCCGCTACTGGCGCGGCGACGATATTCGTCAGCCGGCTTTCACAGGCTTCCTCAGAAACGCGGGGATGTTGTCCTGAAAACCGACACGAGGGCCGTTGTCCTGGCGGTCGCGCTGGCGCGACCGGTCGCGAACGGGGCGACCCTGACCGCTGAGACTATAGTCGGTCCGGTCCTGGCGCGGCTGGCGATCTGCCGGACGGTCGGCGCGCTCTCCACGCGCTTCGGTCCGATGGTCCTGGCGGTCACGGCTTTCGGCGTGACGCTCCGGACGGGAATGGCGTTCTGGGCGCTCAGACCGCTCATGACGTTCTGGGCGTTCTTGACGTTCGGGCCGATCGCGGTGCTGGGCCTGATCTTCGCGGTGCAGACGATCGCGATCTTCGCGCGCGGTCCGTTCCTGACGGTCGGACCGTGGACGGTCCTCGCGGTGAGGGCGATCTTCGGCGCGGTGCTCCTGGCGCGGACGATCTTCGCGGCGCGGGCGATCACGGCGCGGTTCGGCGGTGTAGGGGGCGGCCGGCTGATCGCCCGTTCCCGCTACATCTGCCGTGCGGCGCGGTTCACGGCCCGGTTCATGTTCTGCGGCATCGTGAGCGGCGGCCGGCTCGACGCCTGCTGCATCGGCGGGACGGTCGCCATCCTGGCGGTCCCGACCGCCACGGCCGCGACGGCGGCGGCGCGGACGATCGCCGCGAGGTTCGCGCGCTTCGCCGGCAACTGCCGTTACTGGTGTCGTCTCGGAAATGACGTCGATGTCGAGTTCGACCGGTTCGGCGGCAAGTGATGCGGGCTCAACGGGCGAGGGTCGGTCCTGACGCGGCGGCGGACCACGGCGCTCGCCGCTCCGATCGCGATCACTGCGGCGGGCGCCGTCGCGACGGCCCTCGTCGCGGCGGCTGTCGCCACGGCCGGATGGCGCCCCACGTCCACGACCACGGCCACGTTTGCGGCGCGCACCTTCGGCCAAGTCTTCCTCGCTCGGCGCTTCGCCGATCCAGACCGGCTCTTCGCCTGTGATCTTCGCGATCTCGTTCAACGCCTTGACGTCGTCCATGGTGACGAGGGTAGCGGCGTAGCCCTCGCGCCCGGCACGGCCGGTGCGGCCGATGCGATGGACGTAGTCGTCGCCCTGCCAGGGAACGTCGAAGTTGAAGACGTGGCTGACTTCCGGAATATCGAGGCCGCGGGCGGCGACATCGGACGCCGCGAGGATCTGGATCTCGCCCGAACGGAACTTGTCGAGCGTCGCCATGCGGCTCGACTGGTCCATATCGCCGTGGAGTGCGCCGGCGTTGAAGCCGTGCTTTTGGAGCGACTTCAGGAGGATCGCAACGTCACGCTTGCGATTGCAGAAGATAATAGCGTTCTTGACCGCATCGCCTTCGGTCCGAATGAGTTCGCGCAGCATCTCGCGCTTTGCCCAATCTTCGCCGTTGGGGCAAAATTGGAAGCGCTGTGTGATCGTCTTCGCCGTCGTTGCGGGCTTGGCGACCTCGATGCGGACGGGATCGTTCAAGAAGGTTGCGACGAGACGCGTGATCTCAGGCGGCATTGTCGCCGAGAAAAACAGCGTCTGACGGCGTGGCGGGAGAAGTTTGCAGATTTTCTCGATATCGGGAATGAAGCCCATGTCGAGCATCCGGTCGGCCTCGTCGATCACGAGGATCTCGACACCCATCAGCATCACCTTGCCGCGGCCGAACAGGTCGAGCAGACGGCCGGGCGTGGCGATCAGCACGTCGACGCCGCGATCGACTTTGCGGATCTGATCTTCCATCGACACGCCGCCGATCAGCAGCGCGAGATTGAGATTGTGGTTGGTGCCGTACTTCTCGAAGCTCTGCGCGACCTGAGCCGCGAGTTCGCGGGTGGGTGCGAGGATCAAGGAGCGCGGCATGCGGGCGCGGGCACGGCCGGTTTCGAGCCGGGTGATCATCGGCATCACGAACGCGGCGGTCTTGCCGGTACCGGTCTGGGCAATCCCTAAGACGTCGCGGCCGGCGACGGCGACGGGAATGGCCTGCTGCTGAATCGGGGTAGGGTTCGTGTAACCAGAGGCCTCGACGGCGGCTTGAACCTTAGGGCTCAGGCCGAGGTCGGCAAAGGTGGTGGTATCCAAAAAGGTATGCTCCGTGGGCACCCGCTCGCTTTGGCGAGTGCAAGCTGCGTGTCCTTCGAGCGGACGCGCACAGCGTTGTCGAAGGGGGTGGTGCCGCTTGAGCGGATCGACGCGCGGGCCACACGGGCTAGCGCGGTTTTCGCAGGCGGCGATGCGTCGGACGAGCCGGCGACGTGCCAGCACGGCTCCTGACGTACGGTCGCAGCGCAGGGGTATGGTGCCTAAAGGGGCTAACCGGAAATTTTGGTTTCAGAGAAACCGACGAAAAGATCGTAAAAAACGAAACTTTCCCCTGCGCGTGCGTTGATCCCATGTCACAGGGTTCGCGCATTTGCAAGCGCAACCCGCCTGACCAGGCTGTCGTTAGCCATTGCCACTGGGCAGTGCATGGCAGACGACGGAATGATAAGACCATGTAGTTATTAATGTTTTATTGCCTCGTGCGTCAGCCGTCACGGTTCCGTGCATCGCTGGCACCCCCTCAGCCGCGCCGACGGCCAAGGACGGGCGGACGATCGGTATTTCGCATCAACGCCAGAGAGATCTTTGGCGGTCACGACGCTTTCATGACAGGTTCATGACACCTATGGTGTCTCGAACGAATGCGGGGCTGCGTGTGCTGCCCCACCCAGAAACAGAGGCGGCATCGAAATGTCGGACCATATGCTCGGCGACAAGCCGGGACGGTCTAGGATTTGGTACTTTGTCTCGTGGTTCGCCTGGATGCGGCCGGCGGAAGGCTGGCTTGCGCCTCTCGGTCCGAAAACCTGTGCGATCGCCGCTGCGCTCTTCGCGGGTGTGCTCGGCTACTATTTCTGGGTCAGCGAGGGCACACTCGAGAACATCCTTTTCACCGCCGGAATCACGGCGGCTTTGGCGTCGGCTCTGGTCTTGGCAACCGGCCGCCTGATGTTTTCCGTCGCGCTCGTTGCTGCGCTGTGCGCGTTGATTGCAACGGCTGCGTCGGTGAAGCGCGCGACGATGAACATGGTCGTGCATGCTTACGACATCTTCTTCTATCTCAGCTCGTTTTCGACACTGTCCTTCCTTGCAGGCGAATACCCGCTGCTCGTCGCGAAGGCTGCCTCAGCATTCTTGGCGTTCGTGCTGATCGCCTGGATTACGTGGCGGCTCGATAGCACGCGCGTTCGCGCGTCGCGGGCCGCTTTAGCTTGGCTCCTCGCCGTCGCCGTCGGCACCTACGGCTGGTACGGCAAGGGCGAACGCCGCCATATGCAGTTCTACTTCGAGAACCTCTACGTTTCGTCGTTCTACGCGTCGTGGGGCGAGACGCTGGAGACCCTTTGGAACGGGACGATGCTGGAAGCGGCATCGGCGGGGCCGATTACCCGGCCGCCGCTGACGATACCGCAGTCATGCACGACCAACGAGAAGCCGCCGCATATCATCCTGGTTCACCAGGAATCGGTGGTACCGCCTGCCATCTTCCCGACGCTGTCGTACGACCGCTCCGTCGACGGCATGTTCAAATCGTTCGACGGCGAACTGCACAAGATGCGTGTCGAGACCTACGGCGGTGCGTCGTGGCTCACGGAGTTCTCGCTTCTGACAGGCGTCTCGACGCAGGCGTTCGGCGGCATGCGCCAGTTCGTACAAACGTTCCTCGTCAACCGTCTTGCCGACACGCTACCGCAGCGGCTCGAGCAGTGCGGATATCGCAACGTCGTATTCTATCCGATGCTGCGTAACTTCGTATCGAACGACAAGTTCTATGCGTCGGTCGGCCTCAAGGAGATCTTCGATCTCAAGGCGCAAAAAGCGAAGAGCGCCCAGGAGCGCGACCGCTTCTATTTCGCCAACGCCGTCGACGAGATGGAGCGCCACGTGAAGGCGTCGGCCAAGCCGATGTTCACGTACATCCAGACGATGAGCGCGCACTGGCCGTACGACTGGGCGTTCGAGCCGCACGAACAAGTGGCGGGCGGCGGGCCTGGCACGTATCCCGAGATGCACGAGTACTTGCGCCGCGTTTCACTCGCGAAACGCGACTGGGACTTCATGCTCAGCGAGTTGAAACGCCGCTTGCCGAACGAGCGGATCGTCATTGTGTCCTACGGCGATCACCAGCCGTCGGCGACACGGACGCTCATCGGCTACAAGCACGAGACCGACCTCGAAGACATCCCGATCGACATCGAGGGGCCGGGGTTCATTACGTACTACGCCGTCGAGGGGCTCAACTATCAGCCGCCCCCGCTGCCGAGCCACGAGATCGTCGACGTGCCGTACCTCGCGACACTGATCCAGGAGGCGGCGCGGCTGCCGCTGTCGGATGCGAACAAGGAGCGGCGGGCGCTGCTCGACCGCTGCCAGGGCCGCTACTACACGTGCGCCAAGAAGGACGACATTCTCGCCTTCCATCGCCGCCTGATCGACGCGGGTATTATCGTCGCGCGGTGATCGGCGGTGGCCATCACAGAAATTCGTGTTGCGCCGGGGAAAGGTCCCGGGTCTCGCTCTTGCTCGCCCGGGAATGCAATGAAGGTGGAGCGCCGATCCACGGCTCCTTGATCACTCGTCAGCGTTCATGCCGATGCCCCAGTAGTCATTTGTCGTTTCGTCGGCGTCGAAGCCTTCGAAGAAGTCGGCGGGATCGGCTTTGCGGCGGCTCGCTGCCGTTTGACAGACAAGGGCGTAGTGATAGTCGATCTCCATGGTGATATAGAGCTCGCCATCAGCTGCATACACTTGAGGCGGGTATGAGAAGTTCGGCTCCAGAGCTCGTTCAATCTCCACCAGCTTCGAATCTACGAAGTGATCTGCAGCCCAAAATTCTGAATAGCCGAGTCGGCGAAGGAACTCTGCTATTTGAAGCGACATCCCTGGAGTTGGATACCCCTCGTCGGGGAGGGACACGTCGTGTTCTTTGCACGCATCCAGTAGAGCCTTTGTATCCCGCGCCGAGGCAAGTTCTGGCCTTATGCGCTTTGAGCCTGTCAACCGCAGCGCCCGGTTGACTCGCTTTACGGACTGCAGCCGAGCAAGGCGCGCGATCTCCGACCAAAATACGGAAGTTCCCGCACCTTGTTGCCCAATCTTTTTTCGCACCTCGTCATCGAGGTAATCGCCCGGGTCCTGAAACGGAACGCCTTTGGCACGGATAAACGGATTTAAGGCTACATAGACATGGGAGAATTGGGGACCGAAAAACCTGAGGTAAGGCACGTCGTCGTCGCTGGGATAGTCAACCGGTAGCTTCATGTCACAGGTCTCCACTGCAACGAAGTGCGTCCCTCACGTTAACGTCGTCAAGACCGTCGGCGCGTTTAAATCCGATTTAGCTTCCGCAAACAGCCAGTCGCAAAATGCAGTGACGTGGGTCTTCTTCGCGGCGGAGGCTGAGCGGAGAACCATGTAGCCGCGCGTGCCGGAGACCTGCTTGGCGAAGGGTGCGACGAGCGCGCCGGTGCGAATGAGTTCGTTCAGCAACGGCAGACGGCCGAGCGCCACGCCTTGTCCAGCGATCGCTGCCTGTGCGACCTGATCGTACTGAGTGAAATGGATCGCGGCCGCGGGCTTCAGGTCAGGCACGCCAAAGGATGTCAGCCACGTGTCCCAGTCGAACCAAGTTTTCTCCATTGCCGGATAGTCGAGATGGATCAACGTGTGATGGCGCAGGTCGCGTCCTGCCTTGAGCGGCTTCGACTTGTCGCGGAGTAGTGCGGGGCTGCACACGGGGGTGATGTCCTCGCCGAACAGCGGCTTCGAGCCTGACGGGACCGACTCGGGCGTGCAGTAGCGGATGGCGAGATCGACGTTGCTTCGTTCGAGATTGATGTTGGTGTTGGTCGCTGAGATGCGGACGTCGACGTCGGGGTGCTCGCTGGTGAAACGGCGCAGACGCGGGATCAGCCAGAACGACGCAAAGCCGGGGGTGGTGGTGAGTGAGATCTGGCGCTGCTGCCGGTTCGAGCGCAATTCGTCGACCGTGCCCTGCAATTGTTCGAGGACATCGGCTGCCGTGCGCAGGAGCTTCTCGCCCTCCTCCGTCAGGGTCAGCGCGCGATGATGGCGCTCGAACAAGGGTGTGCCGATCCGGTCTTCGAGTTGCTTGATCTGACGGCTGACGGCGGATTGCGTGAGGTGGAGTTCGTCGGCGGCTTTGGTGAAGCTCAGCGTGCGGCCGGCCGCCTCGAAGCTCTCGATCAGGTCGATGGGCGGCAGGTCGAAGCGCTTTTTCTGCATCGTTTTGCATTCCGTTTTGTCATGCAATGTGTGCCAAACGACCGTTTGAGCCATTCGCAGATCATCGGCATTATCGCGTCATCTGAGCCGAATGGCCAGCACAATACATGACATCAGATCATGCAACTGACAGGCTTGTGATACGTCGCCTCGCGCCGCAGCAAGCCGCACGACAAGGATTTCGGTCATGAGCAAGACCATCACCCTCGTTCCCCTCGCCCTCCAGCCCGGCAAGTCCCTCGACATCCGCGATGGCGCCGGAACTGTCGTCTCCGTCCGGTCCGGGACCGTTTGGGTCACGCAGACCGACGACAAGCGCGACATCTTCCTGAAGGCGGGTGACACCTTCACCGTGACTCGCGAAGGGCTCACGCTTGTCGCAGCACTTGGCGGGCCGGCTGCGATCACACTGATACCCGCACAGGAGCAGGTATTCGACGTGGTGCCGCCGCAGAAGGCCGCGCTCGACATGGAGGTGCCGCGGTGGCGGCAACTCGGTGCGCGCTACTATTGAGGAGTGCGATCAGCCCGCGCCCTTGGTGGACGTGTCACCAGGGGTCGCGCGGCGTTCGAGGAAGCGGATCATGGCGCCTGCGACGTCGACGCCTGTCGCCTGCTCCATGCCTTCGATACCGGGCGACGAGTTGACCTCGATGACGACGGGGCCGCGCTTCGCCCGGAGCATGTCGACACCGCAGACGTTGAGACCGAGGATCTCGGCGGCGCGAATGGCGGTGCGGCGTTCTTCCGGCGACAATTCGACCTTCTCGGCCCGGCCGCCGCGGTGGAGATTGGACCGGAAGTCGCCGATCTTGCCGGTGCGCTTCATGGCGGCGACGACTTCGCCGCCAACCACGAGCGCGCGAACGTCGGTGCCGCCCGCTTCCTTGATGAATTCCTGCACGAGAATATTGATGTTGGCGGCGGAGAACGCCTCGATGATCGACTTTGCGGACGCCTGCGTTTCCGCGAGGATCACGCCCATGCCCTGGGTACCTTCGAGCAGCTTGATGACGCACGGCGTGCCGCCGACTTCCTTGATGACGTCCTCGGCCTTGCGCGGTCCATGCGCAAACGCCGTGACGGGCAAACCGATGCCTTCACGAGCGAGGAGTTGAAGCGCGCGGAGTTTGTCGCGCGAGCGGCCGATGGCAACGCTTTCGTTCAAGGGGAACACGCCCTGCATTTCGAACTGGCGCAAGACAGCGAGCCCGTAGTGCGTCACCGAGGCGCCGATGCGCGGAATGATCGCGTCGTACACCGGCAGCGTCTTGCCGCCATGACGGAGCACGGGGCGGGACGACGTGATGTTCATGTGGACGTGAAGCGTGTTGATCACGTCCATCGTGTGGCCGGCCGCTTTCGCGGCCTCGGCGATGCGGCGGTGCGAATAGAGGCTCGGGTTGCGGGCGAGCATGACGAGCTTCATTGCAGGTCCAATTCCACAAGCATCGGTCCGACGTGCATTGGCACAATAGCAGAATGGCCAACGGAATGGCGGGGTACACCATTCCACTGGCCATTGGCTACTGGCTAATCGGCTTTTCCGTCAGCCCTTCTTTGCGGGCGCCGCTGCCGGCTGCTTGTTGAACATGTCGGCGATGATGCCGTCGTACCAGCCGATGCTCTCGGCGTAGTTCTGCTTGCGCAGGCCGGCGTCCTCGCCCTTCTGGGAGACGAAGGAGCCCGATGGATCGAGCTTGCCGTCCTTCGGCGCATAGTTGGCGCCAACCTTGACGCAATCGTCGGGGGCAAGCAGCGACCAGCAGGTGTTGCGGAAGCGGGCTGGGAACTTGTCCTTCTTCAACAACTCCGCGAGGATGTCGTTGACCGCCACCTTCGCTTGGCTGTTCGCCGAGAATGCCGACTTCGGCATCTCCGCGGCAACCGTTGCATCGCCGAGCACGTAGATGTCCTTGCTCGCCTTCGCGGTGAAGTTTTCAGGATTGACGGGCACCCAATCACCATCGACGACACCGGCTGCGCGGGCGATGTAACCGGCACGCTGTTGCGGGATGACGTTGGCGGCGTCGAACTTCACTTTCTTGCCCGACTTTGCCGTCGCTTCCTTGGCCTTGGCGTCGAACGAGGTGACGGAGAAATCGTCGATGTCGTTGGTCAGGTTCAATTCGACGATGCCTTTGTAGTACTTATCGAATGCCTCGGTGAACACGGGCTGCTTCGAGAACGCTTTTTTCGGGTCGAGGATGACGAGCTTCGACTTCGGCTTCTTGGTCTTGAGATGATGCGCGATCATGCACGCGCGCTCGTACGGTCCGGGCGGGCAACGATACGGATTGTTCGGCATCACCATCAAGTAGGTGCCACCGTCCTTCATGGCGCTGAGGGTCTTCATCAGCTGCAATTTGCCGGCGCCGCTCGTCTCATAGGCGTGTGGGAAGCGGTTGGAGACATCTTTGCTGTAGCCTTCGATCGAGTCGTACTTGATCTCGATGCCGGGCGAGAGCACCAGCTTGTCATAGGGGAAGCGCTTGCCATCGCGGGTGATGACGACCTTCTTCGAAGAATCCACCGCAGAGGCGTAGGCTTGTACGACGTTGACGCCTACCGACTTCAGACCGGCATAGCCGTGATTGAGGCTGTCAAAGGATCGGAAGCCGCCGATGTACAGGTTCGAGAAGAACGAGGAGGAGTAGATCGGGTTCGCCTCGATCAGCGTGACGTCGATACCGGCGCCGCCGTCCTTCTTGAGGTAGTGCGCTGCCGTCGCGCCACCTGCGCCGCCGCCGATAACGACGACCTTGGGTTTCGTCTGGGCTATGGCAAACGTCGGCATGCCGATCGCGGACACGGCACCCGCTCCTCCGATCAATTTGCCGAATTGACGTCGAGAAAAGCCAGTCATGTCGTCCTCCCGCGGTTCTGGCGATGACCGTCATTGGAGGCGAAGGTCACGCGTACCGTCAAGCCAAACATTCGCAATTTGCGATATAAAGAATGCTGCAAGTGCGGCACGCATGTGCAGCGAACTGCCCCAACTGAGAACGACGTCCTATGAGGATTTGATGCGATAGAAGACACGACTTTTTTCGCCGTGCGCACATCATCCAAAAGTAAATCGCTTGCCGACCGCCAGTGGTGCGAGCACTTTCATGCCGAATGCCGAAGCAAGTGCTCCGATCGCTCGCCAGCCGGTGCAATGGCCGGCAGCGATGACCTCGACGTCGAACGCTTTCAATCCAGCGACCGTTTCGGGAATGATTTTTTCATTCTCGCCAGAAAGATGGAGGCCACCCATCACGCAGAGGATCGGAATGCCGGGGTGCTGGCGACGTGCATTGGTCAACACGTTGATGATGCCGGCGTGCGAGCAAGCCGAAAGCACGACGAGGCCTCGACCTGCCACGTGAATGGCAACCGACCGCTCATCCATCAGCAAGGGGTCTGGCTCCCACTCGTGGGCCTCGGAAGCGCGCCGAAACTGCCCCGGCAGGCCACGCTCATACGGCGTAACCCGAGGGATCTCCCCCGAAATGTGGAACATGCCATCGAGAATGGCGTCAGGCTCAGCCGACAGCACGACATGGCCGCCCTGTGCCGTCAGCTCATCGACGCTCGGCACGTCGGCAAAGGGCCGCATGGTTCCGTCGGCGGCCCGCATGGCGCGATGATGAAACATGCCGGGATGCATGTAGACGGGAACACGCCGCTTCTCGTCCCCGGCCCGAACAAGGTCAAGCGCCGTCAGCATCGCGCCGGCATGATCCCAATGGCCATGCGACAACACCATCGCGTCGACGGTGCGGAGATCGGCTTTGAGCACGCCCGCGTTCCGCGCGAAGACGTCCACATCAGGTCCGGTATCGAACAGCAGCGTCCGGCGTGACTCTCCGCGATAGGCCGTGATCAGGCATGACAGGCCGTGCGCGGCACAGCAGAGGCAGGCGCCCGACATGCGCTTCAACCCGTTACGCCAGTGGTAGGCCGTTTCGGTTTCGACGAACGAGGGGACGGTCGAAAGGCCGTCCGTCACATTGTCTACGAGAATCTGGATCTCGACCCGATCGACCGGCTTCAGCTCGGCCATGATGCGCTACCCCTTCGCTTTGTCCCGGGCCTGCCGCGTTTCGAGATCGCGGAAGGTGACGTCTTTGTCGACGCTGCATTACTTGTAGTGTCACCACGCGCGTCGGCACGAGCGGGGACTGCCTTAACCCAAACGCGCCAGCTTTCCATCGGATAGCTCCACGCAAAATTCCCATGGTTGTTTCTCGGCCAAAAGATCCGCATGGCAGCCTTCGGACAATAAAATGGCTGTCGAGAAAAGCGAGGACGCCACCTGGACACGTCCACCCATTTGATTCTCTTTCACGGTGACGGCCGCATCAACCGAAATCATGTCGTTAGAAGCAATCCGAAGAACGAGGTTCGTGCCCGCCGAAACATTGACCACGCAATTGTGCATGACCGACGCCGCAAAGAGACCGATGATGCGCTCTCGACTTAAGAACAGGGAGTATTCTTCCTTCTTTAGCACCGCATTGCTCTTGAGGGTATTGGCAAGATCAGAGACCAAAGCATTGGAGTTAAATGCTTCCCGCACGACCAATACGCTGGAAAGGTACCTCAGAAGATCATTCTCGTCACTCGAAATCTCGCGCGGAAGCGACAGTGTGCCGTCCTGGTTTGTAGTTAGGCGTTGCCTCAAAGCGCGGATAGCCGTTCGCGCCTGACTTGCATTCATACCTACTGCTTTTCTCAATGACTTTTGGTCGAGGCGTCTAATCGTGGCATCCAGATACAGCGGAAATGAATCGGGCAACCGAAACCAATCGTGCCGCTCACCCTCAATCATAGGGACTACATGGAAATGGACAATCGCGGCCCAATCTTTAGCAGTCTGCGTAATGAGCCCTTTATTTCTCTCGTTGTGATGCGCAACGAAATCACCGATTTCTCTGACACACTGCCTTCCATCGCAGCGGTCACGCGCGTAAAGGAAAATCCTATCTAAATCTTGTGGTCGGATATCTTCCGCTAAAACTCTTTCCACTCTGGCACGGATGCTCTTGTCCATTTGCTACAATACCCAGAGCCGACTGCCATCGAACAAATCACGGCCAAAATACTGGATAGAACTCTATTCGTCCATATCTTCGCCTATACGCTTCGCTATATTATGATTGGCTACACCAATTTCGGCTTCGATTGCACTCCGATTCAGCGGCTAGGCGATAGATAACTCACCTACCCTTCTTGCCCTGCCGCGTCTCGAGTTCGCGGAAGGTGACGTCTTTGTCGACGCGGGTGTCTTGCGGCATTCCGAGGACGCGCTCGGCGATGATGTTACGCAAGATCTCGTCGGTGCCACCGGCGATGCGGAAGCCGGCGCCGCCCATCCATTGCAGCTGGTAAGCGCCGCTGCCGGGAACGTCGCTCATCATGATGCCGGCGTCACCCATCAGCTCCATCGCGAACGCGCCCAGAT